>JBLRWH010000008.1:0-55592 GCA_047921395.1 Gammaproteobacteria bacterium
GGTCTACGATATCAAGCACATCCTCCCGGCCGACGCGGTCGACGGCCGGCTCTAGGGGCAGGCGTAGCCGCCCGCAGCCGCGGAAGAGTTCTCGCGCGGAGGCGCAGAGAGGCAGAGGCCGCAGAGAGTGGAAATAGATGGAATATGGGGCAGCCGGGGCTGGACGAGTGGCTGATAATGGCCCAGCGAGTCGCACGAAAAATGTCCTGCGCCCCGTCTGCAGGGCCCCGCCGCTCACCCGACCTGATTCATTGATGTAAGCAACAGTGCAATCCATTCATACTTCCATCTTCTCCGCGTCTCTGCCTCTCTGCGCCTCTGCGCGAAAATCTTCTTCTTCAGCGGCGCCGCGCGAAAACTGGTTTTCTAAAGGGACTTAAGAAATGAAAGTGCTCGTCACCGGCGCCGCCGGCTTCATCGGCTTCCATACCGCCAGGAAACTCATCGAGCGCGGCGACGAGGTCATGGGCCTCGACAACCTCAACGAGTACTACGACCCGACCCTCAAGCGCGCCCGGCTCAGCCGGCTGCAGGACAAGCCCAACTGGCGCTTCAAGCAGCTCGACCTGGTCGACCGCAGCGGCATGATGGAGCTGTTCAAGTCCGAGCACTTCGACCGCGTCGTGCACCTCGCCGCGCAGGCCGGCGTGCGCTACTCCATCGAGAACCCCATGGCCTACGTGGAGAGTAACCTGGTGGGGCAGACCCACCTGCTCGAGGGCTGCCGCCACAACGAGGTCGAGCACCTGGTCTACGCCTCGACCAGCTCCGTCTACGGCGCCAACACGAAGATGCCGTTCTCGGTGCACCAGAACGTCGACCACCCGCTGTCGTTCTACGCCGCGACCAAGAAGGCCAACGAACTGATGGCGCACACCTACTCGGCGCTCTACAAGCTGCCGACCACGGGGCTGAGGTTCTTCACCGTCTACGGCCCGTGGGGCCGGCCCGATATGGCGCTGTTCAAGTTCACCAAGGCGATCCTCGAGGGCCAGCCGATCGATGTCTACAACTACGGCCACCATCGCCGCGACTTCACCTATGTCGACGACATCGTCGAGGGCATCGTGCGGTGCCTCGACAAGGTCGCCCAGCCGAACCCCGACTGGGACAGCGACGACCCGGACCCGGGCACGAGCTTCGCGCCCTATCGGTTGTACAACATCGGCAACCAGGGCCCGATCGAGCTGATGCGCTACATCGAGATCGTCGAGGAGTGCCTGGGCAAGAAGGCGGAGAAGAACCTCCTGCCCATGCAGCCCGGCGACGTGCCCGACACCTGGGCCGACGTCGAGGCGCTGGTCGAGGACGTCGGCTACCGGCCCGAGACGCCGGTGGAGGAGGGCGTGCAGCGCTTCGTGGACTGGTACCTGTCTTATTACCGTAACGAACACAGGGCATGATCGGCCATTGGCCGATAGAAGGTGGAGCGCAGCGCATGGCGAACAAGACGGGGAACTGGCCGAAGGGGCTGAAGTCCTGGCAGGCGCTGAAGGCGCACTATCGCGAGGACCTCGGCAAGCGCAGCCTGCGGGCGCTGTTCAAGCGTGACCCGGAGCGCTACACCCGGTTTTCCGTCGAGGCCGAGGGCCTGCTGCTCGATTATTCCCGCAACCTGGCGACGCGCAAGACCCTGCGCCTGCTGCAGCGGCTCGCGCGCGACACCGGCGTCGAGACGATGCGCGAGCGGATGTTCGCCGGCGAGCACATCAACAACACCGAGGACCGCGCGGTGCTGCACGTGGCGCTGCGCGCCGACCGCGACGATCCCTATTTCGACGGCGACTTCGACGCCACGGCGGCCGTGCACGAGGTGCTCGACCGCATGGACGCCTTCGTGCGCGCCGTGCATTCCGGCCAGTACGCGGGCCACGGCACGGGCCGCAAGATCACCGACGTGGTCAACATCGGCATCGGCGGCTCCGACCTCGGCATCGCGATGGCGGTCGAGGCGCTCGCCGGCCACGCCGTGCCGGGCATCCGCGTGCACTGCGTCTCCAACATCGACGGCGTGGGCCTTGCCGACGTGCTCGCGAAGGTCGCCCCGGCCACCACGCTGTTCGTGATCTGCTCCAAGACCTTCACCACGCTGGAGACCCTCACCAACGCCCACGCCGCGCGCGACTGGTTCATCGAGCGCTTCGGCGCGGAGGCCGTGCGCACCCACTTCGTCGGCGTCTCCACCAACCACGCCGCCATGGACGCCTTCGGCATCTCCCCGACCAACCGCTTCGGCTTCTGGGACTTCGTCGGCGGGCGCTATTCGCTCTGGTCGGCCGTCGGGCTGTCGATCGCTCTGGCCATCGGCATGGACAACTTCCGCGCGCTGCTCGCGGGGGCCCGCGCCATGGACCGGCACTTCCGCGACGCGCCGCTGGACGAGAACCTGCCCGTCCTGCTGGGCCTGCTGAGCGCGTGGAACACCGGCTTCCTCGGCTGCGAGAGCCTCGCCGTGCTGCCCTACGACAGCCGCCTCGCGCGCTTCCCGGCCTACCTGCAGCAGCTGCACATGGAGTCCAACGGCAAGCGCGTGCGGCGCGACGGCAAGCGCGTCAGCGTCGCCACCGCGCCCGTGCTGTGGGGCGAACCCGGCTCGAACGCGCAGCACAGCTTCTACCAGTTGCTGCACCAGGGCACCCGCCAGGTCGCCGTCGATTTCCTCGCGCCCGTGCAGGCCTCCGGCCCGTCCCAGTCGCAGCACGACCTCGCGCTCGCCAACCTGCTGGCCCAGGCGCGCGCGCTGTCCGAGGGTCTGGACGAGGACGAAGTGCGCGCCCAGCTCGAGGCGGGCATCGAGCCCCCCGCGGAGGGCGACGAGGAGGCCGCGGCGCTCTACCAGGCGCGGCTCGCGGCCGCCAAGGCGCTGGCGCCGCACAAGGTCCACCCCGGCAACCACCCGAGCACGACGATCCTGTTCCGCCGCCTCGATCCCGAGACCCTCGGCAAGCTGGTTGCGCTCTACGAGCACAAGGTGTTCGTCGAGAGCGTCATCTGGGGCGTGAACGCCTTCGACCAGTGGGGCGTGGAACTCGGCAAGAAGCTGGCCAGCGAGCTCGCGGGCGCCGTCGCGCATCCGGACGGCTTCCAGGGCGGTGACGCCTCCACCCGCGGCCTGCTCGACGCCATCGCCCGCTGGCGCTAGCGCGCCGCGCGCCGGAGCTTCAGCGAGCCGCCGGACCGCGCAGCACCGCCAGCGTGTGGCGGGCGATCATCAGCTCCTCGTCCGTCGGGATGACATACAGGCCGACCCGGCTGCCCGGCGCAGAAATCCGCGTCCGGCCCGCCGCGTTGGCGTCGTTGTCCAGCACCGCACCGAGCCACGCCAGCCGACCGGCCACGCGCGCCCGGATCGCCGGCGAGTTCTCGCCGACCCCCGCGGTGAACACGAAGGCGTCCAGCCCGCCCAGCGCCGCCGCGAGCATGCCCGCGTTCAGCCCCACCCGGTAGGCGAAATGCTCGATGGCGAAGGCCGCCCGCGGCGAATCGCTGTCGAGCAGCACGCGCATGTCGCTCGACAGGCCCGAGAGTCCCTTCAGCCCGCTCTCGTGGTACAGCAGGTCAGACACCTGCGCGGGATCGAGACCCGCGGAGGTCAGCAGGTACAGCACCACGCCCGGGTCCAGCTGGCCCGGGCGCGTGCCCATCGGCAGGCCGTCGAGCGCCGTGAAGCCCATCGTGCTCTCCACGCTGCGCCCGTCGTGGAGCGCGCACATCGACGCGCCGCTGCCCAGGTGCGCGACGATCACGCGGCCGGGCGCAACCTCCGGCGCCACCTCGAGCAACCGCTCCGCGACGTACTCGTAGGACAGGCCGTGGAAGCCATAGCGCCGCACGCCCTCGTCGTAGAACTTGCGCGGCAGGGCGTAATGGTCGGCGAGCTCCGCGTGGCCGCGATGAAAGGCCGTGTCGAAGCACGCCACCTGCGGCACGCCGGGCTCGATCTCCATGGCCAGCCGGATGGGCGCGAGGTTGTTCGGCTGGTGCAGCGGCGCCAGCGCCTCGAACTCCACCAGGCGCGCGAGGGTCGGCGCGTCGATCAGGACCGGGCCCGCGAAGTCCGGCCCGCCGTGCACCACGCGGTGGCCGATCGCGAGGACCTCGAAGCCCGCCAGCCCGCGCAGCCATTCACGCGTCCTGGTGATCGCCGCCGGCAGGTCCGGCACCTCCTTGTCGGTGAACTCGTGGTCCAGCATCACCGTGCCGTCCGCCCCCGTCGCCCGCAGCCGAGGGGCGAGGCCGATGTCGGCCAGCTGCCCGCGCACCTGCCGCTGCAGGCTCCCACCGTCGACCCCGAACACCTGGAACTTCAGGCTCGACGAACCGGCGTTGATGACGAGGATCGCCTCCATCCGGCCGCTACACCCGCGCGACCGCGTCGCCGCGCCGCCGCGCCGCCGCATACAGCGAGGTCGCCGCGCACGACGCGAGGCGCGCCCGCACCGAATCCGCGCGCGACGTCAGCACGATCGGCACGCGCGCCCCCAGCACCACCCCGGCCGCGTCCGCCTTCGACAGGAAGGTCAGGTTCTTCGCCAGCATGTTGCCCGCCTCCAGGTCCGGCACGACCAGGATCTGCGCGCGGCCCGCGACCGGCGAGTCGATGCCTTTCACGCGCGCCGCCTCCGCGTCGATCGCCGTATCGAAGGCCAGCGGCCCGTCCAGGATGCCGCCCGTGATCTGCCCGCGGTCCGCCATCTTGCACAGCGCCGCCGCATCGATGGTCGAGGGGATTTTCCGCGTCACCGTCTCCACCGCGGAGAGGATCGCGACCCGCGGCTCGCCCCGCCCGATCGCCCGATAGAGGTCGATCGCGTTCTGCACGATGTCCTGCTTCGCATCCAGGTCCGGGAAGATGTTGATGGCGGCGTCCGTGATGAACAGGCTGTCCGCGCGCCCCGGCACGTCCATCACGAACACGTGGCTGATGCGCCGCGCCGTCCGCAGGCCCGTCGCCGCCGCCGTCACCGCGTGCATCAACTCGTCCGTATGCAGGCTGCCTTTCATGAGCAGCTCGCCGCGCCCCGCGCGGACCAGCGCGATGGCCGCTGCCGCCGAGCCATGGCTGTGCTCAGCATCCACCACCTCGATGCCGTCGAGGTCGATGTCATGCTCCGCCGCGACCGCGCGAATCCGCGCCGCCGGCCCGACGAGAATCGGCGTGATCAGCCCGGCCTCGGCGGCGCCGATGGCGCCCTTGAGCGCCGACTCGGTGCACGGGTGCACGACGACCGTGAGCGCCGGACCGGCGGCCTGCGCCGCGGCGATCAGGCGGTCGTGCTTGGCGGTGGGCGTCGACGGGGCGGGGGACTGGGACATGGCCGGACTCTCCTTGTCGCTGTTGTCCAGTATGGGCGTTCCGGGCTCGAACGGCATTTTATCGCGCAGAGGCCTTTTTATCGCGCAGAGGCGCAGAGGAGCAGAGATACGAGAGAATTGGTATAGGTTGCCGGGATTAACGCAGACCGCTCGCCGTCAGCCGACCACGCCTGCCCTGCAACTATATAAAATGTCTCCGCGTCTCTGCCTCTCTGCGCCTCCGCGCGAGCCGTATTTCTTCCCGGCGCCGCCCGAGAGCATGGCGATGATGCCCGCCGCCTTCAGGGCCTGGCTGATGACCGCCGCGAGTTCATCGACGGTCGTATCCGCGGTGATCCGGAACATGATCTAGAGAGGCTTGGCGCTTCGGCGCGGGCGCTGACGTTGACGGAAGTACTTGCGCACATCCTCATCCGGCAGCAGGTCCAGCTCGGCAGCCAGGAACTGCTTCAGATTCCGTACGGTCGGGTTTCGCTCGTTGAAGCTGAATACGCGGGCCCTGCCCACCATCCGGCTGACCAGCACACCGTTGGCTTCCAGCCGCATGAGCTGGCGCTGGACCATGCTGAGGCTCAGGTCGAATGTCTTGGCGATCCTGAGCCCATGGCCTTCGCCGTAGTTCGTAATGAACAGCAAGGTCCATGCTGCGGTTCGATTTCCGAGAGTCGCTTCGAGTACCGGATTCATCGCTTGCTCCAGCTGCCTTCCGTCCCGGCCTGAAGATACCTGAATTTAGGGTGATGTTACCCTAATAAAGGGTATATGCAATCGGCTGCATTGGCGTCACATGAAGAGAAGATTTTCGCGCGGAGGCGCGGAGGAGCAGAGATACGAGAGAGGGTTTACAGGGTTGCGGCGATTGGCCGCGGTCGCTCGCTGGTCGGCGATGACGCCGCACCCGGCATACGATATATATTCGTTTCTCCGCGTCTCTGCCTCTCTGCGCCTCTGCGCGAGCCCTCTTCAACAGGAACCCGCCAATGCGAAAGTCCATCGCCATCGTCCTCGCCGTGATCCTCGCCGGCTGCGCCAGCGCCCGACCCGACCCGGGGGTCGAGTTTGATGCGCTCGTCGCCGACTACGAAGCCTTCCGGCTCGCCAGCAACCCCATCAGCGCCGGACGGAAAGGCGACCTCGACGCCGCCGCGCGCTGGCCCGATGCGTCCTTCGAAGCCGTCGCGGCCCGCAGGCAGGCCAACGCAGAATTCCTCGCCCGACTGCAGGCCATTGATGCCGCCGGGCTCGACGATGGGGCCCGCGTCAGTCATGCGGTGCTCGATTACCTGCTGCGCTCCGCGGTCGAGCTCGCGCCCTTCGAGGCCGAGCGCATGCCATTCACCAACGACAGCGGCTTTTACTCCTACCCCGCGTCGCTCGGGCTGAGCACCCAGCTGCGCACCGTTGCCGAGGCCGAGGCGTGGATCGCGCGCATCGCGGCGCTCCCCGCCTACTTCGAGCACCAGGTCGCCTGGCTGCGGCGCGGGCTCGAGACCGGCATGGTGCAGCCGAGTTACATCCTGCCGGGGGTGATCGACCAGGTCGAACAGATCGCCGGCACGCCCGCCGAGGAAAGCATGTTCTTCGCGCCGCTGCGCACGTTGCCGCCCGGCATGCCGGCGGAGGAGCAGGCGCGGCTGCGCGCCGCGGCGCTCGCCGCCATCGAGCAGCACGCGATGCCGGCCTACCGCGCGCTCCTCGCCTTCCTGCGCGACGAATACCTCGCCGCGCCGCGCGAGAGCGTCGGCATTTCCGAGGTCCCCGGCGGGCGCGACTATTACCGCGCGCTGGTGCGTTACCACACCACCCGCGACATGACGCCCGAGCAGGTGCACCAGGTCGGGCTCGCCGAGGTCGCGCGCATCCGCGCCGAGATGGACGCGGTGATCGCCGAGACCGGCTTCGAGGGCAGCTTCGCCGAGTTCCTGCACTACCTGCGCACCGATCCCAGGTTCTACGCGCAGAGCGAAGACGAGCTGCTCAAGCACGCCACGTGGCTCGCCAAGCGCGCCGACGACGCCATGCCGCGCTTCTTCCGCCGGCTGCCACGCCTGCCCTACGGCGTGCGCCCGGTGCCTGCCGCCATGGCGCCCGGCTACACCACCGGGCGCTACTGGCCGGGCAGCCTCGACGGCGGCGTGGCCGGCGGCTACATGGTCAACACCTACGCGCTCGACCAGCGACCGCTCTACGAGCTGCCGTCCCTGACCGTGCACGAGGCCGTGCCGGGCCACCACCACCAGGGCGCGCTCGCCCGGGAACTCGAGGGCGTGCCCGACTTCCGCCGCGAGAGCTACATCACCGCCTTCGGCGAGGGCTGGGGCCTGTACACGGAATTCCTGGCGATCGAGATGGGCATGTACGACACGCCCTACGACCACTTCGGGCGCCTCACCTTCGAAATGTGGCGTGCCTGCCGGCTGGTGGTCGACACGGGGCTGCACTGGTTCGGCTGGAGCGTGGAGCAGGCCGAAGCGTGCCTGCTGGAGAACTCGGCGCTGGCGCCCCACAACATCCGCACCGAGGTCGCCCGCTACGTCTCATGGCCCGGCCAGGCGCTGGCCTACAAGACCGGCGAACTCCTCATCCGCCAGCTGCGCGCGGACGCCGAAGCGACACTGGGCGCGGCTTTCGACATCCGGGCCTTCCACGATCACCTGCTGGCGGAGGGCGCGATGCCCCTGTCGGCGCTGGAGGCCCGGATGCGGGCGTGGATCGCGGGGCAGGCTCCCTGAAGAGAAGATTTTCGCGCAGAGGCGCAGAGGGGCAGAGATAGGAGAGAGTTTTTATAGGGGTTGCCTGGGTTAGCGCAGGTCGCTCGCCGTCGCGCGATGACGCACGCCCCGGAACCTCTATATAAACTTCTCCGCGCCTCTGCCTCTCTGCGCCTCCGCGCGAGCCACTCTTCAAAGCGCGTCGGCCGCGGATGGCGCCACCGGAAATGCCTGGATTCCCCCTCGTTTTTGCCACTGGGATTTAACGGCTGGTTCGGCATGCTTGCTGCCCGACCTGAACGATTTCCCGAGCAAGGTTGTCAATTGACAACTCATTAATGCCCGTCTAGGCTCAGGAGGAGCCAAGGATTGACCAGGGCAAGACACCCTGACAAGGACGTTGAGAGCGCCGTCCGATATGCCGAGCTTCATGGCTGGCGCGTTGAGACCGCTCGGGGACATGCGTGGGGACGGATGTACTGTCCTTTCAACGATTCAGGATGTCGCCAGGGAGAATTCTGCATGGCAAGCATCTGGAGCACGCCACGGAACCCCGCGATTCATGCGCGCCAAATCAGGCGGGTCGTGGATCGCTGCGCGTGTATGGCCGGGATGAAAGGCGCTGATGGGAATGCCGGTGATTAATTCATACGAGTTCAGTCTGAAGTTCAGCGTGACCGCGACGAGCGAGGACATCGACGCCTGGGTCGAGCGACTGGGAGCGGAGGGTTGCGATGATGCCCTTATAGGCACCGGCCGGCCGGGTCGGATCGCATTGGATTTCACCCGCAGAGCGCCATCCGCGCAGGTGGCCGTGCTCAGTGCGCTGGCCGATGTGAGGCGGGCGTTGCCGGGCGCGAAGCTGCTCGAGGTGGGGCCGGACTTTGTCGGTTTGAGCGATATTGCGGAGCTGGTTGGCGTCTCGCGCCAGAACCTGAGGAAGCTATCGCTGGCGCATGCTGGCAGCTTTCCCGCCGCGGTGCACGACGGGAATCCAGCGATCTGGCATCTCGCGCCCGTCCTGCAATGGCTGCAGCTCCGCCAGGGCTACAGGATCGATCCGAACCTGCTGGAGGTTGCGAAGATCGCCATGCGCTTGAATATCGCCAAGGAAGCGGCGGCGCTCTCGGCTGCCGTGCAGCGCCGACTGCGGCCGCTGGTTGCCTGAAGAGAAGATTTTCGCGCGGAGGCGCAGAGGGGCAGAGATAGGAGAGAGTTTTTATAGGGGTTGCTTGGGTTAACGCAGGCCGCTCGCCGTCAGCCGACAACGCCTGCCTGACACATATATAAAATTTCTCCGCGTCTCTGCCTCTCTGCGCCTCCGCGCGAGCCTGCCTTTTATTCTTTCGTGGTAGCCCAACCCTCCACGACAGCCGAACCGTGCTCCGCCTTCCAGGCCTTCAGCACCTTGTGGTTTGCGCCGCGGGTCTCCACCGTCTCGCCGGTGTGCGGGTTGCGGTAAATCTTCAGCTTGCGGCGGCGGCGCTTGCGCACCGGGGCGGCGGCCTTCGCGGTGGGCTTGCGACCGCGGGCCGGCCCCGCGCGCAGGTCGAACAGCACCGCCAGGTGCGAAGCAGGGCGCCCGTGCTTCTTCAGCAGCGCCTCGATTTCGTCGCGCAGCTTCAGATCCGACTTCAACTCCTTGTCGTTCTCCAGCGCCTTCAACTCCTCCCTGAGCCTGGCCATTTGCGCCTCTTTTGCACGCAGTTCTTTCAATTTTTGCGACATGGCTTATTAAATACCCTTAAATAACTGGCAAATAACAATATTCACACCCAAATAACAATAAACATATTATTGTTAAAATTCAATAATTAATTATTGTATAAACCCTCTTAATATCTCCGCTCCTCTGCGCCTCTGCGCGAAAATCTTCTCCGGCACAACCCCGCGATGCTGCACTGCGGTAGAATGGGTCGTCTTCCACGCGAGGCCGACCCATGGAAAAGATCGTCATCGTCGGCGGCGGAGCAGGCGGCATGGGCGCGGCCACCCGGCTCGGCCGCAAGCTCGGCAAGCGCAAGCGCGCCCACGTGACGCTCATCGACTGCGCCGAGAGCCACGTGTGGAAGCCGCTGCTGCACGAGGTCGCCACCGGCGCGCTCGACGTCGGCATCGACGCCATCAGCTACCGGGGCCACGCGGCCGCCAACGGCTACCACTTCCAGCAGGGCAGCCTCGTCGACATCGACCGCACCCGCCGCCAGGTCGTGCTCGCGCCGATCCACGACGGCCAGGTCGAACTGCTGCCGGCGCGCCGCATCGACTTCGACTACCTCATCGTCGCCATCGGCAGCATCGCCAACGACTTCGGCATCCCGGGCGTCAAGCGCCGCTGCCTGTTCCTCGACAACACCGCACAGGCCATGGGCATCCGCAAGATCCTCCTGAACCGCTTCCTGCGCTACGCGAGCCACGAGCAGCTCAAGGAAAAGATCAAGGTCGCGATCGTCGGCGCCGGCGCCACCGGCACCGAGATGGCCGCCGAGATGCACCACGCCGTCGACCAGTTGCGCGGCTACGGCTACAAGATCGATACGTCGCTGCTCGACGTCACCCTGATCGAGGCCGACAAGCGCATCCTGCCCAAGGTCGGGAGGGTCGAGATCTCGCAATCCGTGGCGCGCGAGCTCGAGAAGATCGGCGTACAGGTGCTCACCAACACGCGCGTCGTCGAAGTCACCGACCGCGGCATCACCTTCCAGGGCGGCTACTTCGTCGCGGCCGACATCGTCATCTGGTCCGCCGGAATCCGCGGCCCGGACTTCCTCGAGAACATCGGCGGGCTCGAGACCAATCACCTCAAGCAGCTCGTCGTGCGCCCCACCGCCCAGACCACGCGCGACGACGCGATCTTCGCCATCGGCGACTGCTGCGCCTGCCCGCAGCCCGACGGCAGCTGGGTCCCGCCCCGCGGCCAGGCCGCCCGGCAGATGGGCCACATGGCCGCCGACAACATCATGTCGATGATGCGCGGCCTCGAGCCCGAGAAGCACTACGTCTACAAGGACCTCGGCTCGCTGGTGAACCTGTCGAAGTTCCACACCGTCGGCAACCTGTTCGGCTTCCTCGGCGGCGGCATCATGGTGGAGGGCCGCATCGCGCGGCTGACATATCTGTCGCTCTATCGCCGCCACCTGCTGGAACTCTACGGCCCGGTGCGCGGCATGCTGATGGTGCTGCTCAAGACGCTGAACCGCATGATCCGGCCGCACCTCAAGCTCCACTGACCCGCGCAGAAGAGAAGAGTTTTCGCGCAGAGGCGCAGAGGAGCAGAGTCGCAGAGGCTGGATATAGGGGTTGCCGGAATCGGGCAGGGCCCCAAGCCCGTCGCCTGCCGCGGTCGCCCAAGCCACGCCATGGTTTTCTGTCTCCTCCGCGCGAGCCGCACACTTTTCGTGGCGGAAGCGCCTCAGAGGCTCGCGTAAAGGCGCAGAGGAGCAGAGCCGCAGAGACTCGTTAAATAGGGTTCTCTCGTTGGGCATAATCGGCAGCCTCCGGTCGGCCACACCACCCCCAGCCATTATCTATAGATCCTCTCTGCGCCTCTGCCTCTCTGCGCCTCCGCGCGAGCCCTCTTCAAGCGCATTTCTTCGCGTCCGGCCGAGATAGGCAACGGTCCCGCCGGCGGCAGAAGCTGGTAGCGTCATGGTCACGCCATGACCGAAAACGAAGCCGGTACCATCATCGTCGACGCCGCGGTTGCGATTCATCGCCGGACCGGTCCCGGGCTGCTCGAGTCGGTCTATGAGGCGATCCTGGTGGCGGAGCTCCGCAAGCGCGGCCTGCATGTCGAGCGGCAGGCGTCGGTGCCGATCTCTTATGACGGCCAGCTCTTCAAGGAAGGGTTCCGCGCCGACCTGCTGGTCGAGCGCAAGGTCATCGTCGAACTGAAGTCGGTCGACCGCGTCATGCCGGCGCACCGCAAGCAGGTGCAGACCTACCTGCGGCTGTCCGGCTGCAAGCTCGGCTACCTGCTCAACTTCGGCGCGCCGCTCATGAAGTCCGGCATCTATCGCTGTGCGAACGGCATTTGAACGGCTCGCGCGGAAGAGAAGAGGGCTCGCGCAGAGGCGCAGAGGAGCAGAGCCGCAGAGACTTTGTCTATGGGGTTCCCGGATCGGGGATGAGCCCTGGCTTCAGGCCGATCACGCCTGTCCAGCCCACCCTGTATTGTTGTGTCTTCTCCGCGTCTCTGCCTCTCTGCGCCTCCGCGCGAGCCTCTTTTCTTCGGAAGCATTGAGCACAAAAGGCACACAATGTGATATGTTCGGGCGAGTGAAAATATTTGGGTGGAACCCGGCCAAGAACGCGCGCCTCAAGAAAGAGCGGGGCGTGTCGTTCGAGGACGTCCTGTTTCATCTCGAGGCCGGCGACGCGCTCGACATTCTCGATCACCCGAACCAGGCGCGCTATCCCGGCCAGAGAATCTATGTCGTGGCGATTGAGGGCTACGTTTACCTGGTCCCGTTTGTCGAAACTGACCAGGAAGTTTTCCTCAAGACGATCATCCCGAGCAGGAGGGCGACCCGCCATTACGGAGTGACTGATGACGAATAAACTGAACCCGGAAGAGAAAGAGATCCTGGAGGCCTTCGACGCGGGGAAATTGAAGCGCACCAAAGGCGCCGGGAAGCTACTGCAGAAACATCAGTCGTACGCGGAGGCGGCGTTCCGCAAGGACGCCCGGATCAATATCCGGCTCTCGTCGAAGGATCTGCGCGGCTTGCAAAAACGTGCGCTCGAGGAAGGCATTCCGTATCAGACCCTGATCGCGAGCATTCTCCACAAGTACGTCGAAGGTCGGCTCCGCGACGCCGGCTGAGGTCGGTCGCGCGGAAGAGAAGAGGTCTCGCGCAGAGGCGCAGAGGAGCAGAGCCGCAGAGACTTTGTCTATGGGGTTCCCGGATCGGGGATGAGCCCTGGCTTCAGGCCGATCACGCCTGTCCAGCCCACCCTATATTGTTGTGTCTTCTCCGCGTCTCTGCCTCTCTGCGCCTCCGCGCGAGCCCTCTTCCAAGCGCTGGACACCATCGGAGCGAAGCCATATGCTTAGGCCTATGCCAAAGAAGGGCGCCACCGTGAAAACAACCTCACCACCGGGTGACGAGCGCAGGGTGAGCCTGTTCCGCAATGGCCGGAACCAGGCCATCCGGATTCCGCGCGAGCTCGAGCTCGAGGGCGACGAGGCGGTGATTCGCAAGGAAGGCGACACCCTCATCATCGAACCCGTACGCACAGGCCGCCTGCTGGCGCTGCTGCGCGGCTGGGACCCGATCGACGACGTGTTTCCCGACGTGGATTCCGATCTTGAGCCGCTGGACGAGGTGGAGCTGTGACGGCGCCGCGCTACCTGCTCGACACGAACATGCTCTCGGAACTCATACGCCGGCCGGCCGGCGATGTGGCCCAGCGGCTCGCCGCCGTCGGCGAGCACGCGGTGTGCACGAGCATCGTCGTGAGCTGCGAGCTGCGTTTCGGCGCCGCGAAGAGCGGCTCCGCGCGCCTGCGGCGACGGGTCGACGCCATCCTTTCTGCCCTGCCCGTGTTGCCGCTGGAAGCCCCGGCCGACCGCCACTATGCGCGCCTGCGGGCACACCTGGCGCAGCGCGGCACCCCGATCGGTCCGAACGATCTGCTGATCGCGGCACATGCCAGGTCCCTCAGCCTGGCCGTCGTCACGGCCGACGAGGCCGAATTCCGGCGCGTGCCCGGTTTGGCTGTGGAAAACTGGCTGTCCTGACTCGCCGCACTGCCTTCACGGCGGAAACGCCTAAAAGGCTCGCGCAGAGGCGCAGAGGAGCAGGGCCGCAGAGATTTGATATGGAGGTGTCCGAACTCGGGCATGATCCCTGGCTTCCGGCCGATCACGCCTGTCCAACCCACCCTATACTGTTCTGTCTTCTCCGCGCCTCTGCCTCTCTGCGTCTCCGCGCGAGCCTCATTCTCTTCCCGGCACCAAGCACCCCAAAGGCTCGCGTAAAGGCGCAAAGGAGCAGAGCCGCAGAGACTTTGGATATGGGGTTCCCGGATCGGGGAGGAGCCCTGGCTGCCGGCCGATCACGCCTGTCCAACCCACCCTATACTGTTCTGTCTTCTCCGCGTCTCTGCCTCTCTGCGCCTCCGCGCGAGCCGTATTTTGTTCCCGTCAGCGTCCCGCCGCCGCCTTGAGGTCCTTCATCAACAGGAACAGGTGGAACGGGTCGGTTTCGCTGGGCTCGAACTCCCAGCCAAGGTACCAGCGACGTGCCGCATCGTCCTTGGCGTGGACCAGCAGGGCGCGAATGCCGGCGATGTCGGCTGCCTGGAGGGTGCGCAGCAGGGCGTCCCTGAGCAGTGCGCGACCCACGCCGGCGCCCTGGTGCTGCAGGTCGACGGCGAGCCGGGTCAGGATCATGACCGGCACCGCGTGGCGCGCCAGCCCCTTCCGGACCCTGGGGGCGGCGTCGGCCGGCGCAACGCTGCCGACGGCAAGGCTGTAGAAACCAGCCACGGCGCCATCCCGGCAGATCACGTAGCTCTGCGCGCTGTTGGCCTGATGGCTGGTGAGGGCGAAGCGCTGCAGGAACTGGTTGAGCGCCGGCTGGCCGCAATCGAATGCCGCGACGTCGTCAACCGCGGCCAGCTTGCGGATCGGGTCGTACGCCCCCCGGCTCACTCATCCAGCCCGGGGTCGTTCAACAGCTTGCTGAGCCTGGGCTTCGGTTTGACAGGACGATCCAGCGCAGCCTGGAACTCGGCCCATTGCTCGGCGGCGAGTTCGAAACGCAGCCGGTCTGCCAGGGCCTGGTTCGCGGCCACGATCCCCGCGTCCAGCAGGAACTCGCTGACATTCTTGTGCGCCGCCCGCGCGGCCTCCTGCAGCAGCCGCTTCACGGGCGGCGTCGCGCGCACATCGATGCGCTCTGACTTGGGCGCCTTGCCGACCGGCGCGGGCATCTCGTTGTCCATGGGCCCGATCATATCGTCCGGACAATGTCATGACAATGGGCCCCCGTGGAAAAGAGGGCCCACGCGCGAGCCGCATTGGCTTCACGGCGGAAACGCCTCAAGGGCTCGCGTAAAGGCGCAGAGAAGCAGAGCCGCAGAGACTTGATATGCAGGGTTCCCGGGCTGGGCATGACCCTTATCGGCCCCGTTCGGCCACGCTACTTCACGCATTTTCATCTCTCTTCTCCGCGTCTCTGCCTCTCTGCGCCTCCGCGCGAGCCTTCTTCTCTTCCCGCGTTGCCGTCCCCAAAAAGATATGGGAGTATGGCTTACGAAATACGGCGAGCCATATGAAGACGACACTCGATCTCAGCGACGGCGTCCTCGAGCGGGCCAAGGAGCACGCCATGCACGAGGGACGGACCCTGCGTGCCGTGGTCGAGGATGCGCTCCGGCTCTACCTCAACAGCCTCGAGTCCAGCGCCCGGCCGCGCCCGGGCCTGGCGATCCAGCCCTGGGGGCGCGGCGGAATGCAGCCGCAGTATCGCGATAAGTCCTGGAGCGAGATTCTCGACGAGGTGAACGAGCGGCCGCTGCCCGACGAGCCGGCCGGATGATCGCCGTCGACACCAACATTCTCGTCTACGCGCACCGGGCGGACCTGCCCTGGCATGACGCGGCGCGCGCCCGCCTCGAGACACTCGCCGCCGATCGCGCCGCATGGGCGATCCCGATGCATTGCCTGCACGAGTTCTACGGCACCGTCACCCGCCGCGGCCTGTTCGTCGAACCCACGCCGACCGACGTCGCCCTGGCGCAGGTCAAGGCCTTGCTGGCCTGCGAAAACCTGGTCGTGCTCACCGAGGATGGCGAGCATTGGCGGACCTTGGTCGCGCTGATCGACGCCGGCCGCATCGCTGGCGGCGCTGTGCACGACGCCCGCATCGCCGCATGTTGCCTGCGCCACGGCGTCAGCGAGCTGTGGACCGCCGACCGCGATTTTTCGCGTTACCCGGCGCTCCGCACGCGCAATCCGCTGGTCGCCGTCAACGAACGCCGCTCACGCTATCGTCCCCGCGCGAGCCGCGTTCCCTTCACGGCGGAAACGCCTAAAGGGCTCGCGTAAAGGCGCAGAGGAGCAGAGCCGCAGAGACCTTTGTTAGACGCCGCACCACCGACATCGGCATTAACGAACTGCAAAGTCTGCGAGCACTATTTCGGGAAGCCTCGGAAGCGCGGAACCAGCCACCGCGTGTACAGGACCCCTTGGCCGGGCGATCCGAGAGTGAATGTCCAGGAATCCGGCGGTAAGGCTAAGGCCTACCAGGTAAGACAGGTCTTGCTGGCCGTGGAACGACTTGAGAGAAAATGATGGTTAAGGAAGTAGATCGGTATACGTACCGTGTAACCTGGTCCGAGGATGATTCGGAATACGTGGGCCTCTGCGCGGAACTGCCCAGCCTTAGCTGGCTGGAGAATACGCCGGAACGGGCGCTGACTGGAATTCGTCAACTCGTGAAAGAAACCGTGGCAGATTTGAGGCGAGCCAAGGAACCTGTGCCTGAACCGATCTCAACTCGCCCGTACAGCGGGAAGTTTATGGTTCGGGTGCCACCGGAAGTTCATCGAATGTTGGCTATCAAGGCGGCCGAATCCGGAGTGAGCATCAATCGACTCGTATCGAGCAAGCTGTCCTAGCGCCCCAAAGGCTCGCGTAAGGGCGCAGAGCACTGATATTTGGGGCGTCGGACCAGTCATGATCCCCAGCCCCCGTTCGACCACGCCCGCCCGGCCGCCCCCCATTTTCTGTTGTCTTCTCCGCGCGAGCCGTATTCTCTTCCCGACGCCAAGCCCCCCAAAGGCTCGCGTAAAGGCGCAAAGGAGCAGAGCCGCAGAGAACTGAAATATCAGGGTCCCAGCCCAGTGAGTATCCCCAGCCTCCGTTCGACCACGCCCGCCCGGCCGCCCCCATTTTCTGTTGTCTTCTCCGCGTCTCTGCCTCTCTGCGCCTCCGCGCGAGCCGTATTCTCTTCCCAGGCTACGCCGCCGACTCGTGTTCAACGTCCCAGCCGGGGAACACGAGCACCGCGGGGTGGCAACGCAGCGCCCTGGCCAGGACTTTCGCCCTTTCCACGCCGAGGTTCACCCGGTCACATTCGATGGCCGAGAGGGTCGACTGCGGGATGCCGGTGAGCGCGGCGAGCTCGTTCTGGCTGAGCTCCTGGAACTCCCGCATGATGCGCACCGATTCGCCGACCGAAACCTTGGCGCGTGGGATGGCCTTGCGGTAATCCTTCATTTCACTTCCTCCGGTAGTCGTGCGCCGTGACATCGACGACCTCTCCATCTCAGAAGAGTGCTCGCGCAGCGGCGCAGAGGAGCAGAGCCGCAAAGATCCTATATATGGGGTTCCGGGATCAAGCATGAAGCCCAGCCCTCGCCTCCGAATGACTGCGCCCATTCAACGACGGCCAGATTAAATTCCTCTCCGCGCCTCTGCCTCTCTGCGCCTCCGCGCGAGCCCTCTTCCGCCGTTCAGCTTGCCGACGCCCCCGACAGCCCATATCATCCCCGGAGCCACAGCGGGGAGCAGCAGCGCCCATGGACGGACCCCGGCGCCATGCAAATGTCTGAAATCAAACGACTCATTCTCGCTGCGAGCGCCATCATCCTGGCCCTTGCGGCGACGCCATTGCACGCCGACCCGTGGGCCCGGCCGGGCGATCTCGCGCTGCGGCACGACGTCCAGCTGCTCGCCGACGCCGGCGTCATCAAGTCCCCCGTGAATACCTGGCCCATTCCGTGGGCGACCATCGCCGCCGACCTGGCCGGCGGCCCCGCGCCTGAGACGCTGTCGCCGGCGGTGCTGGAGGCGCGGGCGCGCGTGCAGCGGCGGCTCGACGTCGTCCGTGGGCTGCGTGGCCTGCAGCCGAACGCGAAGGTCTCCGCGCGCAGCGATTCGTTCTGGACGCGCACCTTCGAGGACACGCCGCGGGAGGAGGGCGAGATCCGCGCCGGGGTGTCATGGCTCGGCGACCGCTTCGCGGTGCGCGTGCAGGTCAGCTTCGCGTCCGATCCGCTGCCGGGCGACCAGGAGTGGCGCGGCGATGGTTCTTATCTCGCGGCGGTGATTGGCAACCACATCGTGCACGCCGGCGCGCTGGATCGCTGGTGGGGTCCGTCGCACGACGACACGCTGATCCTGTCGTCGAATGCGCGCCCGGTGCCGGGCCTCGGCATCGAGCGCAACGTCGCGAAGCCTTTCGAGAGCCGATGGCTGTCCTGGCTGGGGCCGTGGACCTATTCCTATTACTGGGGCTTCCTCGAGAGCAATCGCGAGGTGCCGGACGCGCGCCTGATGGCGTTCCGCTTCAGTTTCCGGCCGCTCAACGACCTGGAGATCGGCCTGGCGCGCACGGCGCAGTGGTGCGGGCAGGGGCGGCCGTGCAGCGCCGGTACGGTCAAGGACCTGGTGCTGGGCAACGACAACGTCGGCGACAGCGGTATCACCGAGGAGAACGAGCCGGGCAACCAGCTCGCGGCGATCGATTTCCGCTGGCAGTCGCCGTTCACCAACGGTCCGTGGGCGATCTACGCCCAGGCCACGGCCGAGGACGAGGCGGGCGGATTCCCGTCGCGCTATTTCGGGCAGGTCGGTGGCGAGACCTGGGGCACGCTCGACACGCGGCTGTTCAGCGGCCAGTGGCGGGCGCACCTCGAGTACACGAACACCGCCATCGATTTCTGGACGAGCGAGCCCGGCTTCGGCACGGCATACAACCACTCGGTCTACCAGTCGGGTTACCGCTTCGAGGGCCGCGCGCTCGGCGCGGGCGTCGACGGCGACAGCGAGGTGCTCTCGGTGGGTCTCACGCTGAGCGATGCCCGCGAGCGGACCTGGAAGGGACTGCTGCGCTACGGCACGATCAACGAGGAGGGCAACGGCACGGGCCGCAAGGCACTCCACACGATCTCGCCGGAGGAACTGGAGTTCTTCGCCGCCCAGCTGAGCCACCGCCGCCCGATCCAGTACGAGTCGATGAAGCTGGGTACTCTCAGCATCGGCCTCGGCGTACAGTACGCCGACAACCAGGTGACCGGCGACAGCGAGACGGACGTGCAGGGATTCCTGCAGTGGACGTGGGATTATTCCGGGCTGTGAGCATGGTCCCTGGCGGGTTCGGCGCGATGAGGCATCATGACTAGAGTTCGATACCTGGCTTTGACCCTGCTGCTGTTGATGTCGGCCGTCATGTCGGGCCAGGCCTTCGCGCAGTCGCCGACCGCTGCGCAAATGGAACTGTTCCGGCAGCTGCCGCCCGCTGAGCAGGAGCGGCTGATGCGGGAATACGGCGTGCAGCGCCCGGCGCAGCGTGCCGACCGATCGCAGCAAGTGCCGGGCAGCCGCGCGTCCGGGAGCGGCCAGGACCGCAACGGCCAGCAGCTCGACGGACGCGAGCCGCGCGAGCGATTCGAACGGGAACCCATCATCGACGAGGCGACGGGCCTGCCGCTGTTCGGCTACGACCTGTTCAGCGACGTCCCGAGCACCTTCGCGCCGGTCACGGATATTCCGGTGCCCGTGGACTACGTGCTCGGGCCCGGCGACGTGGTCAACGTGCAGCTGTTCGGCAACGAGACGGGCACGTACGAACTGGTCGTCAATCGCGACGGGAACATCACCTTCCCGCGGCTCGGCCCGGTCAGCGTGACCGGCCTGACCTTCCAGGAAGTGCGGGAGCTCATCCGCGAGCGCGTGAGCCAGCAGATGATCGGCGTGAACGCCAGCGTCACGCTGGGTGAATTGCGCTCCATCCGCGTGTTCGTGATGGGCGAGGCCGCGCGGCCGGGTTCGTATACCGTGAGCAGCCTGTCGACCATCACCAATGCCTTGTTTGCCAGCGGGGGCATCAAGCCCATCGGCTCGCTGCGCAACATCCAGCTGAAGCGCAACGGCGAGCTGGTCACGACGCTGGACCTTTACGACCTCCTGCTCAGGGGCGATACACGCGCCGACGTGCGACTGTCGCCGGGCGACGTGATTTTCATTCCGCCGGTGAATCCCCAGGTCGGCGTCGACGGTGAAGTGCGCCGGCCGGGTGTTTATGAGCTCAAGGGCCCGGCGTCGGCCGGGGACCTGGTGAGTCTCGCCGGCGGCCTCACCGCCTCGGCCTACCCGCAGGGCGCCAGCCTGTCACGGATCAGCGACGACCAGGACCGCATCGTCAAGGACCTGAACCTGAAGAGCGCCGACGGGCGAGCGCTCCGGGTGCGCGGCGGCGACCTGTTGAACGTGCCAGCGGTGCTGGACCGCGTGGACAATTCCGTGGAACTCGTGGGGCACGTCTATCGGCCCACCAAGGTGCAGCACCGGCCCGGGATGCGCATCAGCGACCTGATTCCTTCCCTCGATCGGCTCAAGCCCCTGGCCGACGCGAACTACATCCTGGTGCGGCGCGAACTGTCGCCGAGCCGCCGCATCGTCGCCGTATCGGCGGATCTCGAGCAGGCGCTGCGGGCGCCCGGTTCCGAGGCGGATATCGAGTTGCAGCCGCGGGACAAGGTCACGGTGTTCAACCGGGTGCCGATATTGCAACCGGAAGGGCTCAAGCCGGGGATGAGCGGCCGCCCCGGAGATTCGGCTGCGGAAGATCGTAGGGTGGCGTTGCCGGAGAGCCTGCTGGTGCCGTCACCTGACAGCGGCAGGGTTGCGGGGACCGGTGCAGTGCTCGCACCTGGCGAAGGCATGGAGACTCAGCTGGCCGGCGAGCGCACGGAGACCCGGCCGGCCGGCGAGCGCTGGATCCTGTCGGGCGACGAGGGTTGGAAGCTGCTGCCGGAAGAGCGGGAGATACTGGACGAGGCGGACGAAGCCGAGCGCCAGGCCCAGTTCAAGGCGAGGCTCGATTCCGATCGGCAGCTCGTCGTCGAGAAACTGCTCAATGAGCTGCGGGTGCAGGCGAACTACGACACCCACGCGCCGGTCGTGCGCATCGACGGGCGGGTGCGGGCGCCGGGCTTGTATCCCCTCGAGCCGGAGATGCGCGTCAGCGACCTGCTGCGGGCCGGCGGCAGCCTGGCGGAGAGCGCATATATCATCCAGGCCGAGGTGACCCGCTATGAGGTCGTCAACGGGGACTACCGCGAAGCCGATCTCGTGCCCATCGACCTGGCGGCGGTGCGCGCGGGAGACGCATCTGCGGATCTCCTGCTGCGCCCTTACGATTTTCTCAACATCAAGGAAGTCACCAACTGGAGCGAGCAGGAATCCGTGACGTTCAAGGGCGAGGTGCGCTTCCCGGGGACGTACCCGATCCGCAAGGGCGAGACGCTCTTGTCGGTGCTCGAGCGCGCCGGCGGGCTGACGGACCGGGCGTTCGTCAATGGCGCCGTGTTCACCCGCGTGGAACTGCGGCAACGAGAGGCGCAGCAGTTGCGTGAACTCTCCCGGCGACTCGAGGCGGACCTGGCCGCGCTGGCGCTCGAGGGGGCCCAGGCGGGCAGCAACACCCAGAGTGCCCAGGCACTTGCCACGGGCCAGGGCTTGCTCGGCCAGCTCGGCACCGCGACCCCGGTCGGGCGGCTGGCCATGGATTTTGCGCGGGTGATCAAGCAGAAGCCCGGCTCCCCCGAAGACATCCTGCTGGAAGACGGGGACGTGCTCATGGTGCCGGGGCCGATGCAGACCGTCACCGTGCTCGGCGAGGTGCAGAGCGCCACGTCGCTGCTGTTCGACGCCAGCCTCGGGCGGGATGACTACATCAACCTGAGCGGCGGCACGACCCGGCGGGCCGACGAGAGCCGCATCTACATCGTGCGCGCCAACGGCCAGATCACCGCCGGCGGTTCCCGCAGGTGGTTCCGGTCCTCCGATGCACAGGTGCGGCCGGGCGACACCATCGTCGTGCCGACGGACATCGAGAGGATGCGGCCACTGCCACTCTGGTCTGCCGTGACGGGCATTATCTTCAACCTGGCTGTCGCGGTAGCGGCGGTGAATTCGTTCTAGTCGGCTAGTGCTCTCATGAGTAATTCCTCGATGGACAACGCATCGCAAGTGAAGCCGGTCGACGAGCTTCAAGCCGAACGGATGGTATATGTCTTGCCAGAGTATTCCTCTGGCAGGACCATCCATAGTGAGATGAGCCTGAGAGACCTGTGGAATATTCTGTGGCGCGGTAAGTGGATCGTCATCTCGGTAACCGCTTTGTTTGCGCTTGGATCTGTGGGCTATGCGTTAACCGCTACTGAGTGGTATCGGTCTGAAGCGCTGTTGGCGCCCGCGGAGGAAAAATCGACGTTGCCCCTTGGCGGGCAGCTCGGCAGCTTAGTCGCATTGGCGGGCGTCAGTGTCGGCGGTGGCGATAGCGCCGAAGCATTGGCAGTTTTGGGATCCCGGGAGTTTGCTCGCGCGTTCATCGATGAATTCGACTTGTTGCCGGTATTGTTTGCCGACAAATGGGATGCCCCCCGGGGGCGCTGGCTGGGCGATGATCCGGAGGAGTGGCCGGAAATTCGGGACGCGGTTAAATTTTTCCACGACAATGTCTTGAAGGTTAGCCAAGACAGAAAAACAAACTTCGTGACGTTGGCAATAGAGTGGACGGATCCTGACGCCGCCACTACCTGGGCCGATGCGATCGTACAGAGGTTGAATTCACGCCTGCGTGAGCGTGCGCTGCGCGAAGCTGAAGCTAACGTTTCGTATCTGCAGTCCGAACTGGCAAAGACGGGTGTGGTCACTCTGCAGCAGTCGATCGGGCGATTACTCGAGAGTGAGTTGCAGAAGCTGATGCTCGCGCGTGGTAACGAAGAATTTGCGTTCCGCGTCATTGATAGCCCAGCTACGCCAAAGCGGCGTGTTCGCCCGAATCGACCCGTTCTCGCGGTCGCCGGTACGATGCTCGGCGGCATGCTGGCAGTTATCGGCATCTTCCTTGCGCATGCAATTCGGACGAAACCAGAGTCCCTGCGCGATTAGCATGGTCGCGGCCAGAAAACGGCGAATTTTCTCGCTTGCGTGTACGCCAAATCTCTGGATTCTCACACTATGGAACAGCAAGCATGAAGAAAGCCCTCATCACTGGAATTACTGGCCAAGACGGCGCATATCTCGCTGAGTTTCTGCTTGAGAAAGGCTACGAGGTACACGGAGTAAAGCGGCGCAGCTCGTTGTTCAATACGGATCGTATTGATCACTTGTACCAGGATCCTCATGAAGAAGGTCGCCGCCTCATCCTTCACCACGGCGACCTGACCGACAGTTCAAACCTCATCCGGATTATCCAGCAGGTGCAACCGGAGGAGGTCTATAACCTCGCCGCGCAGAGTCATGTTGCTGTGAGCTTCGAGCAACCGGAGTACACGGCAAACGCCGACGCTATCGGGGCGTTGCGCCTGCTTGAAGCAATTCGCATCGCAGGCCTCGAGAAGACGGCGCGTTTCTATCAGGCATCAACGTCTGAACTTTATGGCCTCGTCCGGGAATCGCCACAGACAGAAACCACGCCGTTTTACCCTCGCAGCCCGTATGCGGTCGCCAAGCTCTACGCGTACTGGATTACGGTCAACTACCGTGAAGCATATGGAATGTATGCATGTAACGGAATCCTGTTCAACCATGAGTCGCCGGTGCGCGGCGAGACGTTCGTGACCCGAAAGATCACTCGTGCGCTGGCGCGTATAAAGCTCGGCCTCCAGGATTGCTTGTACCTTGGCAACCTGGACGCCAGGCGTGACTGGGGTCACGCAAGGGACTATGTCGAGATGCAGTGGCTCATGTTGCAGCAGGAGGAGCCGGAGGATTTTGTGATCGCCACCGGCGTGCAGTACAGCGTACGGGATTTCGTGAATGCTGCGGCCAGCGAGCTGGGAATGGATATCGCCTGGAACGGTGCTGGAACCGATGAAGTCGGGCTTTCAAGCGGGAAAGTAGTGGTGCGAGTCGATCCCCGCTATTTTCGGCCGACCGAAGTCGAGACCTTGCTTGGTGATCCGTCGAAGGCGAGGGACAAGCTCGGCTGGACCCCGCGGACGAGCTTTGCGGAGCTGGTCGCCGAGATGGCGCGGGAGGATCTCAAATCGGCCGAGCGCGACGAGCTCGTAACAAGGCATGGCTACTCATCTTACGACTACCACGAATAGTCCATGACGCGCGAAGCAACTATCTATGTGGCAGGGCACCGGGGAATGGTTGGTTCGGCTATCGTCCGCCAGTTGCTCGCCCAAGGGCATTCAGCGGAAAAGATCTTGACTCGCACCCGTGCGGAGCTCGACTTGACTCACCAGGCAGATGTTCGCGCGTTCTTTGACCACTGCCGACCGGACGAGGTGTACCTGGCGGCAGCCAAGGTGGGCGGTATCCACGCCAACAATACCTATCCGGCTGATTTCATCGCCGAGAACCTGATGATCCAGATGAATGTCATTGACGCGGCATTCAGGTCTGGCGTGAGGAAACTGCTTTTCCTCGGTTCCAGCTGCATTTATCCGAAACTCGCGACCCAGCCAATGCGCGAGGACGCCCTGCTGACGGGCAGGCTGGAGCCAACGAATGAACCCTATGCCATCGCGAAGATTGCCGGCATAAAGCTCTGCGAGAGCTATAACCGGCAGTATGGTGACAGCCATGGCGTGGACTATCGTAGCGTCATGCCTACCAATCTTTATGGCCCTGGTGATAACTATCACCGCGAGAACAGCCATGTCATTCCGGGCCTGATACGTCGTTTCCATGAGGCCAAGATCGGAAATGCACAGGAGGTCGTCATCTGGGGCACCGGCGCCCCGCGACGAGAGTTTCTACATGTCGATGATCTGGCGGCGGCAAGCCTGTTCGTCATGAACCTTCCGGCGACGACGTATCGCTCGCAGACACAGCCGATGCTCAGCCACATCAACGTCGGTTGCGGGTCGGACTTATCGATCGCCGAGCTCGCGCGGTCCATTGCGGACGTGGTGGAGTTCCAGGGACGGCTCGTGTTCGACGACACGAAGCCGGACGGTGCACCACGCAAGTTGATGGATAGCAGCCGAATCAACGCCCTCGGGTGGCGGACCAAGATTGCCCTGACGCAGGGGCTGCGAGATACCTACCGGGATTTCCTTGCGAACGTATGCCCGCGCCTCGACAAGGCGACGGGAAACGGCGCGATCTAGGACGTGTATCGTGTTGATCCCGAAAATCCTGCACCAGATCTGGATCAACGCGGACAAGCCCGATCTTCCCCCCGAATTTGCCCGTTATCGAGACACCTGGCTCGAAAGGCATCCGGACTGGGAGTATCGGCTCTGGAATCTCGAGAACCTCGACTTTGAACCCCGCTGTGCGAACCTGCTGCATCAGGCGCAGCATTATGCCCAGATGGCCGACCTGCTGCGGATAGAGATATTGCACCGTCATGGTGGCGTCTATGTAGATGTGGATTTCGAATGTTTGCAATCCATTGACCGAATTCTAGAGGACGTGACCGCTTTCGCGTGCTCCGAGGACGGAAGATGCATCACCAACTCCATCCTGGGATGTGTGCAAGGCTCGGAAGTGATGCGACAGGTCATCGAGAGTTTCCCAACAAGGCTTGGCCTTGCCCCGGTTAACGTGGAAACCGGACCGGTCTTCCTAACCCACGTATTGTTGACGCACGGCTTTTCACAAGACTTCACATTGTTCCCGACACGTTATTTTTTCCCGTTCAACTATTGGACCCGCTCAGACCAATCGGTGGACTACCGCGGTAGCTACGCAGTTCATCATTATGCGGACTCTTGGAAGACAGTGGAGCCGCGCTGGAAGCGGGTTCTTTTCAAGCTACCTCGTGCGATGCGGTCGCTAGTCCGACGACCAAGCTGACCCGATTGCTGAAGAGCATTTACAGGAATGTCCGATTGATGTCAGCCGGGTCGCTGCTGACGTCTGCGCTCGCCCTGGCATCCGTACCGCTGACAATTCGCATGATTGGGCTCGAGGGATATGGCGCCTTGGTCATCGGACAGGCCCTGGCGGCAGTAATGTCCGCGGCTTTGGTGCCCCCAGCTTGGGAGATCATTCAAAAATTCGGTGCCGTCGAAAGAGGGCCAGTAGAGTCGCTACCGGCAGTTTTCAGGCGCTGGAGAGTACTGGAGTATGGACTGTCTATTCTGGCGTTAGGCGCAAGTATTGGGCTCATTGTTCTAGCGAGTGAGGGCCTCGGCATAAATGACAACGTAGGCATCGCCTTGGTCGGCGCCGCTTCGTTGATCGTCGCCAATACCAGTTCGCACATTGGTTTTCTGCGGGCCAAGAACCTGTTTGCGCCGACTGTCCTCGCGCCTGTCATAGCGCAATGTTCCCGGCTAGTGATCCTCGTCCTCGGATGGCTGAGCGAAGGTGATCAATTGCTCGTTGTGCTCATGGCCTATGCCGGGGCGGAACTCATCCGCGTGGGATACCTCGAGCATGTGACCCTCGCTAAGGCGGCACGGGCGGGGCCGAGCCCCGGCTCTGCAACAGAGGAAATCAGATTTGCAGCCGTGTTGTGCATTACAAGGGTTGTAGATACGCCGGTACAGCATCTGGACAAAGTTGCTGCGGGCATGTTGCTGGGTACGGTAGACGCCGGATACCTAGCGGTGATCAGGCGCGTTGTCGGGGTCTTCGGTCTTGTCGCTGACCCTGTGAGGCATTCGGTGTCACCTGTCCTGTACAAATTGGTGGCGCGAAGAGACATAGCCAGCGCGACATCGCTTGCAGTCGGCCTCGGATGGAGGATCTTCTTGGTCTGTGCCCTTTTGCTTTTCCCCGTTCTGATCTTCCAAGATTCTCTCCTGGGCTTCATTACCGGCTCCGCGTGGCCTCCGTCTGCCAGGATGACATTTGTGCTGGTCATGCTTGCCACGATCTTCGGGCTTGTGTTTATTTCGACGCACACTTTCTGTTATGCGTTGCACAGGCAACGCGGCGTGTTTTTCGTCACGATTGCCTCTAATGTTGCATTCATGATGGTGCTGGCGATGGCAGTGACATCCCTCGGTTTGATTGGATTTGGCTTGGCGATTGCAGTGCAGATATTTCTGAACATCCTTGGGAAGTTATATCTGTTGCGAGATCTTGCGTTTCAAAGGACGACAAGGCCCCTTCCGTAAGGGCAGATTAGTACAGGCCGGTCAGATCGCCACGATGTATGTTTCTCTATTAATCCAGGTTGTTGCTGTGGTTTCGGTGGGACTCGCATTTCACCGGCGGGTCCACCCTGAACTCAATTTCCTGATCGCGGCAATGTTCGTAACTACCCCGGTCTGGTCCTACGGGGCGTTGGGATCGGAAGGCCTCGTTTTCATGCTCGACCTCGTCGCACCTGTTTTGTTGCTGGGCCGGTGGCTCATGGGTGACTGGAGGTTCGGGAGGATCACGGGCCTATTCGCGCTCATGATCCTGGCGTTGCCCCTGGCGTATGCGCCGTTGAGTTTCCTGATCGTCAGTCCTGCATATGTCCCCTTCCATACGTTCCTGTTGCTCAGCTTCCTCACGAGGTCGGCGGTGCTGGCGGTCGTGCTGATGATCGTCGAGCGGCACCTCAAGGCCGGCCCACCAAACGATATGGTGCGGTTGTTCTGCATCCACATGGCCGTGCTGATGACCTTGGGTGCCAGTCAGTACTTCCTGTCGGTGGACTTAGTGGTTTTCGAGCGAATCAGGGGCGTTGAGGAAACCGCGGAATATTTTCTCGATCCTGATCGCGGCATTTTCTACGGGCTCGGCTTCCTGGGATTGTTCCGTGGCGCGGTAGCCCAAATGGCGGCGCTGGCCTTGGTCTGGGCGATCTGGGCGGCGATGCTCCGAGATTCCACGAGGTCATTCTTATGGGTATGCTATGCGGTGCCAATCCTGGCGGCGGCGTGCGTCGTCGGTTCTCTTTCAAGGTCGGGCCTTGCCGCGTTCCTGGTAGTGGCGATGGCAGCGTTTTTCGTCGATCGAAAATTCCGTCGCATCGCGCTGCTTTATCTTGGGCTTGCGCTGGCCATGATCCATTATTTCGACATCTACGCCCGAATCGGTGACCTGAGTTCTATCCTTGAGGGCCGGTTCGATCTGCTCGAGCTCTCCGGACAGCGTGGTTCCGGAGTAACCCGGCTCGAGGCAATCTTCGCGTATGCGAATCACGTGATGACTGCGTGGCAGCCTTGGCTGATCGGCGTCGGTGGCTTCAATCCGGTGGAGTTGCAGGATCAGTACGGCGTGTTTGGCATGCATAATGGGTATGTGGACGTGCTGGCTCGCTACGGGCTCGTTGTTGGAACCGTTATTTTGGGCGCCTTGGCCGCTGGTGCAATTTACATGTTCCAAGGCCTGACATCTCCCGGCGAATCTGTCCGGATCGCGGCCAAGGCCTTCGTTCCACTGCTACTCGGCACCGCCGTGCTGTCATTGTCGCAGGAGTCGCTGACGTTTTATGGCTCGGCCGGATACCTTGCGGCCGTGCATCTATGGGTCGTGCTACTTGCTGTGGCAGTGGTGCGTGGCAAGAGAACAGGGGATTACTTTGTCAGCCAACGAGACGTCGTTGCCGGTGGCGGTGAGCTTGATCGTCGCAACAAGGGACCGAGCTCAGCAGTTGCATGATCTTCTGGCAAGCCTTCGTGCCCAGACCTGGCAAGACTTCGAGGTCATTATCGTGGACCAGAGCGGCGCGGCGGTCCGCGAGCTGAACGAGCAAGTCGTGGCTCGTTTCGGGCATGACCTGCGGGTGCGGCATATTATCGATTCCGGCACCGGCTTGTCGCGCGCGCGTAACATCGGACTCAGATTGCGACGCGGTCGCCTGGTCGCGTTCCCTGATGACGATTGCTGGTATGCGGCGGACATACTCGAGCGGGTCGTCGAGTTTTTTCGCACGCACCCGGGCTATGCCATCCTGTCGGGCCAGTATTCGGAGCCAGGCAAGGTCAACCCCGCGTTTCCGCAGGACCACGCCGACCTTAGCCAGGATAATGTCCTGGTGAGATCGAGCAGCGTCGGAATCTTCCTGGATTCCGCCAAGCTTCTGGTGGACTCACTTTATTTCGACGAGCGTCTTGGCGCCGGCGCCGACTGGCCGGCGGCGGAGGAGAGCGATCTCTTGCTCAGATTGCTGTCTCATCGGGAGATCCAGGGGCACTATGACGCTGGGCTCGTCGTGTTCCACAAGGTCGAGCGACGGAAGTTCCAAACCGCGGCGGAGTTTGTCCGCATTCGCGCCGCTTATTGGTATGTCATCGGCAAAAACTACAGAGCGGGAAGATCCGAGTGGCGACTCATCAAGGGGCTGGTGAGTTGCATGGTCAGTACGCAGCCCTTCGGCCCTGCGGCGAGCGTTCGCGCGCTTGTCCAGGGATATCGCTATGGGCGGATGGCGCGTCGCAGCCAGACGAGTCCGCGCGACGGGGAAGGGTCGGGCGGCGGCGCTCACTCATGAACGACCATACGCGCACGGTGCTGCTAGTGCAGCGGATCCTGCCCCATTACCGCACTGGATTTTTTCGTCTGCTTCGAGAGAAATTGCACAGCCAGTCGGTGGAGCTCCGGCTCGTCGCCGGCCAGGAACGCGAAGGCACGGTGCCCGTAAGCGTGCCGCTCCATGAAGACTGGGTCACCTGGATCGAGAATCACTACCTGGCACTCGGTGGGGCGGAGCTGTGCTGGCAGCCGGTGGTGCGCATGTCGGCGGGTTTCGACCTGGTCATCCTTGAACAGGCGAATCGCCTGTTGGCGAATCACGTGATCCAGGCGCAACGCAGGCTTCGGGGGCACCCCGTGGCATTCTGGGGGCATGGCGCGAACTTCCAGCAACGAGAACGTTTTTCCGTCAACGAGATGGTCAAGAGACGCCTACTCCGTCGGGTGGACTGGTGGTTTGCCTATACGAGCCTGAGCGCTGAGAAACTGGCCGAGCGCGGGTTCCCATGCGAACGCATCACGGTGGTTGAAAACTCGATCGATTCCGGCGAATTCCGGAGCGCCATGGCTGCGGTTACCGCAACGGACATCGCTGCTGCGCGTGAATCAATAAGGCTTTCGCCAGGGCCCGTGGGCCTGTTTTGCGGGGGAATGTACCGGGAGAAGAAGCTGGATTTCCTGGTCGAGGCGTGCGTCGAGATTCGGCAGGCGGTCCCGGATTTCCAAATGCTATGGATCGGGCACGGGCCGGAGCAGCACCTGGTGGAGGCGGCGTGCAGGGCGCATGCGTGGATGCGATATCTCGGCCCTATAACCGGGCCGGAACGGGCGGTCTATTTTGCGCTAAGCGAAGTGATCCTCATGCCTGGTGCAGTCGGGCTCGTGATCGTTGACAGCTTCAATGCAGCCAGACCTGTTTTTACAGCCAAGCACGACCTGCATGGCCCCGAGATCGCGTACCTTGAGCATGGACGCAATGGCTTCATGTCGCGGCTTGATGTCGGCGACTACGCCGAGGACGTTGTAACATTCCTTCGCAATTCCGCCATGCAGGAAGTAGTCCAAGCGGGCTGTCGACGAAGCGCTGGCACCTATTCACTGGAGAACATGGCGGAAAGGTTTGCTGACGGGATCCTCAACTGTCTCAGCCGCCCGTAGCGTTGATGCTGTATCCATGTATGGTAGCGTGCCGTGTTGAATAAGTGGTCTGTCATTCGGCCTGAGAAAAAATGACTCTTTCAGAAAAATACGATCAGTTTTATGCGTCAGATGGCGAACGGCGGGTGTTGCGCGAGATCGCGATATCCGGTTGGCCAAGAAACCGATTGGAGGCCATTGTTTACGTGCCTGGAGATGGGGATACGATCCTCGATATTGGCTGTGGCGATGGATTGCTCCTCTACCAGTTCCGGAACCGATATAGAGAACTGATTGGGTACGAGTACTCTACGGATCGCCTGAACCAGGCACGGCGCAATCTGTCGGACTGCAATTTTGCCGGGTTCGCTGGATCGGCCGAGTCCATGGAAGGAATTGCCAGTGAAAGTATCGATCGCATTGTTTCGGCAGATACGATCGAGCATATTCCTGACGTTTATGCTGCGGCATCCGAGATGTATCGCGTGCTCAAGCCCGGCGGATCGCTGGTTATAAACACCCCCAATATTGCGTTCATCAAGAAAAGGCTACTTCTATTGATAGGTCGTTTTCCATCGACCAGCCAGCCTAACGAAGGCCTGGGCAGCGATGTGCTCTTCGATGGCGGGCATCTCCACTATTTCACGTTCCGATCGCTGTCATTTTTGTTGGAGCGTGCAGGATTCAGCGTAAACGGGAGGATGGGATACGGGCAGTTCGGACGGATTCATGATTTTGCTCCCACGTTACTGAGCGGCGGCGCACAGTTGGTGTGCAAAAAATCATAGTCGCTCGCCAATGAACATCCTGCTTGTCCACAACTTCTACGGATCCTCAGCGCCGTCCGGAGAAAATCAGGTATTTGAGGCCGAGGCCGCGCTTTTGGGCGCATGCGGGCATGAAGTCGAGACCTTCACGAGGCACAGCGACACCATCCATCGCCAAGGCGCACTCGGCTGGATGAGAGCTGCGGCGGGGGTGCCATGGAATCCTTGGGCAGCGGCGACTGTTCGGCGCGAGGTGATACGCAGGAAGTCGGAGATCGTCCATGTCCACAACACTTTCCCGTTGCTCTCGCCCGCGATATTTTCGGCGATTGGCACGAGGGCTGCGCGGGTTCTAACTTTGCACAATTATCGACTGTTCTGTCCCGCCGCGATCCCGATGCGGGCTGGGCGGGTTTGTACCGAGTGCATGGACGGGAAATCCTCTTGGCCGGCGGTGCAGCATGGCTGTTACCGCGGCAGCCGGACCGCTACGATCCCGGTGGCCTTTGGCGTGGGCTTGCACCGGATGCTTGGGACCTGGACGAAGCACGTGGACGCGTTCATCGCGCTGACAGATTTCCAGAGGGAAAAAATGGTGGCTGCCGGTTTGCCTCCCGGTCTGGTGCACGTCAAGCCCAACTTTTATCCCGGCGACCCTCCAACAGGTCCTTGGCGTGAGCGTTGCAACACCGCGGTTTTTGTGGGGAGACTGTCGGCGGAAAAGGGTGTTAGAGGGCTGATTCGGGCTTGGCTAAATTGGGGCCCATCGGCGCCAGAACTGAGGATTGTGGGCGATGGCGAGTTGCGAGGCGAACTGCAGCGCCTGGCTGCAGAGAGCCCGCAGGCACCTATACGGTTTCTCGGCCAATTGTCCGAAGAGGCAGCCCAGGCGGAGATAGCGCGCGCGCGGCTGCTAGTGCTGCCTTCGCAGTGGTTCGAAGGATTCCCGATGGTGATCCGTGAGGCCTTCGCATTCGGGACGCCGGTCGCCGCGTCGGCGATCGGCCCACTACCCTCGATCGTAGAGTCCGGCGTGAGCGGCATTCTGTTCCAAGCGGGTAATCCGGGCGCGCTGCTGGACTCCGTGCGCAACGCCTGGGGTGCAGAAGGGTTCCTGCAGAAGCTCGGGGAGGGCGCGCGAAAAGCATTTGAGACGCTTTATACCGAGGATGCGAATTACACGACACTGATGGAAATATATCGGCAGGCGACGGCCGTCCACCAGGAAAGGAAAAAGGCAGCGTGAGTCTCCCGGTCGAGAATATCCTTGGGTACCCGGTGTTACTTGGGGATACGGCGGCCTGCATCGACGATGTGCTCGAGTGGATCCATGAATCTCCCCCGACAGGTCGATGCCGATGGCTGGCCTGCTTCAATCCGCATTCCTACGTGATGGCTCGCGACGATGTGTTTTTTGCCGATGCGCTGCACGCGTCCGATTGGCTGATACCAGACGGTGCAGGAATCGTGCTTGCCTCGAGAGTGCTCGGCGGGGAGGTTCGCGATCGCGTCACCGGTAGCGATATATTCCACGAATTGCATGAACGGATGAATCAATCAGGGGGCTGTCGGGTCTTCTTCCTCGGCGCCACTGAGGAAACCTTGGCCGAGATTCGCCGGCGCATGGCGGACCAGTACCCGGGAGTCGAGGTAGCCGGAACCTATTCGCCGCCGTTCAAGCCACGGTTCTCGGATGCAGACAACCGGACCATGATCGAGGCCATCAACGCTGCGCGGCCGGACGTTCTATGGGTCGGGATGTCGGCGCCCAAGCAGGAGAAGTGGCTATACAAGCACCGTTCCGAACTTGATGTCAGGTTCGCGGCGGCGGTGGGTGCCGTGTTCGATTTTTTCACGGGACGCGTGAAGCGCTCGCATCCGGCGTTCCAACGGGTGGGGCTGGAATGGCTGCCCCGCCTGCTCCAGGAACCTCGGCGTCTCTGGCGCCGCATGGGTGTGTCGGCGCCGATCTTTCTATGGCACGTACTGCGGCAGAACAAGAAAGTCTAAAGGTCTTATTGCAGCGCTAGACCTGACCCCAACCATTCATAGCCTCAATCAACCGGTCCGCCGCCTCTTCCGCCGTCATATCCGCCGTATTGACCATGAACTCCGGATCCTCCGGCGCCTCATAAGGCGCATCCACGCCGGTAAAGTTCTTCAGCTCCCCGCGCCGCGCCTTCTTGTACAGCCCCTTCGGATCCCGCGCCTCGGCGACCTCAAGCGGCGTGTCCATGAACACCTCGATGAACTCGCCATCGGCGAACAGCTGCCGGGCCATGCGCCGCTCCGCCCGGTACGGTGAGATGAACGCGGTCAAGACGATGAGCCCCGCGTCCACCATCAGCTTCGCCACCTCGGCGACCCGGCGGATGTTCTCCACCCGGTCTTCCTCGGTGAAGCCGAGATCCCGATTCAACCCGTGGCGCACGTTGTCGCCATCCAGCAAATACGTGTGGTGCCCCATGGCGTGCAGCTTCTTCTCGACGATGTTCGCGACCGTGGACTTGCCCGAGCCGGACAGGCCGGTGAACCACAGCACGCAGGGCTTCTGGTCCTTCAGCGCGGCGCGCGCGGCCTTGTCGATGTCGGTGTGCTGCAGGTGGATGTTCTGCGAACGCCTGAGCGCGAAGTCGAGCATGCCCGCGCCGACGGTGTTGTTGTTCAGCCGGTCGATGAGGATGAAGCTGCCCGTGTCGCGGTTCTCGACGTAGGGGTCGAACGCGATGGGGCGGTCGAGGCTGAGGTTGCAGAAGGCGATCTCGTTGAGCTCGAGCTTCTTGGATGCGATGTGCTCGAGCGTGTTGACGTTGACCTGGTACTTGATCTCGGTGATCGAGGCCGTCACCGCCTGGGTGCCGATCTTCATCAGGTACTTCCGGCCCGGGATCAGCTGCTCGTCGGCCATCCACACAACCTTGGCCTCGAACTGGTCAGCGACCTGGGCGGGGGAGTCGGCGCCGGAGATCATCGCGCCGCGCGAGATGTCGATCTCGTCGGCGAGCGTCAGGGTCACGGACTGGCCGGCGACGGCCTGCTGGAGGTCGCCGTCGTAGGTGACGATGCGCGCGACGCTGCTCTCCCGGCCGGACGGCTGCACGCGGATCTTGTCGCCGGGCCGGATCACGCCGCTGGAGATCATCCCGGTGAAGCCGCGGAACGTGGAGTCGGGGCGGTTGACCCACTGCACGGGGAGCCTGAACGGCGCCTCCTGCATCCGCACCTCGTCGAGCTCGACGGTCTCCAGGTACCCGACCAGCGTCGGCCCGTGGTACCAGCTCATCTCCGCCGACGGCTGCACGATGTTCTCTCCGCGCAGCGCAGAGACAGGAATCGGAGTGAACTCCTTTATCCCGATCTTCTCTGCAAACTCCGCGTACTCCGCGCGAATTTCTTCGAACCTGTCCTGCGAGTAACCGACGAGGTCCATCTTGTTGATCGCCAACGCCACGTGCCGGATCCCCAGCAGGGAGACCAGGTAGCTGTGCCGGCGCGTCTGCGTCAGCACGCCCTGGCGCGCATCCACCAGGATCACCGCGGCGTCGGCGGTCGAGGCGCCGGTGACCATGTTGCGGGTGTATTGCTCGTGGCCGGGCGTGTCGGCGACGATGAACTTGCGCTGCTCGGTGGCGAAGAAGCGGTACGCCACGTCGATGGTGATGCCTTGCTCGCGCTCGGCGGCCAGGCCGTCGACGAGCAGGGCGAAGTCGATCTCGTCGCCCTGGGTGCCCCACTTCTTGGAGTCTTTCTCGATGGTGGTGAGCTGGTCTTCGAACAGCAGCTTGGAGTCGTACAGCAGCCGCCCGATGAGCGTGCTCTTGCCGTCGTCGACGCTGCCGCAGGTGATGAACCGGAGCAGGCCCTTCCGCTCGTGCTGGCGGAGGTATTCCTCGATGTTCGTCGCCAGCAGGTCTTCGGTGATCGTGGCCATCAGAAGTACCCCTCCTGCTTCTTCTTCTCCATCGAGGCGGCGCCGTCGTCGTGGTCGATGATCCGGCCCTGGCGCTCGGAGGAACGCGCGAGGAGCATCTCCTGGATGATCTCGGGCAGGGTGGTGGCGTTCGACTCGACCGCGCCGGTCAGCGGGTAGCAGCCGAGCGTGCGGAAGCGCACGCGCTTCATCATCGGCTTCTCGCCCGGCCGCATCGGCATGCGGTCGTCGTCCACCATGATGAGCGTGCCGTCGCGCTCCACCACGGGGCGCTCGGCCGCGAAGTACAGCGGCACGATGGGCACGTTGTGCAGCCAGATGTACTGCCAGATGTCGAGCTCGGTCCAGTTCGACAGCGGGAACACGCGGATGGATTCGCCCTTGCGCTTGCGGGTGTTGTAGATCTTCCACAGCTCGGGGCGCTGGTTCTTCGGGTCCCAGCGGTGCTGGGCGTTGCGGAACGAGAAGATGCGCTCCTTGGCGCGCGACTTCTCCTCGTCGCGGCGCGCCCCGCCGAAGGCGGCGTCGAAGCCGTGCATGTCCAGCGCCTGCTTGAGCGCCTCGGTCTTCATGATCTCGGTGTGCAGCGCCGAGCCGTGCGTGAACGGGTTGATGCCGCGCGCCACGCCCTCGGCGTTGGTGTGCACGATCAGCTCCATGCCGGTCTCTTCCATCATCTCGGCGCGGAAGGCGTACATGGCGCTGAACTTCCACAGCGTGTCCACGTGCATCAGCGGGAAGGGCGGGCGAGCCGGGTAGAAGGCCTTCAGCGCCAGGTGAAGCATCACCGCGCTGTCCTTGCCGATTGAATACAGCATGACGGGGTGCTCGGTCTCGGCGACCACCTCGCGCATGATGTGGATGGCCTCCGCCTCGAGCTGCTCGAGATGGGTCAGGACGCGAGTGTCAGGCAAGGGGCTGGCCTCCGTGGCCGAACGCAAAAGTGGCGACATTGTACCCGCGAAAGGGTATCTTGGCCGACGGGGATGGGGGCAAGGATCGGGTGTGCTTGGTCAAATACACCCACATGTGGCGATTTTTCGTTGCAATGAACATGACCCCTGGGTTGAAATACGCATCTCCGGCCGGCAAGGAACGGGCCCGTGTCAAGGATTGACGCCGCACTGATCGCTTTTCTCGTGACGACGCTCCTGCTCCTCGCGATGCGGCCCGTCGCCCACTCGATCGGCATGGTCGACCGCCCGGGCGGCCGCAAGACGCACGTCGGCGTCGTCCCCGTGATCGGCGGCATCTGCATGTATCTCGGTCTCGCGATCGTGCTGCCGCTCCTCGCCGTACCGATGACGAGCCAGACGGCCTTCCTGGTCGGCGCCGGGCTGCTGGTGCTGGTCGGCTGCATCGACGACCGGTTCGACATCGCCCCCAACATCCGCCTCATCGCCCAGGCCACGGCGGCGCTGATCCTGTGCCTCGGCGCGGGACTCGTCGTGAACAACCTCGGCAACCTCCTGTTTTTCGGCGACATCCCGCTGGGATTCCTGGCCGTGCCGTTCACCGTGCTGGTGATCATCTCGGTCATCAACGCCTTCAACATGATGGATGGCATCGACGGGCTGGCCGGCGGCGTGGCCCTCGCCTCGCTGGTGGCCGCGGGATGCGCGGCCTTCCTGTTCGGCGACGGCAAGGGCGGCTCGCTGGCGACGCTCGCCATCGCGGTCGTGCTCGCCTTCCTGCTGTTCAACTTTCCGATGCCGTTCAACCGGCCGGTGCGCACCTTCATGGGCGACGCCGGCAGCACGCTGCTCGGGTTCATCGTGGTGTGGGTCTGCATGCGCCTGGCGCACGGGCCGGAGGCGGTGATCTCGCCGGTGACGGCGCTGTGGATCGCCGCGCTGCCCATTTTCGACCTGTTCATCAGCTTCGGGCGCCGGCTCCGCAAGGGCCAGAGCCCGCTGCAACCCGACAGCGAGCACTTCCACCACATCCTGCTGCGCGCCGGCCTGTCGGACCGGCAGGTGCTCCTGGTGATGGTGGGCACCGCCTTCCTGGTCGCCATGACCGGCATACTGGCCCACCGCGCGGGGGTGCCCGACGGCGTGCTGTTCCTCGGCCTGATCGTCCTCGGCGCCTTGCAGGGCTGGACGGTGCGCCGGGCCTGGCGCCTGGCCCGCTGGATGCGGCGGTGGCGCCGGGGGGCGGGGCGGGTGCGGGCCTCCTGACCGTTCTGCCGGCCCAGGCCCGGCCCAGGTCCGGCCCAGGTCCCGGCCCAGGTCCCGGCCCAGGTGCCCGCTCAGGCCCTGGTCTTGCCGGGGTACTTGTAGTGGTAGTAGTTGTTGTAGTCGCCGTAGCGGTGTGACTGCGGCGCCAGGTCGTTGACCAGCAACCCGGTGGTCTTGATGCGCGCCTGCGACAGGCGGCGCAGCGCGGCCCGGGTCTCGCGCTCGGTGGTCTGCGCGGCGCGCACGGCCATGAACAGCGGCCCGGCGTGCTTCGCCACGATCACGCCGTCGGTCGCCGCCAGCACCGGCGCGGTATCGATCAGCACGATGTCGTAGCGGGCGCGGAGCTTCTGGATGAGCGCGCCAAATTCCGGGCGCATCAGCATCTCGGACGGGTTGGGCGGAAACTCTCCGCTCGGCAGCACGTCCACCCGGTCGGGCACCAGCGGCACGACCGCCTCCTCGAGCCAGGAGCGGCCGGAAAGCACCTCCGAGAGCCCCGGCGAGCGCTTCCGCCCGTCCAGGTAGGCGTTGACGTGCCCCCGGCGCATGTCGGCGTCGATCAGCAGCACCTTCTGCTCGTTCTGGCCCAGCACCCAGGCGAGGTTGATGGACAGGAAGGTCTTGCCGCTGGAGGGCCCGGGGCTGGTGATGACGACCACGTTGCGCTCGTCGTCCATGAGCGCGAAGTTCAGCGCCGTGCGCAGGCTGCGCAGGCTCTCGACCGCCGGGTCGTTGGGCAGGTCGCGCGCCAGGATCTCGATGGTCGTGCCCTTGCGCTGCGACTGCTTCTCGTTGCGCGCCTGCGGCGCGCTGTGCGGGATGACGGCGTACACCGGGAGGCCGAGGTTCTGCTCCAGCACGTCGGGGTCCGAGATCCCGCTGCGCAGCGCTTCGCGCAGCAGCACCAGCGCCACGCCCGCGACCAGGCCGAGCACCAGGCTGATGGCGAGGATGCGGCCCTTTTGCGGCCGGACCGGGGCCGGCGCCACGGCCGCGTCGTCGATGACGCGCACGTTGCCGACCGTGCCCGCCTGCGCCACGCGCAGCTCCTGTGCGCTGTTGAGCAGGGCGGTGTACAGCTCGGTATTGACCTCCACCTCGCGGCGCAAGCGGAGCAGGTCCTGCTGGCGCTGGGGCAGCCCCTGGGCCTCGACCTCGAGCTGCTCGCGCACGGTCTCGAGCGAGCTGCGCCGCGTCTGCAGGGCGCGCATCTGGGGGTGGTCGGGGCCGTACTGCAGCCGCATCGAGCCTTCCTCGAGGCGGATGCGGCTCAGCTCGCTCTCCACCTCGACGATGCGCTCCAGCACGGCGCGGGTCTCGGCCTCCATGTCCACGGCCTGGAACTCGCGGCGGAAGTCGTTGAACGCGCGCTCGGCCCGCTCCAGCTCGCCGCGCAGCAGCGGCAGCTGCTCGTCCAGGAACTCCAGCGCCCGGGCGGCCTCGGCGGAGCGGCGCTCCACGTTCTGCCTGACATAGCTGTTGCCGAGCGTGTTCAGGACGCGCTCGATGTGGGCGCGGCTCGGGTTCTCGAAGGTGACCTCGAGGATCCCTGAGCTGGCGGTGCGCCCGCCGCGCTCGGTAATCTCCAGGCCGTTGCGTATGCGGCGGATGGCGTTGAGGCGGTGGTCGCGCGCGACGCGGAACAGGTCGCCCGGTTCGGCCGCGAGGCGGTTGACGAACAGCGCCAGTTCGGGCCGGCTCGCGGCGTCGGCACCCCACTCGAAGAGGGCGTCCACGCGGCCGCGCCCCAGCGTCTCGCCGGTCTCCTCGTGGCGCAGCTCGTAGGCGCCGTCGCCCAGCGCCTCCAGCACGAAGCCCTGGCCGACCCGTTCGGGTGCGACCTCGAACCGGCCGAGCTCCAGCGCGCCGCCCGGGGCGAAGACGTTGAAGCGGTCGAGGAAGCCCGCCGGCAGGGGCCTCGCGCTGATGGCCAGGTCGAGCTGGTCGACCACGGTGCCGATCACCATGCGCGAGCGCAGCAGCTCGACCTCGGCGCTGGTCGCGAGGTTCTCGGTGCCGAGGATGTCGGTGAGGCCGGGGATGCTGCTGCCCTGGCGCTCGACCTGCAGGAGGATGTCGCCCTTGTAGATCGGCGTGGCGGTGAAGGCGACCCAGCCGCCGGCGGCGACGGCCAGCACGGCGCAGGCCGCGATGAGCCACTTCCCGGCGAGCAGGATGCCCAGCAACTGGCCCAGGTCGATGCTCTCGTCGTCCTCGCGGGCGGGAGTAGGGCTGGCCGGCACCGGCTCATTGGCGGCGGGATGGGAATCAGTCATTGATGATGCGGTCCGTCTGCCAGATGGTCTGGACGCTGGGAAGAATCTGCGCGATCACGCGGTTGAAGCGGACCACGCTGGTGCTGGCGACATAGACGATGTCGCGCGGCTCGAGCTGGAAGCCTTCCGCGAGCAACAGGGCCGTGCCGGAGCGGGCGTCGAGGTGGTAGACCTCGGGCCGGATCCCCCGGAGGGTGCGGTCTTCGTCATAGACCTCGCGCCCCCGCAGGACAAAGATATTGCGGGTGTCGGCCACGGCGAGGTCGAGCCCGTCCGCGCCCATGAGCGCCTCGGCCAGGCTGAGGCGGCCCTCGTGCAGCGGCACGGCCCGCTGGCTGACGGTCTCGCCCATGATGAACACCCGGTTGGCCTGGTTGTCCGGGATGAACAGCACGTCCTCGTTCTCGAGCAGGGCGTTGCCGCGGCCTGTCGAGTACAGGGCGAGAATGTCGAGGCGCATCTCCCGGTCGCCGCGCGTGATGACCGCGGTGCGGCGGTCGGCCGGTTCGCTGAAGCCGCCGGCCTGGTTGATGGCGTCGAGCACGGTCAGCGGCTGGTCGGTGATCGGCAGGATGCCCGGCTGGCGGACCGAGCCGGTGACGTAGACCTTCTTGCTGCGGAATGTCACCACGCGCACGTCCACCTGGGGATCGGTGACGAAGCGGTCCAGGCCGCGCGCCACGCGTTCGCGAATCTCTTCGACGGTCTGGCCGGCCACCGGCACCACGCCGAGGAAGGGGAAGAAGATCGTGCCGTCCTCGCGCACGAGCCGGGCCTGGCCCTCGATGTTCTGGGTCTGGCCCATGGGGTTGCTGAGCTCGGGGTGGCCCCAGACCACCACGTTGAGCACGTCGCCGGGACCGACGCGATACTGGTAGCGGTCCGCTGGCGCATCGTGAGCGGCGAGGGCGCCCGGTTCCACGCGCTCGACGCGGCCGCCCACGTGGCCGGCAGCCGTCAGGCGCGCGAGGAGGCGCTCCGCGGCCGCGGCATCGGGTTCCGGCCCGACGCGCACCCGGTGCATGGTGCCGACGTCCGTCACGGTCGTGGTGACGAAGGTGTCGAAGCCGCTGCTCGCCACGCGGTGGCGCAGCTGCTCCGCGTTGTCGGGCCGCGAGAAGCTGCCGAGCTGGACCGCCCAGCCACCCACGTCCGTGCCGGTCGCTACGGGCGCCGCGGGGCGGCTCGCGGCCAGCTGCGCGCGCCGCTGCGCCAGCAACAGGTCCGCATTGATGGTCACGATCTCGGGCACGAAGTCGGCCGCGGGCTCACCGGCCGGCGTCCAGGCGTCCCGGTCCGCGTCGGCGTCCATGCGGATGCCCGGCACGACGGCGCAGCCGCCAAGGGTGAAGGCGAGCAGGAGCAACGCGGGCACGCGGGAATTGCAGCGGTTCGTCATGAAAAACTCTCCAGCCGGGGTTCGGCGTTCCTGGCCAGGCGCGCCACCCAGGTATCGACGGCCCGCTCGATCAGGTCACGGGATGCGCGGAACTCCGCGAGGGAGCGCCCGAAGGGGTCGGGGATCTCGGTCTCGTCCAGCCACTGGCCGAACAGCCGCACGCGACCGCGAAGGACGGGAAAGCGCTGCTCGATCCAGCGCCGGTGTTCGCTTTCCATGACGAGCGTGAGATCGTGATCGCGCGCGATGTCCAGGTCGAACTGGCGGCCCCGGTGCGCTCTCAGGTCCATGTGCTTTTCATCCATGACCGCGATGGCGTGCTCGCTCGCCCCGTGTCCCACCAGCGCCCCGGTCCCCGCCGAGGCGACGGTGAACTCGCCCAGCGGCCGGAGCCGCTCCCGGAGGAGCACCTCGCCCATCGGGCTGCGACAGATGTTGCCGGTGCAGACGACCAGGAGCGAACTGAAGGGCGGCGGAGGCATTAATCAGGTAAACCAGTGACTTCGACCCGGATTATGTCGCAGCGGAGTATACGGAAGAAAAGCGGTTACGCCACATGTGGGCAGTTTTTCACGCGCCGGGATGGCGGGATTTTCGCCGGGCTGCTGTTAACATCGCCGCAGTCCCGGGCCAGCAAGGCAGCCGATAATCCATGAGCGACTGGTACCTCGTTTACTGCAAGACGCGCCAGGAAGACGCCGCCGCGCGCGGGCTCGAGGAGCAGGGCTATGCCGTGTACCTGCCGAAGCTGCGCCAGCGCCGCCGTCTCCGCGGGCGGATGGCGGAGGTGACCCGCGCGCTCTTCCCACGCTATCTCTTCGTCGCGCCGGGCCGCCCCGGGCAGTCCATCGCCCCGGTGGACTCCACGCCGGGGGTGCAGAAGCTGGTGCGCTTCGGCGCGCTTTACCTGCCGGTGGGAGAAGAAGTCGTCGACGCGCTGAAGGGGCGCGAGGACGCGGAGACCGGCTGCCATCGACTCGGGGCGCCGGCGCTGCAGCCGGGCGCACGGGTGCGCATCGACACCGGGCCCTTCGCAGGCTTCGAGGGGATCTTCGAATCAAGGACGGGGCAGGACCGCGTGGTGATCCTGCTGGACCTGCTCGGGCAACGGGCGCGGACGGTGGTGGCGGTCGGCGAGCTCGGCGCCTAGGACGAACAATAAGCTTTGACGGCCGGCCCGGTTCTGCTAGGCTCGCACGCGTTCATGGGTTGAACGACCGCATCTGGTCCGTCAATCCCAGCAGGGCGGCACCCCGGGTGTTCCGTCCTGCGGGAGCCTGCCCGGGGCCCGTCAATCTCGCATGGTCGACGACGAAATCCACTACCGCATCCTCCGCGAGCTCGAGCGCGACCCGAAGCTGTCGCAGCGCCAGCTGGCCGACTCGCTCGGTGTGAGCGTCGGCAAGACCAACTACTGCGTGCGGGCGCTGGTGGAGAAGGGGCTGTTGAAGGTGGAGAACTTTCGTCGCAGTCGCAACAAGCTGGCCTGCGCCTATCAGCTGACGCCGCACGGGATCGCGGCCAAGGCCCGCATCACCCGCCGCTTCCTCGAGATCAAGCGGCGGGAGTATGAGACGCTGCGGGCGCAGATTGAGGAGCTCGAGTTGGAGGTGGGGGAGACCACGTGAGAAACCCCGCGCGCGACATCCCCCACTACCTCGGCGTCTTCCAGGAATACCTGGGCCGGCGCATGTACCTGGTGTTCGCGCTGACGCTGGTCGCGGCGCTGGCGGAGGGCGTCGGCATCCTGATGCTGCTGCCGTTACTGCGCGGGCTCGATGGCGCCGCGGAGGCCGGCGCGGAAGCAGCCGCGCCATCCGGGATCAGCGGCGTCATGCACGACTTGCTGGCTGCCCTGGGGCTGGGCGGCTCCACGGTCGCGGTGCTGCTGATTATCACTGCGGCCTTCGTGCTGAAGGGCGCGCTGACGTTCGGCGCCCTCGGCTACAACGCCTACCTGCGCGGGCAGTTATTGCGCGAGCTCAAGGGGCGGATGTTCGGCCACTACAGCCGGATGAGCTACGGCTACTACGCCAGCCGGGACACGGGGCATTTCATCAACGTCGTGAACCAGCAGATCACCCAGATGCTGGCGGCGTTCCAGTACCTGACAGGACTCGGCTCGCAGCTGGTCAACACCTTCATCTACCTGGCGCTGGCTTTCGTCGTCGCCTGGCGCTTCGGCCTGATGGCCCTGGTGCTCGGGATCGTCCTGCTGGCCCTGTTCCGCTGGCTCAACGGTTATGTGCGCGAGCTCTCCCGCAAGGCCGCGACCGAGAATGGTCATCTCGCCAAGTTGCTGATCCAGTCACTGCACGCCTTCAAGTACCTCAGCTCGACCGGGCAGATGCCGCAATTGCAGCGCAGCGTCACGAGCTCGATCCGGCGGCTGACCAGCTACGAGATAAAGCGCGGTATTGCCGGAGCCTTCACGGGGGCGGTGCGCGAGCCTATCGCGGTGGTGTTCATCATGCTCATCGCGCTCGTCCAGATGGTCGTACTGCAGCAACCTCTGGCCCCGATCCTCGTGTCCATCGTGCTGTTCTATCGCGGCGTCAATTCGATCATGGGCATGCAGGGCGCGTGGCAGCGCACGCTGGACCAGGTCGGCAGCGTGGAGCTGGTGCGTGACGAGTTCGCGGCCCAGCGGGCGAACCAGGAACCAGACGGGGTCCGACCCGTGCTGGCGCTCAGCCAGGGCATCCGCCTGGACAAGGTGTCATTCAGCTACGACAAGAAGCTCGGGCCGGTCCTCAAGGACATCAGCCTCGAGATCCCGGTGCGCACCTCGGTGGCGCTGGTGGGCGAGTCCGGCGCCGGCAAGTCCACGCTCGTGGACATGGTCACCCTCATGCTCAAGCCGACGCGCGGCAAGGTTCTGATCGACGGCGTGCCGGGCGAGGAGATCCAGCTGGCGAGCTGGCGCAGCCAGGTCGGCTACGTCTCGCAGGAGACGGTCATTTTCGACGACACCGTCGCCAACAACATTTGCCTGTGGGAAGGGGACATCGACAAGGACCCGTCACTGCTGGAGCGGGTCCGCGATGCGGCGCGCCAGGCGCACATCGCCCATTTCATCGAGAGCTTGCCGGACGGTTACCAAACCCTGGTCGGCGATCGCGGTCTGCGACTGTCGGGCGGCCAGCGCCAGCGGCTGTTCATCGCGCGCGAGCTGTTCCGCCAGCCGCACCTGCTGATCCTCGACGAGGCAACGAGCGCCCTGGACACCGACTCGGAACGTTACATCCAGGAGAGCATCGACGCGCTCAAGGGGCAGGTCACGGTGGTGATCATCGCCCACCGGCTGTCCACGATCCGCAACGTGGACCACGTCTATGTGTTTGACGGCGGCCGATTGGTGGAAGAGGGGCCATATGAGACGCTGCGCGATGCCGAGGATTCGCGGTTCGGTAAGCTGGTGGCGATGCAAGCCCTGTGACCTGGTTTCGCGGAACTTTGTGCTCAACGGTCAAGGGGCTACGGGAAGTCCGATGAAGAAAGGCAGTTCCTTGGATGTCCGTCGCTTATGTCTTCGTCCGCAGATGTCGACTCGCGATGCGGCGGCTGTGATCGACCGGGAAGCCGTTCGGATCGCCCTGATTACCGACGAGGAGCTGCGGCTGCTCGGCACAGTCACGGACGGAGACATTCGCCGTGCGCTGCTCCGGGGGGACAGCCTCGATACCCCGGTCGAAGCCATCATGCACCGCAATTTCAGATGGCTTTCGGCACAGGCCAGTGAAGGCGAGGCTCTGGCGCTGATGCGGCGCGAGAAGCTGCACCAGGTTCCCGGCCTGGACGGGCAGGGGCGAGTGGTCCGCCTCTTTCTCATCGAGGACCTGATCAGCCCGAGGAAACTGCCGAACCGGGTCGTCATCATGGCGGGCGGCAAAGGCGAACGACTTGGGGCATTGACGAGGGACTTGCCGAAGCCCATGTTGCCGGTCAACGGCAAGCCCTTGCTGGAGATCATACTGCAGCAGTGTGTGGACGCGGGATTCTGTAATTTCTACTTTGCAGTCAATTACCTCAAAGAGAAAATCCGGTCTCATTTCGCGGACGGATCAAAGTGGCACGTGAACATCCAGTACCTGGAGGAAGACCGACCATTGGGAACGGCGGGCGCCTTGAGCCTCCTTCCTGATCTGCCTGAAGACCCTGTGCTGGTACTGAATGGTGATGTGCTGACGCGAGTCGAATACGCCCGCCTGCTGCAGTTTCATGCCGAGCATTCCGCGGCAGCCACCATGTGCGTGCGTGAGCATACGACGCAAATTCCCTATGGCGTAGTGCGCATGGACGATCTGCACGTGCTGACGCTGGAAGAGAAGCCTGTCCTCAGCCACTACGTGAATGCAGGCATCTACGTCATCGAGCCTGAAGTGCTTGCCTTGGTGCCCGGCAATCACCAGCTCGACATGCCCCAGCTGCTGGAGCGGGCCGTTACCGCGGAGCATCGCGTCACCGCCTTCCCGATCCATGAGTATTGGCTGGACGTTGGCCTGCCGGAGACCCTGGAGCGGGCGCACGGGGAATGGGAATGAGCATCCTGGCCCTGATCCCGGCGCGAGGAGGCTCGAAAGGGATCCCGCGAAAGAACCTGAAGCCTTTGGGGGGTAAGCCGTTGATCGGTTGGACTATCGAGGCGGCAAGACAGGCTCGGTCAATCGATTGCGTCGTGGTCAGTACCGAAGACATGGAAATCGCTTCATTAGCTCTTGAACTTGGGGTCGAAGTGCCTTTTATGCGACCTGTGGAGCTTGCCGCCGACGAGACGCCGGGCATTGCTCCTGTTCTCCATGCGCTTGAGCAGCTCCCGGATTTCGAGTGGGTACTCCTGCTGCAGCCCACCTCGCCGTTGCGGACGGCTGCCGATATCGATGGGATCATCGAATTTTGCCTCGGCGCGGGGTGTCACTCCGCGGTATCTGTGTCCGAGAGCGCCAGCCATCCTTACTGGATGTATACGAGAGCTGAATCTGGCAGGCTGGAGTCTTTGCTGCCAGAGGCACCAAGTATTAGCCGCCGCCAGGAGTTGCCCGCAGTTTATGAGTTGAATGGCGCTCTCTATTTTGCTGCCAGGGATTGGTTGCTGGAACACAGGTCTTTCGTCGGACCTGGAACCCTGGGATATGTCATGCCTCCCGAGAGATCAGTCGATCTGGACACGCCGCGAGATTGGCTCCGGGCGGAATACCTAATTGAGAAAGATGATGCCTAGCAAAGTCCTCGTTACAGGTGCTGATGGCTTCATCGGCTCCCACCTCACTGAGGCCCTGGTCCGAGACGGCCTCGGCGTCAGAGCCTTTGTTTTTTACAACTCCTTCAACAGCTGGGGTTGGCTCGATCATTGCGCGGACGACGTGCGGGGTCACTTCGAAGTGTTTGCTGGTGACATCCGCGATCCGCACGGCGTCCGCACGGCGATGTCGGGTTGTGATTCAGTGCTGCACCTCGCGGCGTTGATCGCGATTCCCTATTCCTATCATTCTCCCGACACGTACGTGGACACCAATATCAAGGGCACTCTGAACGTGGTGCAAGCCGCGCGGGAACTTGGCGTAAGCAAAGTCATCCACACGTCGACCAGCGAGGTCTACGGAACGGCGCGGTTTGTGCCCATCACAGAAGAGCATCCACTGCAGGGGCAGTCGCCCTATTCGGCGAGCAAGATTGGCGCGGACCAGATCGCACAGTCCTTCTATTTGTCTTTCGGTGTCCCTGTCGTGACCCTGCGTCCCTTCAACACTTATGGTCCTCGCCAGTCAGCCCGCGCCGTAATACCGACCATCATCACTCAGATTGCCAGCGGTGAGCGGACCATCAAGCTGGGCGCGATACACCCGACGCGCGACTTCAATTTTGTCGCCGATACCGTCAGCGGGTTTATGAAGGCGCTGGAGAGTAATGCCGGCACCGGCGAGGTGATCAACCTCGGCAGCAACTTCGAGGTCAGCATCGGCGATACGGCTCGCGCAATTGCCGAAGTCATGGATGCGGAGATCGAAATCCTGACGGACGAGCAGCGCCTGCGTCCGGACAAGAGCGAGGTTGAACGACTCTGGGCGGACAACACCAAGGCGCGTGAGTTGCTTGGCTGGGAGCCGAAGTATGGGGGCGTGGAAGGTTTGCGACGAGGGCTGGCGGAGACGGTGCAGTGGTTCACGGAATCCGCCAATCTCGCACGCTACAAGGCAGACCAGTACAACCTGTGAACGAGCCACCAAGACGATGAGGCCTGCGTGAGTCCCGATCGAACCAAAGGGGTGTTGGATAAAAATCCGAAGCCTTTGCTGCTTTTGGGCGATGGGGGGCATTGCCGGGCATGCATCGATGTGGTTGAGGCTGAGGGCAGTTATCGAGTTGCAGGCGTCGTGCAGCAAGTGGGGAAAAGCAAAGGCGCGGTTATGGGTTACCCCGTGCTGGGTACCGATGATGACTTACCAGCACTGATTAAGCACACGCCAAGAATCCTCGTGACAGTTGGCCAAATAAAGACGTTTGAGGTCCGAAAAAGGCTTTTCGAGCTGGCTCAGCGGCACGACGCAGAGATGCCGGTGATCGTGTCGCCAAGAGCTTACTGCTCGTGTCATGCGGTTGTCGGGGGCGGCACAATACTGATGCACGGGAGTTTGGTTAATGCGAATGTTCGCATCGGTGCGAACTGCATCATCAACAGTCAGGCGCTGATCGAGCATGATGCAGAGATCGCAGACCATTCCCACATCGCCACCGGCGCACGCGTCAACGGAGGCGTTCGTATTGGTCGAGGATGCTTTATCGGTAGCGGCGCGATCCTCAAGGAAGGCATCGAGATTGGTGCGGGGTCGATCATCGGCGCGGGCCAAATCGTGCTACGGGACGTACCGGCTGGCAAAACCCTGAGAGGCCCACATGCCTGATTGTTGCTGCATTATTGCCGAAGCCGGCGTCAATCATAATGGCGATCTCGAGCGAGCCAAGCGCCTGATTGACATCGCCGCCGATGCGGGTGCCGACCTGGTCAAATTCCAGACCTTCAGCGCCGACCGACTCGCGACTGCAAGCGCGCCCAAGGCGAACTACCAGACGCGCACCACCGACCAGACACAATCGCAGTTGGCGATGCTGCGTCAACTGGAACTGAGCGCGGAGATGCATGAGGCCCTGATCTTCCACTGCCGGGCACGTAGTATCGGTTTCTTCTCCACCGCTTTCGACATCCCGAGCCTCGACTACCTGGCATCGCTGGGTGCGGAGCGCTTCAAGATACCCTCTGGCGAGATTACCAACCTGCCGTACCTTCGCCATGTGGGCTCGTTCGGAAAATATTTGATCCTCTCCACTGGCATGGCGACGCTAGGGGAGATCGAGTCCGCACTGGAAGCGCTCGAGACCGCCGGCACGCCCCGTGGCCGCATTACGGTGCTTCATTGCAATACCGAATATCCCACCCCGATGGGCGACGTGAACCTGCGGGCCATGTGCAGCATCAGGGATGCGTTCGGGGTTGCCGTAGGCTACTCCGATCATACGCCGGGTATCGAAGTGGCGATCGCCGCGGTGGCTCTGGGCGCCACCGTGATCGAAAAGCACCTGACGCTGGATCGCAGCTTGCCGGGCCCGGACCACAAGGCCAGCCTGGAACCGGACGAGTTTGCTGCCATGGTGCGTGCAATCCGCAATATCGAGCAGGCGATGGGCGACGGCATCAAGCGTCCCAGCCCCAGCGAGATGTGGAACCGGCCGATCGCGCGCAAGTCCCTGGTGGCCGCCAGGCCCATACATGCCGGTGAGGCCTTCACGCCCGATAACGTCACCGCGAAGCGCCCTGGGACGGGAATTCCTCCAATGCGGTGGGACGATGTAATCGGGCGTGTCGCTCCCCGGGACTTCGCGGCGGATGAGTTGATCGAACTGTGAAGAAGGTCTGTGTCGTCACCGGAAGTCGTGCGGAGTACGGACTGCTGCGTTGGGTGATGGAAGGTATCCGCGACTCGCAGGTCCTCGAGCTTCAGCTTGTTGTTACCGGGATGCACTTGTCACCGGAGTTCGGGCTGACGTTGCGCGAAATTGAGGCCGACGGCTTCAAGGTTGACCGCAAGGTCGAGATGCTGCTCAGCTCAGATTCTCCGGTCGGTGTGACCAAGTCATTGGGCTTGGGCGTCATCGGCTTTGCTGACGCCCTTGCGGAGCTTAAGCCAGACCTTTTGCTAGTGCTTGGTGATCGGTATGAGATCTTTGCCGCAGCATCCGCAGCCATGATCGCTCGAATTCCCATCGCGCACATTCATGGCGGGGAGACGACCGAGGGAGCGATTGACGAGGCTATTCGTCACAGCATCACCAAGATGTCCCATCTGCATTTTGTCGCTGCGGAGGAATATCGCCGCCGCGTGATTCAACTGGGAGAGCATCCAGATCGAGTCTTTCTGGTTGGTGGACTCGGCGTGGATAGCATACGCCGGCTGAGACTGCTGGGCCGCGCTGAGCTCGAAGCGGCTCTGGATTTTAAGCTCGGCCCGCGCAACCTACTCGTGACTTTCCATCCCGTCACGCTAGAGGACAACACGAGCGCGGTGCATATGGAGGGGTTGCTTGCGGCTTTAGGCGAGCTGGAAGACACGCACCTGATTTTTACGATGCCCAACGCTGACACGGATGGCAGGGTGCTGTTCAAGCAGATAGAGCGGTTCTGTGAGAAGCACCCCCATGCCAAAGCATTCACGTCATTAGGGCAGTTGAAGTATTTGTCGTGTGTTCAGCATGTTGATGGAGTGGTCGGTAATTCTTCCAGTGGCCTGGCTGAGGTGCCGAGTTTTGAGAAGGGCACCATCAATATCGGGGCTCGCCAGCGCGGACGTTTGCAAGCCGCTAGTGTAATCAATTGCGAACCGCAATATCGGTCTATCCGGTTAGCGCTGGAGCGTTTGTTTTCAACCCAGTTTCAGCGGCAATTGACGTCGGTGGAGAGTCCTTACGGCGCAGGCGGGGCCGCTAGTGCAATCACGGAGACTCTTGAGCGACTGACTCTCGATACACTCTTAGACAAGTCCTTCCAAGATTCTCAGACCAGAACCGATCCCATTCGGGCATCAAACTAGTCTTTGTGCGAAGCGTTAACTGCTGGGCAAGCTCCCTGCCTGTGAGGCATTAAATAGTGATTATTAGTCCGACGAGTTCGAGCAAAAATTACCGAACAGGAATGCTTTTAATTACCTGTGTTGATGCTCGGCGTAAGTACTTAGACGGGTTGGGAGACCTTGGGGTTTTTGATGCAATCGTTGATATTACAGAGCTTGTCACGCGCCGCACCCAATATGGTTTCCGCCCGTCATTTTTCGACCGTGTAGAGGACGTAATATTTGCTGACGACACAGCCACGCTGGCGAACATACTTTCTGCTCGAGCGCCAAGAAGGGCTGTTTTGTTCTCGCCGCGTCGAGACTTGGAGAAATTAGCGCCCGTCGTGAATCTTATTAAAAGTTTCGGCGTTGAATGTGATTTGGCGATCAATAGGCATTCCGCGCACAATCTCATACCGCTTCCGAGAACTAGATGGCTTGCGAGGCGACTAAACTGTTGGCTTAGGGGTGATTTACGCTTGCGTGTGGACTGTCTGTATTATTCGGATGACATATTTCTTCCGCAGTTCGCTGATATTGTTACGGCCGAGAGACTAAAAAAAGTAAGGCATATTGATGCCCCGAGGTTTGGGTCGTGGAGCGGTGGCTATAATGTTTTTCTTGACTCTTGCTTCCCTTTTCATAAGGAATTTATTGCGGCCGGCGGCCCACTCTCGCCTGAGAATTTCTATAATAGGCTGCGTGACTTTATCGTGTGGCTTCAAAGCCACGAATCAACAAATAGATTTATAATCGCTTTGCATCCGAGTAGCGAAAAAAAAGAAGTCCCTTATCTGCACGGTATAGAGTGGCGCTACGGGGAGACTAATGAATTGATTGCGGGCGCGGATAAAGTTTGGGCATTTGGCAGCGACGCAGCAGGCACCGCTGTTTGTTACGGGAAGCCCGTTGAGTATCTAAATTTCCCAGATCTGTTGCCACCTTATATGCAGGATTACATCGAAAAGAAAGGCCGAAGAATGGGCATACCAGTAGTTAACTTTGACGGCGAAATAGTTCGGAAGGAAGATGTCTCGCTTGTGGGCCGTTTATTTAGGCGGAGATGGTATAGGCGGACTTTTGGGCAAGGGTTTCCGTTTCTGAGTGATGCCATTGCATTGCGGTAAGGGCAAAGCATAGGTTCCTTTTTTTCAGCGGCGTATCGATACATGCGGCGGCCGGAATCTGTGAGACGTCACCGGTTGATACGGTATGGCGCTGTATCGGGAAGGCCGCGAGTCGCAGAAAGCGAGGTCCGATCAGAGCCGGCTGGCGTTCGATTGGTGGGGTGCTTTGTTTCCTAGTACCGCCTTCGGTCTGGCAGATTGGAACAGAACTTCCCTGAGGGATAGTTGGAGTAAATCTTGGATCATTTGTTCTCGATCCACAGCGCGGGTGTCGGATGCTGAAGGAGCTTAGGGAATTCGGCGTTACACAACGTAATCGTGCTGTCTTTCTTCAGCATGCGCTGTGGGCATCGTCCACAAGAGATCATTTTCCAGTTGACTCAAGTAGCAACTTTGTTGTCTCAATGGCGAGCTATCCAGGGAGAATCCATCAGGTGCCCGCCGTATACGAATCGTTGGCTAGGCAGAAGATCCAACCACGGGCCGCCTATCTAGTGTTGTCCGAAGAAGACTTTCCTAGGCGAGAAGTGCCACCCGGGATCCGTAAGCTTGAGGATAGAGGGGTTTCGGTGGTTTGGTCGCAAGAGAACCCGTTCGCTGTGAAGAAACTCGTGGAAGTATGGGGGAAGAACCCTGGCTGTTCGATTGTGACTTTCGATGATGACTTTATATATGCGCCAGATTTGTTGCCTGTAATTAGAGAACAAGCACAGAAGCGGGATAGATCAGTTCTCGGGTTTGTCGGGAAGCAGCTTTTCAGGAAAGGGCGGGAGCTATCGATGATGTATCGCGAACGCCGCCCCGCGGATGAGCAGTCGGATCCAAAGAGGGTCTATCTTCAAGGCGGGTTGGGTACCTGGTACCAGCCCGGCTCGCTGGACGAGAGATTTATTAACAGACAGGCTTTTTCAAAAATAGTCCCGGGCCGAGGATCTGATATATGGTTCTGGGCGGCAGCAGTTGCTGCGGACACGGATCAGTTTTGTCTCTCGCCATATACGCACTCCAGGATGTACTTCCCCATACCCCAGAATGACCGAACCAAACCGCTAGATCGTCCTGGTCGACAGATTCTCGAGGAGCGGTTTCAAAGAACGATCGACTATTTCGGGATACGAGAGAAACTGATCAGGGAGCTTCCTGACCGTGCATAGCTGCTCTTTGGGATTCGTCCTCGATACTAGCGATCTTGCCAGATTTTGGGGGGGCACGGACTGCCCATTGCAACCGGTCCAATTGTCGCCATATTTACTAGGCGGGAAAGGGCCACGGTACGCGGTCCCCCGGCCAGATCTCAGGAGTCTTGCTTCGTTCCGTGAACTGATCGGCTTTGCGAATGGCGTTGACGACAGCGCCCCCAAGATGCCCGGGCGAGATTCCTGTAGTTCGCCGGACGTGACCCAGGGCGCAGAGCATAGATGACACAATTTGAGTTAGTCCAGGCCAATTTTCGGCCCAGTTATTTGAGACGCGGCCTTGATAGACGTAATCTTGCGCTGCTGTTGCTGCTGTCCTTTCTGTTCCCTCCGATCCTGTTGTATGGGGCATGGAAGACCAGCAATTTTCGGCAGCGTCATTGGCTGCTGACCGTCTTCGTCGGTTGGTACGCTGTCTCACTGCCCGTAGCCTTTGATCCCACCGGAGCTGGGTCGGACGGGGTGCGGCACCTATTGTCCGTCTACACACATTACGTCGACATGACCCTTTACCAGTTCATGTCGGACCTGTGGAACATACTGCTCTTCAAAGGGGCACCTGGGAGCAATGACGTCTTCAAGCACGTCATATCGTATTTTGTTGGCGGCATTCTCGGTATCCCGGAACTCTTTTTTCCTCTCGTGGGACTGTTTTACGGATATTTCTTTGTCGGTTCGATGCTGATCATTTTTCGGAACCTGGGAGAAAGAAAACTGGCCTGGGTCGTGATCTTTCTCGCCCTATGTTTCTTCCTGACGCGCAATATTGACAGCATGCAGGCTGTCCGTAATCCAACTGCTGGATGGGTCCTGATTTACGGCATCTTGAGATATCTTGAGACTAAGCGGCTTCGCTACGTTGCTCTGATGGCTTCTACGCCGCTTATTCACTTCAGCTTTCTACTGATCGCGCTCCCTGCGTTCGCCTACTTCGTCCTGGGTAATCGCCCCGTTCTTTATGCCGTTCTGTTCGCCTTGTCTGCACCGGCGAACCTGGTGGCCCCTGATACGGCGATCAATCTCGTTTCTCAGGTCGAACTTGGGGAGCAGAAATTGCGTAACCAGCTGGAAGAGGGTGAACCAGGGCTTGATGACCGGGCGCAGGCACTTGATCAACAGGTACAGGGTGGAACCCGACTGTGGCGCGCGTACATGATGGCCGGGTATCAGAGGGTCGCGCTTGATGCGCTGGTCTTTGGATTGATTATCTCCGGGGGTTACTTTGCGATGGGGCGGGTTGCGCAGCCCGTGTTTTCCAACGGCTTGTTGATGTTAACGGCATCGAACAGCTTGTGGTTTCTCGCGGGCGCGACCGGACGGATATGGGAGGTGGGCTTCCTGCTGGTGATGGCTGGATTCTTGATGTGGCGCCTAGGCCCCGAGTTTTCGGTACGTAAACTATTCTGGGGCAAAGGCTATGTGATCGCTTGCTATCTTGCTGCGGTGATTTTCGTCCCATACCTGTTTTTTTATGTGTCTCGTTTATTGGACATGGTGAATTTGTTCATTTTCGCGTTCCCCTGGATGGCTTGGCTTTATCCGGATGCCAACCTCACGGTCAAAGAGGTCTTGATTCTCGTCTTGCCAGTCTAGGTCAGTTCTTACGATGGATATTGACATGGGCGAACTTAGAGGGCAGCGAGTGCTGTTCGTGTTGACGCAGGCTCTGGATCCAAATTCAGGGGGTGTCCAGATGTCTACATGGAAGTTGGGGAGTTACTTCTCGAGCAAAGGCGCCGACGTGGCTGTTTTTTCGTTCGCACCCCATGGTCATAAGAAGCAAGACTTCGCGTATTTGTGTACTGGTGAGGCGCCAGGTGGAGAGCGGTCTCGAATTAACCTCGACTGCTTGGCGAGGTTCATTCGCGTGTTCCGCCCCACCGTTGTCATCAACCAGATGCCCTATGAACATCAGATCGGCGAGGTATTGACGAGGGATAAGTCGTACCTTCTGATCGGCTGCCTGAGAAACACCCTGTACTCGGTGAGAGCCAACTTGGAGGCTTACGCCAACGGGCTGTTGCCCAGTTGGTTACAACCACTGGCCCGGAGCGCGCCTGGGCGCGCGGGACTGCTGGCAGTCCATAGGCGTCGCCATCGGAAGGACCTGGAGCAAATACTAAAAAATTATGACTATTTCGTTATGTTCGGTCCTCCGAACCTAGAGGAATTGCGCTATTTCGTGCCGGGGTATGATCCTGCAAAGATCAAGTTGATCCCGAACTCGATTCCGCATGTTGCTGACGTTGTTCCGCTAAAGGAGAACCGAATTCTTTGGTTGGGCCGGGTGTCTCATCTGCAAAAGCGTGCGGATCTCATCTTGGAAGTATGGAAGCAAGTTAGCGAAAAGTTACCTGACTGGTCGCTGGATATCGTTGGAGACGGCCCTGCTCTTGGGGACATCAAGCGTGCGGTGGTTGAAGGCGGAATCCCGCGGGTGGACATTCATGGTCGACAAGTGCCCGACCCGTTCTACAGTAGGGCATCGATCTTCTTTATGACTTCGACCTTCGAGGGCTTTCCCAATACGCTTGTTGAGGCGCAGAGTTACGGTGCCATTCCGGTGCTCTTCAATTCTTATCCGATTGCGCAGTGGATTATCCAGTCAGACGACGTCGGTGTGCTTGTGCCTCCACTGGATGTAAAGGCAATGTCAGATCGCATCATAGAAATAGCGAAGGACCCGAATAGAGATGGCTTGGCGGAGGCGTCATTAAAGAACGCCAAACGGTTTGGCATAGAGCAGGTGGGCGCCAAGTGGTTGGCATTATTGGCTGAGGGTGACAGATATCGCGCTCAGTCCGTAAACGGCCCCGGAAGCGGTCATCTTCGATAGGGTTAATCGGTTGTCATCAGTAGACACTGAGGGACCTAAATCGCGGGCTAGAGCATGTCGATCTCTAGGGCTTTCCCGGCCAAGCATAGCCAAAGGCCCGAATGGGAACCCTCAGCTCGTGCTGTCCTTTGGTAATGGTGACCGTATCATCCGCAGCCTCTACCGCTTCGCGTTCCGAACGCATAGTCTTTTTCAAGCGCAATATCTGGTAGAAGTGCTTGCCAATCTTGAGAGTGACAACGGCACCTTTACTTCAGGGATCCTCCGCG
>JBLRWH010000009.1:0-55565 GCA_047921395.1 Gammaproteobacteria bacterium
GCTCGATCCGACATGCCATCGATGTCGAACTGGTGGGGCATCGTCTTTGTCCCGGCGCTCGCATGGTTCGTTACCGGTCGTGTTCAAAAACCTCGCGGACCGGGGCGTGCTCGTGCAGCCGTTCCTGCCCGAGATCCTGAGCGGCGGCGAGCTCTCGCTGCTGTTCTTCGACGGGGTGTTCAGCCATGCGGTCTGCAAGCGGCCCAGGCCCGGCGACTACCGCGTGCAGTTCCAGTTCGGCGGCACCACTGAAAGCGTCGAGCTCGAGCCGGCGCTCGTGGCGCAGGCACGCGCTTGTGTCCTGGCGGCGCCGTCGTTGCCTGTCTATGCTCGCGTCGATGGCGTGGTCAAGGACGGGTGGTTTCTCCTCATGGAGCTCGAGGTCTTCGAGCCGCTGATGTTTCTCGCCCGCCATTCGGAGGCGCCAGGGCGCTTTGCGCGCGCCGTGCAAGGCCGGCTGCCGGCACAGGGAAACGGCAACTAAGCGGCGAGGGCGTTATCTTCCTTTGTCGGTCGGAAAACTGTGCCGTGACCGGATGTAAGGAGTGGCGACGTGACAAAGTTTGCGAAGAACAGGATTTGCCTTTGGTATGACGGGACAGCGGAGGAGGCGGCACGGTTCTACGCCGCCACTTTTCCAGGCTTTTCGGTGGGCGATGTGTACCGCGCGCCAGGGGATTTCCCAGCTGGCAAGCAAGGGGATGTGTTGACGGTTGCCTTCACTGTGATCGGCCTTCCGTGCCTCGGGCTAAACGGAGGACCTGAATTCCAGCACAATGAATCGTTCTCGTTTCAGGTTGCAACTGCGGACCAGGCCGAGACCGATCGCTACTGGAATGCGATCGTCGACAATGGCGGCGAAGAGAGTGCCTGTGGCTGGTGCAAGGATAAATGGGGCGTGTCCTGGCAGATTACGCCACGGGTACTGACGGAGGCGATCAGCGATCCCGATCGCGCGGCCGCCAAGCGTGCGTTCAATGCGATGATGACCATGCGAAAGATCGACATCTCCGCGATCGAGGCGGCCCGCCGCGGCTGACTGGCCGCCGATTCGTCGATCACCACGAGCGCACCCGGCGGAGGGGAGGCGTTCGTGGCAGCGTATTGAGGTCATGGGGAGTCGTCGGCGTCGGTTCGGTCCTGCTGGATCGACTGGAGGCAGGGGCATGGAAGGCATGGCGGGCCTTGCGCACTCCGCGGCGTCAATAGAACATCAGTGCAGCAAGTGACGGGAGCAGATGCACAGCTCCATGAACTGGCGTTGGGGATCTGGCCAATGGCGGTGACGCTGATTCAGTCTGGACGATTGCGACTGGCCTGGATCGCCGGGGCGATGCTCGTTACAGCCTCGCCGGGCCGTGCTTTCGCGACTCCCGGCGCGCCGCTGGAGATCGAGCTGGCCCGCGGTTCACTCGCCACCGCCGACTTCGGCGACGCGCGCCTGAGCGGCAGCGAGAACCGCGTCTCGATCCGCGGGCCGTCGATGCCGGCCGGCGAAAGCGAGTTTAGCTGGGCGCTGGACTACGCCTACCAGCGCTACGAGTACCGGGGCCTGCCGAGCCGCAATCGCGACTTGCATCGGCTGGAGGTGCCCTTGACCTGGCAAGGCGACGCAGCGCTCGCCTGGACGCTCGAGCTGCGCCCCGTCATCGCCTCTTCGTCCAACGTGTTCAAGGAAATCTGGTCGCGCGGCAGCTCGGATGACCTCATGTGGCATGGCCTGGCGAGTGTGGAGCGTCCGCCCAGTGGAGCGGGCTGGGGCTGGCGCCTCGGCGCGGCGCGCGACGACGCCTTCGGCCGGCAGGAGATCTACCCGGTGGCCGCCCTGCTCAGGCAGTACGAGGGCGCGCAGGTTGAGATCGGCTGGCCCGTCTCGCGGGCGCTGCTCGACGTCGGCCGGAGCATCGAGTTGGGCGGGGAAGTCGCTCCGGCCGGCGCTCGCTGGCATGTCGTGAGCGACGAGCGCGACGGCGCCAGCTTCGACTACCAGGTGCGCGCATGGCGAGCCGGCGCGATCCTGCGTTGGCGCTCGGCGGGCGGGTTCGTGCTCACGACGCACCTCGGGCTCGAGTTCGAGCGCCGCCATCGGCTGGAGGACGACGCCGGCGCCACCGTAAACCGCGCGGTCGACGAGGCGGCGTATTTCGAGCTTTCGGCGGGGTACCGGTGGTAGCCTTTGGCAGCATCCCGCGCCGCGCCGGCGCACTGTCGAGGATATGACCATGACCCTGAAGGACCGGACCCTGTTCATCACCGGCGGTTCGCGTGGTATCGGCCTCGCAATCGCCAAGCGCTGCGCGGCGGACGGCGCCAACATCGTGATTGCGGCCAAGACGGTCGAGGCGAACCCGAAGCTCCCCGGCACGATCCACAGCGCGGCCGTGGAGATCGAGGCGGCGGGTGGCCAGTGCCTGCCGTTGCAGGTGGACATCCGCGAAGAGCGGCAGGTTACAGCCGCGGTGGACGCCGCCGTCGAGCGCTTCGGCGGCATCGACGTCGTCGTCAACAATGCCAGCGCGATCAGCCTGACCAACACGGAGTCCACGCCGATCCGGCGCTTCGATCTCATGATGGGCGTGAACGCGCGCGGCACGTTCCTGGTCACGCAAGCCTGTCTTCCGCACCTCAAGCGGAGCGCGGCGCTCGGACGCAATCCACACGTGCTGACGCTCTCGCCGCCGCTCAACATGGAGGCGAAGTGGTTCGCGCCGCACCTGGCCTATACGATGGCGAAGTACGGCATGAGCCTGTGCGTGCTGGGGCACGCGGAGGAGTTCAGGCCGTTCGGGATCGCCGTCAACGCGCTGTGGCCGCGCACGGCGATCGCGACCGCCGCGCTGCAGATGATCCCGGGCATCGAGCCGGAGCACTGCCGCACGGTGGACATCATGGCCGACGCCGCGCACCTGGTGCTGACGGCGGATGCGGCGACCACGACCGGAAACTTCTTTATCGACGACGAGGTTCTGCGGGATGCCGGCGTGACTGACCTCGACCGGTACGCGGTGGTGCCGGGCAGTCGCTCACTCATGCCGGACCTGTTCCTCTAGCCATCCTTGGCGAACCTGGCGCCCCGGGGAAGCGATTCCCCGGGGCGTTTTCATTGGCGTCGGTCCACAAGCACGTCCCCGCGCCGTGGTCGGCGGCGACGCATCAGCGCGGGCGTTATACTGCAGCGCACACAAGCGGCCGCCGGAGCAGTGTCACGATGCACATCAAGCCTTTCGATCCGCCGACCCGGACCCTGATGGGTCCCGGTCCCTCGGATGTCCATCCGCGCGTGCTCGCGGCCATGGGTCGTCCCACCATCGGGCACCTCGACCCGCAGTTCGTGGCGATGATGGACGACCTGAAGCGCCTGCTGCAGTACGCCTTCCGCACCACCAACCCGTTGACCATCCCGATTTCCGGGCCCGGCTCGGCGGGGATGGAGGCTGCGTTCGTGAACCTGGTCGAGCCCGGCGACACGGTGATCGTCTGCATCAACGGCGTGTTCGGCGGGCGCATGAAGGAGAACGTCGAGCGCTGCGGCGCCACCGCCGTGCTGGTCGAGGATGCCTGGGGACAGCCGGTGGATCCCGACAAGGTCACGGCGGCCCTGAAGGCCCACCCGGAGGCCAGCATCCTGGCCTTCGTGCACGCCGAGACCTCGACCGGGGTGCGCTCGGACGCCGAGACGCTCTGCCGGCTGGCCCGCGAACACGGCTGCCTCGTGATCATGGACGCCGTGACCTCGCTCGGCGGGATCCCCGTGGAGGTGGACGGCTGGGGCGTGGACGCGGTGTATTCGGGCTCGCAGAAGTGCCTGTCCTGCACGCCGGGGCTGTCGCCGGTCAGCTTCTCTCCGCGCGCCGTGGAACGGATCCGCAGCCGCACCCGCCCGGTGCAGAGCTGGTTCCTGGACCTGAACCTGGTGATGGGCTACTGGGGCAGCAGCGACGCCACGCCGAAGCGCGCCTATCACCACACGGCGCCGATCAACGCCCTTTACGGGCTGCACGAGTCGCTGGTGATGCTGGCGGAGGAGGGCCTGGAGGCCAGCTGGGCCCGGCATCGCAAGATGCACGAGGCGCTCAGTGCGGGCCTCGAGGCGATGGGGCTGGAGTTTCTCGTGGACGCGCCCTGGCGTCTGCCGCAGCTCAACGCGGTGCTCGTGCCGGTGGGGGTCGACGAGGCAGGCGTGCGGCAGCGCCTGCTGGATGAGTTCAATCTCGAGCTAGGCGGTGGCCTCGGGGCGCTGGCCGGCAAGGCCTGGCGCATCGGCCTGATGGGCTACAGCGCGCGCCCCGAGAACGTGCGAGTGTGCCTGCAGGCGCTCGACACGGCGCTGGCTGGCGTCCCGGGCATCACGCCGGGTGTGGGCGTGGCGGCAGCCGAGGTGGTGCTGGCGAGTGACAGCGACTGAGGCTGCTGCGGAACCTACGGGCGTCGCGGACGACGCGTTGCATTAAAATCGGCTGGATCGCCGACACGAGGACAGACTTCCCATGGCAAGAATCCTGCTGCTGTACTCCAGCGTCTACGGGCACACGAAACGGATCTGCGACCGCGTGGAGGCGAAGCTGACGAGCCTCGGCGACCAGGTGGAGCTCGTGCCCCTGGCGAGCGGCGACGTGGATCCGGCCCAGTACGATGGGATCCTCATCGGCGCGAGCATCCGTAACGGCAAGCACAACCCGGCCGTGCTGGAGTTCATCGCCCGCCACAAGGCGTTGCTCGACGAGAAGCCCAGCGCCTTCTTCTCGGTCAACCTCGTGGCGCGCAAGCCGCAGAAGAACACCCCCGAGACCAATCCCTACACCAAGGCGTTCGTCGCCAAGAGTCCCTGGCAGCCGAAGCTGCTCGGTGTGTTCGGCGGGGACCTCGATTACCAGCGCTACACGGCCTTCGACCGCAACGTCATCCGCTTCATCATGTGGCTGACCAAGGGTCCCACCGACCCGCAGACCAAGGACGAGTACACGGACTGGGACGAGGTGGATCGCTTCGCCGAGCGCTTCGCGGCGCTGGCCGGCGGGCGCGCTGACTGAGGCCGTGGTGGGCGCGCTGCTCGACCGGCTCGCCGCGCGCCAGCACCTGCTGTTGGCGCTGCTCTCGGCCTGGCTGATCCTGACCAGTCCGTGGGTACACATGTTCCGCGGCATTCCGCGCCATGCCGGCATGCTGGACTACGCCCATATCACCCTCGGGCTCGTGGCCCTCGGCCTCGCGGTCACTTACACGATTTCCTGCACGCGTCAGAGTGGCTGGCGGGTGTATTTCCCTTGGCTCGCGGGGGAGTTCGGGCAGGTCGGGCGAGACCTCCGTGGCCTGGCGCGTGGAGAGATCCCCGCCGTCGAGGGCGGCGGGCTGTTCGCGTTGCTCGAGGGCCTGCTGCTGCTGGCGCTGCTTGCAACGGGTGTGACGGGCGCCGCCTGGCTGCTGCTCGAGGGCACGGCCGAGGCCGTGCGCTGGCGCGACTTTCACATCATCGCCGCACGCGGCATGATTGCCGTTTTGGTGTTGCACATCGTGTCGGTGTCGCTGCACCTGCTGGAGTTCATCAGGGAGTAATGGGGCATGGCCGACAATAATAATTCCGGCAGCGCACACCGCTGGCGTTTCTTCCGCTATGGCGGCTTCGACCAGGTGGCGATCGAGACCGGCGAGGACCTCCGGCATCTCGCCGAGCTGGATCCGAAGCTCTGGACCGCGCTGAGCTGCCCGATCACGGGCCTGGAATTCGACTCCCGCACGCTGGCCCTGATCGACGGCGATGGTGATGGCCAGATCCGCGTGCCGGAGATCCTCGCCGCGGTCCAGTGGGCCTGCCAGATGGTCAGGGATCCGCAGGCGCTGTTCGCGGATGGCGCGTTGCCGCTCGACGCGATCGATGACAGCCATGCCGAGGGTGCGACCCTCAAGGCTGCCGCGACCCAGGTCGCCGGATATCTCGGCAAGTCGGAAGTCGGGTCGCTGGTGGTGGATGACTTCGCCGACATGACACGGCTGTTCCTGCCCGAGCACTTCAACGGCGACGGGGTGGTGCCCGCGGCCCTCACGGCGGACGAGACGCTCGCGCGCGTGATCGGCGAGATCGTGGCGACCCAGGGCGGGGTGCCGGACCGCAGTGGCGAGCCGGGCATCACCTCGGAGACGCTGGAGGGCTACTTCGCGCAGGTGACCAGCGTGCTCGAGTGGCGGCAGCAATCGGCCGAGGCGGCGGAGCTGATCCTGCCGCTCGGCGAGGGCACGGCCGCCGCCGCAGGCGTGTTCGACGCCGTGAGCGCCAAGGTCGACGATTATTTCGCGCGCTGCCGGCTCGCGGCATTCGACCCGCGGGCCGCGGAGGCGTTGAACCCGCCGGCGACGGTCTACGAGACGTTTCGCGGGCGGCAGATCGACACCGGCGACGCCGAGGTCGCCGCGCTGCCCCTGGCCGAGATCGAGGCCGGCAAGCCGCTGCCCCTGGGGGAGGGCGCCAACCCGGCCTGGGTGGACCGTATCAGGCAACTGCACGACGAGGTCATCGAGCCCGTGCTCGGTGCGCGCGAGACTCTCTCGCCGGAAGAGTGGGCGGAGCTGTCGGGCCGGTTCGCGGCCTTCAAGGCCTGGATGGCCACCCGCCCCGACACGGCGGTCCATGACCTGGATCCGGCACAGCTGGCGCAGGTCAGCGGCGACGACACCCGCGAGCGCCTCGCGACGCTGATCGCGCAGGACCTGACCGCGGAGACCTCGGCCGCGAATGTCGATGCGGTCGAGCGCCTGGTGCGTTACCAGCGCGATCTCGTCACGCTGCTGCGCAACTTCGTCACGCTGAGCGAGTTCTATGGCGGGCAGAGCAAGGCCATCTTCCAGGCGGGCACCCTGTACCTGGACCAGCGCAGTTGCGAGCTCGTCCTGCGCGTTGCCGACATGGCCAAGCACGCCTCGCTCGCGCCGTTCAGCGGTTGCTACCTCGTGTATTGCAAATGCGTGCGCGCGGGGGCCGGGCCGATCGACATCGTCGCCGCATTGACGGGCGGGGAGGTGGACGAGCTGATGGTCCCGGGACGGAATGGCATCTTCTATGATCGCGACGGGCGCGACTGGAAGGCCACAGTGGTCAAGGTTGTGGAGCAGCCGGTGAGCATCCGTCAGGCCTTCTGGTCGCCGTATCGCCGCGTCGCCGCCCTGGTCGAGAACCAGATCCGCAAGTTCGCCGCCTCGCGCGACAAGGACGTGGAGAGCAAGGCCGCGGCGAACGTGACCAGCGTCGGTGCCAAGGTGGAAGGCGGGCAGGCGGCGCCCGTGCAGCCTTTCGATATCGCCAAGTTCGCGGGGATCTTCGCAGCCATCGGGCTTGCCGTCGGCGCGATCGGCACGGCCCTGGCGGCGGCGGTCACCGGGCTGTTTTCGCTCGCGTGGTGGCAGCTGCCACTCGCCCTCGCGGGTCTCGTGCTGATCATCTCGGCGCCCTCGATGCTGCTCGCCTACATGACCCTCCGGCGGCGCAACCTCGGTCCGCTGCTGGACGCGAACGGCTGGGCGGTGAACGCGCGGGCGCGCATCAACCTGCCCTTCGGTGCGGCACTGACCGCCGTGGCGACCCTGCCCAAGGGCTCGAGCCGCTCGCTGAGCGATCCCTACGCGGACAAGAAGCGGCCATGGAAGAGCTGGCTGTTCCTGGTGCTGCTGCTGGTCGTCATCGTGGTGCTGTGGCGGCAGGGCGTGCTCGCGGGGCTCCTGGCAGGCTGACCGCGGCTGCGCGCCGGGCCGTCAGAGGTCGAGCACGCCGAAGGCATCCTGCGTGAGGCTGCCGAGGTACAGGCGGCCCTGCGCCTCCGTCGCGCTGGTCACGGGTGAGAAGCTGTCGGCGCCGGCGTGCTGCAGGTTGTGCACGACTTCCCCGTCGAGCGACAGGCCGAGCACAAAGGCGTGGCGCACGGGCTGGGGCTGGATGAATTCGGGCAGGCGGTACGCCAGCTGGCGCAGGCGCGGCCAGCCCGAGAGCGCGTCGAGCGCGGGGTTGCGCACGGTGAACAGCGCCAGCCAGTAGGTGTCCCGGCCGTTGCTGGAGATCCCGTCGGGGATGCCGGGCAGGTTGCCGAGGAACACCTCGTGGGTGCCCGCCTGGTCGCCAGCCAGCCAGTAACGCAGCACGTCGTAGCTGCCTGTCTGCGCGACCAGCACCGAGCGGCCGTCCGGCGCGAGCGCCACGCCGTTGGCGAACTGCAGCCCGTCCAGCAGCACCGTCGTCGTGCCTGAGCCCGGGTCGTGCTTCATCAGGCGCCCGCGGCCGCCGTGTTCCAGCAGGTCGTCGCGCGCCTTCATCGCCGGGCCGAAGCGGCTGGAGGCGTCGGTGAAATAGATCGTGCCGTCGGAGGCGATGTCGAGATCGTTGGTGAAGCCGAAGGGCAGGCCACCGGCCTCGGTGGCCAGGACTTCAATCGCGCCATCCATGGAGACGCGCAGCAGGCCCTTGTAGCCGTCGCACACGACGAGCCGCCCGTCGGGATCGAACTCCAGGCCGAGCGGCCGGCCGCCGGTGTCGGCGAGCAACTCATGCCGTGCGCCGTCCGGGTTGAAGCGGACGATCCTGCCGTCCTCGTAGCCGACGTAGATGTTGCCGGCCGCATCGATCGCGACATCCTCCGGGCCTGTGCCCACGCCGGCGCCCAGGCGCCGGACCGCGGCGAGTCGATCGTTGGGCGCATAGCGGCCCTCGAGCGCGGGCGCCTCCGGCGCGTCCCAGGCGATCGGTTCGATCGGCACGGGCCAGAAGGCCAGGTAGGCGAAGAGGGCGACTGCGATTGCGGCAATGATTTTCACTTGCGTTCTCCGGGCCGGATGGCTGGCGGCGGTGACGGCGGCGTTCCCACTCAGGCGACGAGTTCGCGTAACGCGGCGGCGACCGCGGCCGGGATGCGCTCCCGGAGCCGCTCGGGCCGCGCCAGCTGGGCTGCGATCAGGCGCGTCGCGAAGGGCCTCGCCGCCTCGATGATGTCGATGTCGGGATAAATGGCGCGCGCCACGCCCTCGACCGTGACGAGTGCCTTGATCAGCAGGCCGTAGCCCTCGGGAATCGGGATGCGGAAGTCGGCGAGCATGGACAGGAAGCCGAGGGCGAAGCCGCGGACATCGGCCTGCTTGCGTCCCGCCAGGTGTCGCTTCATCAAGTCCGCTACCGCGGCGCGCACCGCCGCGACCTTGGCCTCCGGGACCTCGAGGCCGAGCGCCCGCGAGTAATGCAGCGCGCGCTCGGCGTCCCCGTAGACCGTCGCGGCCAGCACCTGAGCGATCGCGATGCGCTGGGTGGGGCTGGTGCGCCCGGTGATGCCGAAGTCTAGATAGCAGATCCGCCCGTCGGGCGTGACGAACAGGTTGGCCGGGTGCAGGTCGGCATGGTAGCGGCCGTGCACCAGCACCTGGCGCATGAAGACCTCGGCGCCGTGCGCGGCGAGCCGCCGCGCATCGATGCCCGCCCGCTCCGCCTCGCCCAGGTCGTTCAGGCGCCACCCGGTTACAAACTCCGTCGTCAGCACGCGGCGGGTCGTATGCCGCCAGGCCACGCGCGGCACGACCACCAGCGGGTCAGCCGCGAAATCGCGCGCGAAGCGGTCGGCGACCCGGCCCTCGTTGCGCAGGTCCAGCTCGCTTGCGAGCGTGGCCTCGAACTCGCCGAGCAGCGCAACCGGGCGCCATCGCGACAACCACGGAAGACCCTCCAGCCTGCGGGCCCAGCGTCGGGCCACGGCGAGGTCCGCAGCGATCACGGATTCGATGCCCGGCCGGACGATCTTGACGGCGAGGCGCGTCCCCGCTGCCAGCACTGGCCCGCTGACGGGCCGGTAAGCCTGCGCGAGCGTGGCCTCGTGCACCTGGGCGATGGATGCGGTCGCGACCGGTTCGGGATCGAAGCTCGCGAATACGTGCTCCGGGGATGCACCGAACTCGGCCGTGAGGACGGCCCGGATCTGGTCCGCCGGCACGGGCGGCACGCGGTCCTGCAGCCGCTCGAGCTCGAACACGGTCTCGGGGGAGAAGACGTCCGGGCGCACCGAGGCGAGCTGGCCGAGCTTGATGAAGGCGGGGCCGAGTTCCTCGCAGGCGAGGCGCAGCTGGAGCGCAACGGCGGTCCGGCGCCGCTGGCCGCGCCGCAGGCCGAAGCGCGCCTGCCAGGCGGCCGCGGACGCCCGGCGGACGGCGACGGTGGCGATGGCGCGGCCGCGGGCGGACATCGCTAGTCCTGGCGTACGGTGAAGGCGTCGACCGAGGCCTGCAGCGACTCGATCCGTCCGCGCAGCTCGGCCAGCTCGAAACGCAGCGCCTCCAGCGCCGCGCCGAGGTCGGCGGGGGGAGGCGCGCCGCCGGGCTCGTCGCCTGCCAGGGTCGCCTTGAGTTTCTCCTTTTCCTCGGCGACCAGCGCGGCGAGGCCATCCACAAAGGCGGCGGTGTTCTGGTCGAGCTCGCCGGGGGCGAGTTTTCTTCCCCGCGCGATGGCCGCCTTCCAGCCCTCGTCGGCGCTCTCGTGCACCAGCGCCCAGGCCGCGAGCATACGAACGAAATCGTTCATGGCTGGGTCGTCGCTGCGGCTATTTCTGTTCCCAGTTGCCGGCGGCGGTGCGGTACCACCAGCCCGGCTCGGCACGGCTGATCCAGCGCTGCGCGAAGGTCTTGCGAATCTCCGCTTCCCAGCCCGGCTGGCCGTTGGCATGTGCGATCGCGCGGTACAGCGCGTTGCGGTCCCGGTTCTCCGCATCCACCAGCTGGCGCAGGGCGTTGCGCTCGGCCAGCGGCACGAGGTTGCGATCGCGGATATCCACGAGCCCGTCGGCCGTCAGGCCGATGGCCCCCGAGTCGTAACTCGACTTCAGCTGGCGATGACGCGCGTTCATAGAGGCGGTGAGGGCGCGAATCTCGGGCGTCTCGATATCGAAGTCCGCCGGCGCCTGTGCGTCGGCAGGCGGGACCAGGAAGTCCAGCACCGACAGCGACGCAAGGCGCACCATCGCGGCGGCATCCGGCCCCCATTCCAGCTGGTGCAGTCGGCCCTGGGGTTCGCCCTCGCGCGGCTCCGGCTGGGTGCCCCAGACGTCGGAGATGATGCGATCGGCCGCCTTCTCGGCCTGCGCGGCAGGGAAATACACGTTGATGGTGACGCAGGCCGTCGCAAGCAGCGTAGTGGCCAGGAACAGTTTCAGGCTCAGGCGGCGCATCTCGGTTCTCCTTCACGGGACGTCGGCTATGCGCAAAGCATACTCGCGATGCTTCGACCCTGCCCAGCGGGAGGGCAGTCAGCGGATCTCCGGCCCCTCGGACTCCATGATGCTCGCGAGCTGCTCGAGCAGCACGGACCAGCTGACGCGCTGCGAATATCCCATGATGTCGATCCGCGGCAGCCCCCGCCCGCGCAGGATTACATAGCCTGTATCCCGCGGCTCGAGGCCCGACATTTCGCACACGTCCCGCTCCAGGCGACAGCCGAGGGCGAAGGCGTCGTAGGCAAAGTCCTCGAAAAAGCGCAGGAAGCCCGTCGAGAGCGCGCCCGCGCCGCCCCCGCCGCCGAGGTTCGCGATGTTGTCCACCGCGCGCTGGCTGATGCGCCTGCGCGAGCGGTCGTCCGGCGGGGTGTATAGCCGGGCGTCGAAGGCCACCGGCGCCCAGTCGATCATCTCCAGCCCGCGCACGTAACCATCGAGGCGCCCGGTCATGAGGCCGAAGGAGAGCGCCTCGGTGAGCTCCATGAGCTCCAGGCCGCGCAGCTCCACTTCCGCGCGCAGCCGGGCGCGGGGCTGCAGCGGACGTTCCACACGCAGCTCGCGGATCGCCACGGTGCCGCTGAAGACCTCGGCGGTCAGTTCGCCGCCGATCGCCAGGACCCCGTCTGCATGGCTCAGTCTTGGCAGGCGTCCCGACAGCTGGCCGGACAGCGGCGGCCAGTTGAGCGCGAGCGAGAGGTCCCGCATGTCGACCGGCGTGAGGCGTGCGTCGAGCAGGAGCGTGTCGTCGCCGCTGGCGAAGTCGCCGACCTCGAGCGCATCGATCTCCAGCGCCCCATCGAGCACGGGGATCGAGACGGCCTCGGCCATGACCCATCGCCCGGACTGCGGCGCCATGCGCACGCCCGCGGCGCCGAAGGGGATGCCGTAGACGAAGCCGCCGGACCAGTCCAGCTCCAGCGGGTGCAGGGTGCTGCCCGCGCCGTCGTCCCGCGGCGGGGTCCAGGCCAGGTCGCCTGACAGGCCGTAGATCGCGAGGCGGGCCTCCCGGTCGTCGAGATTCACGCGAGCGAACCCGAACCGGATGCCCTCGAGCCGGGCATCGCTGACCGTGAGCTCACCGCGCAGCTGGCCGGAGGTCTCGAGGTTGCCGAAGACCGTCCCCGCCAGGAAGGGCTGCAGCAGCATGGTGTAGGCGCCCGGCAGTTCAAGCCGGGGGAAGCGCACGCTCGCGCGGCTGACTCTCCAGCCGGCGTCCGCGGTGCGCTCGAGCTCGGCCGTGGCATCGACGTGAGCCGTGTCCTGTTGCTCGAGCACGAGCTGGCCCAGGGTGACGCTGCGCTCGCTGGCCCGGCCGCGCGCTACCAGGCGGAGCGGGTTTGCCTGAAGATCGGCGTAGACGGGCTCGACGTAGACCTCGCCGGTCGCGACGGTGCCGCGCACGTCGAAGGCGAGCGATTCGCCCTCCGGCCAGGCGGAGCCGCGCAGTTCGACGCCCAGCGCCTCGACGGCGGTCGTGCCGGCCTCGTTGCCGCCAGCGAGTTCGGCGCCGGCCAGCTCAAACACCAGGCCCTGCAGTCCGGCGGCGTCCCCACGCGCGACCAGCGACAGGTCCAGCCGCCCGGTGAGCGGCGGCATGGCCAGCCCGAGGATCTCCGCGAACGCTGCCAGGCCCTCGATCGGCCAGGCGATCGCCTTGACCTCTGTCGACCACCCCTCAGCACCCAGCTGACCGCGGGACTGCAACCGGCCGGAGCGCTCGGCCGGGATCGCCAGCGCCCACTCGAGCGCCCCGGTGTCGCGCCGGTAGTCGATGCGTCCCTCGAGCCGGAGCCCCGTCGGCGTTGTCCCGCTCGTCTCGATCACGAGATCGTTGCAGCTGAAGCGCCGCGGCGTGATGACCACGTCGCGGCACTCGCCATGCACCGCCTCACGCGGCCCGAGCGGTGGCGGCAGGTCGAGGCGGGTGGCTGAGACGCGCGCCGCAAGCCTGCCGCTATCGTCATGCTGCAAGGACACGGCGACGCCATCGGCGCGCCATCCGTCGCCGTCGACCCGGGCCACCCGAAACTCCAGCGTGGCATCGCCCGTCGCGGGTCCGCAGGCGAGCGCCGCGAGCAGCAGGACGGGCCTGAGCCGGCGAAATGGTGCGCCAGGGCGGGGCGTGCTGCGCAAATCGCGCTCCGGTTGCGTTTTCCGGCCAGTATAGCGGGCGCGGATCGCCGCGCCGCTTGGGCGCGACGGGCGGCAGATGTTAGCGTAACGTCCGGCCAGGCCGGCCGGCAGGGACGACACGACGCATGGACATGATCCCGCAGTGGTTCAAGATCGCCTATACGCTCGTCGTGCTGGCGTTCATTGTCATCTACTGGCAGCGGTACGGGCCGCGCAACTTCCTGTGGTTTTCGGATGTCGCCTTCATCGGGGCCGTGCCGGCGATGTGGCTGGAGAGCGCCCTGATCTCGGGCGTGCTGGCCTGCATGGCCCTGCTGCCCGAGGTGTTCTGGAACGTGGACTATGGCCTGCGCCTGCTGCTGCGCCGGCGCATCACGGGCCTGACCGAATACATGTTCGACCCCGGCATTCCCCGCTGGCTGCGGGGCGTGTCACTGTTCCACGTGCCGCTCCCCCTGGTGCTGGTCTGGCTGGTCGCGGCCTATGGCTATCCGGAAGTCTCGCTCGCCGTCACCGCCGGCACCGCTGCGGTCGTCCTGGCCCTGAGCTACCTCCTCAGCAGCCGGGAGAAGAATATCAACTGGGTCTTCGGCCTTGGCCGATTCAAGCACCGCCTCCCGGCGCCGGTCTATCTCGGCCTCCTGTACCTCGGCATGGTGTTCTTGGGCTTCCTGCCGACGCACTGGCTGCTGCTGCGGCTGTTCCAGGGGTAGTGTGAACAGATCCTATTCCAGGTCCGTCGGGTCGTGCCTGCGCCCCGGCGAGCTGCTCTGGAAGCGATGTGCGCCATAGCGCAGCAACAGCACCGCGATCGCCAGGATCAGCACCGCGCCGGTCGTCACTATGATGCGCATCTCGCTGAGATCCTCGGCGCTGATCAGCTTCCGGGTCATGACCGTGATGGTGATGTACAGCAGGAACTCGACGGGTAGCTCGTCGGTGCGGAAGTAGATCCCGACCATCGCGCCGAGCTCCAGGTAGATGAACAGCAGCAGGATGTCGTGCAGGGTCGCCTCGCGGGCGGCGATCATGCCAAGAAAAAATTGGACCGCCGACCAGAAGATCGCAGCGCCGATGACAAACAGCGCCAGCAACTGGAAGCCCTCGACGAGCTGGTCGCCGACGCGCTCCACCACATTCTTGGCGCGTGTTTCCGCGCGTTCCGTTTTCTTCAATGTGCCCATCGTGATGGTCTCCGGCTGGTGAAAACTGGAGCCTAGCGCAAAGCTGCGCCCGATGGGGAATCGTCCTTGCGGGCTTCAGGCCACGGCGAGCCGGCGGCCGTCGGCGGTTCGCTGGCCTGGCCGCATGACCGTCTCGACCGCGAGCGGCCCGGTGTCGGGATGGTCGACGTTGTAGTGCGCACCGCGGCTTTCGCGCCTGAGCATCGCGCTGTGTGCTATGAGGGCAGCGACGCACGCCAGGTTGCGCAGCTCAAGCAGCTCCGGGCTCGGGCCATGCCGCGTCCAGAGCGCCTCGCAGCTCAGCTGCAGCCGGTCCAGTGTGGTCGCGGCCGCGGCGAGGCTGGCGTCGCTGCGCACGATCCCCACGCCATGCGACATCATGCGCCGGATCTCCCGGGCCAGCTGTTGCGCTTCCTCCCGCACGGCGTAAGCGGGACGGGTCACGACCGGGCGCGGGGGCGGGAACGACTCTGCCGGCTCGATGGCTGCGCCTTGCGGAACCTCTGCGAGCAGCGCGGCGCTGACCGCCTCCCCGTAGACCAGGCCTTCGAGCAGCGAGTTGCTGGCGAGCCGGTTCGCTCCATGCAGCCCGGTCCACGCCGTCTCGCCGATCGCATACAGCCCGCCGATGCTGGTTTCGCCGCTCCCGCCGGTGACGATGCCGCCGCAGCTGTAGTGGGCCGCGGGCGCCACCGGCATGGCCTGCCGGGTAATGTCGATGCCGAGTTCCGCGCAGCGCGCATAGGTGTTCGGGAAGTGGCTCCGCACGAACTCCGGGCCCGCATGACTGATGTCGAGCAGCACGAAGTCGAGCTCATGGGCGCTCATTTCCGAGTGAATCGCGCGCGCGACGATGTCGCGGGGCGCGAGCTCGCCGCGCGCGTCGTAGCGAAACATGAAGCGTTCGCCGTCGGGCAGCAGCAGGCGGCCGCCCTCGCCGCGCACCGCCTCCGTCACCAGCCAGCCCTCGGCATCGGGGTGGCGCAAGGCGGTGGGATGAAACTGGATCATCTCCAGGTCGGCCACGCTGCAGCCGGCCCGCCAGGCGAGCGCGATGCCGTCGCCGACGGGGCGTGCGGCGTTGGTCGAGATCTCGTACACGCCCGAGGCGCCTCCGGTCGCAAGCACGACGTGGCTGGCGTGCAGGGTGATCATCAGGCCCCGGGCCTCGTCGAGCACCTGCGCGCCGATACAGTTCAATCCGCCGGGCGTGGCGGCATCGCGCCGGGTCAGGAGCTCCACGGCGGCATGGTCGCGCAACAGGGTGATGCGCGGATGGGTCGCCAGGCGCCGGCCGAGCACCGCCATGATGGCGCACCCGGTGGCGTCGGCCACGTGCACGATCCGGCGCCGGCGGTGGGCGCCTTCCTGCGTCAGGTCGAGCTTGCCGTCGATGCGATCGAACGCCACGCCCTGCGCGATCAGCCAGGCGATGCTGGCCGGGGCGCGCTCGACCACGCCGCGCACGGTGGCCTCCCGGCACAGGCCGCCGCCGGCGGCGAGGGTATCCTCGAAATGCAGGCGGGGGGAGTCGTCGGGGGCGAGGGCGGCTGCGATGCCGCCCAGCGCCTGGGCGCTGGCAGAACCGGAGAGCGGCGTCCGGGCCAGCACCGTGACGTGCCGGCCGGCATCGGCCAGGCGCAACGCGGCGCTGGCGCCGGCGATACCCGCGCCGATGACGAGGATGTCGCTGGTGTGGATGGCGTTCATGCGACCTCGAGCATGGCCTCGACGGCTCGGCGGGCCCGGGCGGCCACGTCCGGGGCGACGATGACCTCGTGCGTGCGGGTCTGAAGGCTGCGCAGGATCTTCGGCAGGGTGATCAGCTTCATGTAGGGGCACAGGTTGCAGGGCCGCACGAACTCGACGTCCGGATACTCGACCGCGACGTTGTCGCTCATGGAGCACTCGGTGATCATCACCACGCGGGCCGGGCGATGGTCGCCGACCCAGTCGATCATGGCCTTCGTCGAGCCGACGAAGTCGGCCTCGTCCAGCACGTCCGGGGGGCACTCCGGGTGGGCGATGACGCTGATGTCGTCCCAGCGCTGGCGGTATTCCCGCAGCTCGGCGCCGCTGAAGCGCTCGTGCACCTCGCAGGCCCCGTGCCAGAGAATGAGCTCGACGCCGGTCTGGCCGGCGACATGGCGACCGAGATACTGGTCGGGCAGGAAGATCACCCTGTCGACCCCAAGCGACTCGACGATGCGCACTGCGTTGCCGGAGGTGCAGCAGATATCGGACTCTGCCTTCACGTCCGCGCTGGTGTTCACATAGGTGACCACCGGCACGCCGGGGTAACGCTGCTTGAGCAGGCGCACGTCCTCGCCGGTGATCGAGGCGGCCAGCGAGCAGCCGGCCGCCAGGTCCGGGATCAGGACAGTCTTGTCCGGGCAGAGGATCTTGGAGGTCTCGGCCATGAAGTGCACGCCGCACTGGACGATGATGTCCGCGTCGGTCGCGGCCGCCTGGCGAGCAAGACCGAGCGAATCGCCTGTGTAGTCGGCGACGCCATGGAAGATCTCGGGGGTCTGGTAGTTGTGGACCAGCAGCACCGCGTTCATTTCTCGCTTCAGCGCGTTGATCGCGGCGATGTACGGCGCGTGCACGCCCCACTCGACCTCCGGGATGACGAGGCGGAGATTTTCGTAGATCGGCTGCGTCTGGCGCGCAACCTCGGGCGTGTAGCGGAGCGGTGTTTCCATTTGACTTATACTCATTTAGAGCAATAGTAGGAGCCAAAAAAAGGCCGCTTTGCAGGCCTGAGACTTATGCTACGCCGGAGTATATCCGATGTCCAGCCACCCCTAGAACTTCAGCGGGGAGAGTGCGCCGACCCCCGGGGCGCGGCGTTCCCGCAACACTTCGCGACGGAACCGGAACAGCTCGGCCGGGCGACCGCCGGTGCGTGGATCGATCCGCCCGGTCTTTTCCACCAGGCCGCCAGTCTCCACCAGCCGCCGGAAGTTCTGCTTGTGCAGCCGGAGCCCGGACAGCGCCTCGACCACGCGCTGCAGCTGGGCGAGGGTGAACTGTTCCTCGATCAGTTCGAACACCAGCGGGCGATAGCGCAGCTTGCCCCGCAGCCGCGCCAGTCCGGTCGCGAGAATGCGCCGGTGATCGTAAGCCATGGGCTTACCGAACAACGGCGCGGACTTCGGCGGGTTCTCGCCCCGGTCAGACCAGGTTTCCGCGGTGAGCCCCGCTCCGTAGAGCAGTTCGTAGCGTTCCAGCACCCGGTAACCGTCCCAGCCGGCGCCGCCGAGGCCGAAGCAGATTTCCATGCGTTCGGCCCGGCGCTTGCGCTCGCCCGGGGAGCGGGTTTTCCTGGCCCATGCCGCCAACGCCCTGCCGATCGCATCGAGCACAGGCGGACGGTCGGCGCGCCAGTCTTCCCAGGGCAGGAAGCCGTAACAGCTCATCCAGCGCCCCCCCGCCGCGTCTGCTGGCAGGTCCTGGGTGAGCGCCAGGTAGGCCACGGAGAGCATGCGCGGACCCCCGGCGCGCTCGCGCGGGTCCCGGTCCTGGTCGCCGAACGTGTAGAGCTGCTCGACATAACCGAGGTCGCGACCGGTCTGGCGGCGCACCCAGTCGCGCAGGCCGAGTTCCAGCGTACGGTCACGCTCCGGATCCAGCCGCCCCGAGGGCAGGGCCGGCAGTTCGGTTCCCCCGGTGGGCGAGACTTCGGTATCGTGCGGGCCGGGCGATTCGCCCACCGTCAGCACTCTCGGCTCGTCATCGCGCACCGAGACGATCACGGCATTCAGTCCGACGGCGATCTGGCGAGTCATTGCCCTGTCTCGAGAGCTGTACCGCACACGCGGCAATGCATCGCGTCCGCCTCGTGTCCCTTCAGCTTGCAGGACGGGCAGGCCTGGCGGTTCTTGCGGCGCTTGTTGGCCGCGGCGAACTCCGAAAAATAGATCCCCATCGGCACGGCGATGATGCCGTAGCCCGTGAGCATGATCATCGAGGCGATCAGCTTGCCGAGCGGCGTCACCGGCGTGATGTCGCCGAAACCGACGGTGGTGAGTGTCACGATCGCCCAGTACATGCTCTGCGGCATGTTAGTGAACCCGCCCTCCGGGCCCTCGACGAAATGCATCAGCGCGCCGAAGATGACCACCAGCGTAAGCACCGTGTAGACGAACACGAGAGTCTTGCGCCAGCTCGCGACCAGCACCTCGAGCAGGATGTTGGCCTCGCCCACGTAGCGGTCCATGTGCATGATGCGGAACAGCCTGAGGATACGCAGGATCCGGATGACCATCATCGGCGCCGTTCCGGTCAGGATCAGCCCCAGGTACGTCGGCAGCACCGAGAGCAGGTCGACGACGCCGAAGAAGCTCTTCGCGTAGCGCGCGCGATTGCGCACGCAATACAGCCGCAGGCCGTACTCGATCGTGAACAGGATCGTGAAACCCCATTCGATCAGCTTGAACAGTTGGCCATACTTCGAGTTGTACGCATCCACCGTCATCAGCATGACGACGATGACGCTCAGGAGGATGGCGACGATCAGGGCGACGTCAAACAGCATTCCGCCGGGGGTGTCCGAGCGGAAGATGATCCGGAACAGCGCTTCTTGCGTGTGCCCCTTGCCCGCCTCGTGCCGCGCCCGGGTCATTGGTCCGTATCCTTCATCGCGTCTCCCTCGCGGCGGGCCCCCGCCGGCGTCGGCATTATAGACCGCTGTGCCCGCAGGTCCCGGTAGAGCGCCAGGTGGGCCTCGACGGCCTGCTCGAGGCTGAACCGGGTGCGGATGCGCTCGCGCGCCGCCTCGCCCATGGCTCTCCTCTCCAGTGGATGCTCGTACAGCCAGGCCAGGGCCTCGCCGATCGCCCGCGGGCGCCGGCGCCGGACGATGATTCCCGACGCGCCCTGCTCGACGAGTTCCCTCGCCCCGCCGACGTCCGTGATGATCGGCGGCACGCCGCAGGCCATCGACTCGATGACGGTCAGGGGGATGCCTTCCCGCCTCAGGGCCCCGCGCACCGACACCGCGCAGGCGGCCGTGATGCGTGCGGCGTCCTCGCGGTGGCCGAGCACGTGGAAGTTCGCGCGGAACGGGTTTCGGCTGATGCGCTCCAGCACCGCCCGGTTGGCGACTTCTGCGCCGACGAGCAGGAAGTGCACCGGCGCGCCGGCCGGGAGCCACTGGGCCGCGTCCACGACGTACTCGATGCCCTTGCGTGGCCGGTAGTTCGCCACCACGGCGACGGGAAAGGCATCCCGCGGGACCCCGAACTGGCCGAGATCGATCGGCGGCCCCCGGTGCCAGTCGACGCGATGGCCCGGCCGGATCGTCACGACGCTGGCTGGATCGCGCCGCCGGGCGAGCTCGCGCCGGGCCGCCTCCGAGGTACAGATGACGCGATCGATCCGGGGATGAAGCTGCGTCAGGCGGGCGAACGGGTTCCAGCGTTGCACCCCGCCCACACGGTCGTGCCGCATGACCATTGCGAGCGGCAGGTCGCGCAGCACGGGCAGGGCGGTGGCGACCGCGATCCGGTCGAAAAAATGCACCAGTTCGATGCGCTCCCGCAGGCAGCCCTCGCGCAACCACGAGGCCGAGCGGCCCCGGAGCGAGCGACGGGGCAGCGCGCCCACGAGCCGTAACCCGGCGCGCTCGACCGCGGCGGCACAGTGGGAGTCCGGCGGGGCGACGATGCGGAGCTCGACCCCTGCGGCCGCGAGCCCGCGGGCGAGGGCGATGTCCGGGCGGACGCTGTCCGGGCGGACGCTGTCCGGCGTGCCCGTGTGCGCGGTGATCCAGAGAACCCGCAACGGTTCCCCGGTGGGCGGCGATACGGTCATGCGGGCATTCTGGCAGAAGCGGCCCACCGCCGCGCCGGCACGGGCCCGGCGGTCAGTCTGTGTTTTCGAGCGCTCCGAGGAGGACGTCGCGACTGCGCAACTCGGCCAGGATCGCGGCCCCGCCCTGCACGACCGCCTCGGGGTCCGGGTGCGACAGCTCAGCCGCAATCCGCAGCAGGCACTCGCGCCCGGTCGGTCGAGGCGCCGCCTCTTCGCCCAGCAGCTCGAGCAGGCGCGCTGTGACGAAGTTGATCTCGAGGAAGCCCACGCGGTCGCGCGTGTCGCGGTACACCACGAGGCGCGTCGGCTCGGCCGGCGGCTCGGCCGGCTGGAAATCTGGGGAGATGCGATGTACCGGCCAGGCATAAGCCAGCGGCCAGGCCAGCGGTGAGAGCACCGGCTGTCCCTCCAGCAGGTCGCCGTCCGCGTCCACGCCGGGCAGCTCGGGCTCGCGTTCGTCGATGGCCAGGGCCAGCTCTACCCACTCGTAGTGGGCGAGCTCGGCCAGGAACGGCGGGTCGGTAGCGACGGGCGCGCGCTCCTCCAGCAGGTAGTGGAGGAACTCCTGCGGCAGTTCGAGGAACAGGGGCGTCTGCGCGCGATGCCGCACCAGCCAGTCGCGCACCATCGCGCTCCAGGCGTCCTCGCCGAGCAGCTTCCTCAGGACCGGGAAACTGCGGCCGAGCAGGTCGCGGACATTGTTGAAGAACAGCTCGCGGTAGATCGCCATGCGGCGATCCTCGATCCCTCCGGGCGCGGGCGCATGCTCCGGATCCCGGATGTGCGCGGCGAATTCGAGTTGGGCGCGCCGCAGGCGCTCGCGCTCAGCCACGCGCGTCCAGCGCCCGCGCAGGCGCGGCCTCGTGCTTCGCCTGCAGCTCGCGGATGATCGCCAGCTCGCGCCGGAGCCGGGGCATCGGCGGGATATTGAAATCGCGCTCGAGCAGGGTGGGAATCACGCCGAAGCGCGCGTAGGTGCGATCCAGCAGGGACCAGACGGGATCCGCGACATCCGCGCCGTGCGTGTCGATGCGCAGGTCCTCGGCCTCGACGTAATGCCCCGCGACGTGCAGGTAGACGACCCGCTCGCCGGGCAGCGCCGCGAGGAATTCGTCCGCATCGTAGCCGTGGTTGATGGCGTTCACGTAGACGTTGTTGACGTCCAGCAGCAGGCCGCAGTCCGCCTCCTCGAGGACCGCGTTGAGGAAGCGGATCTCGTCCATCTCGCGCCCCGGCGCTGCATAGTAGGAGACGTTCTCCACCGCGATCGGCCGCTCGAGGATCTCCATGGCGCGCCGGATGCGCCCGGCGACATGGCTGACGGCCTCGTCCGTGAACGGGATCGGCATCAGGTCGTAGAGCTGGCCGTCGTCGCTGGTGTAGGAGAGGTGCTCGGTGTAGAACCGGACGCCATGCTGGTCCAGGAACTTGCGGGCGCGCTCCAGGAAGTACTCGTCAAGCGGCGCCGGCCCGCCCAGGGACAGCGACAGGCCGTGCGCGGTGAACGGAAAGCGATCGGTGAACCAGCAGAACTTCCGGCCCAGGGCGCCGCCCACGCCGATCCAGTTCTCCGGCGCGACCTCCATGAAGTCCACGTCCCACGGCGGATCCGCCATGAGCTCGTCCATCATGCTCCGCCTCAGGCCAAGCCCGACGCCGTTCACTGGATAATCTTTAAGTCGTTCACTCTTCTGCATTTTCTCGTCTCTGTGTCGCCGCGTCTCCGCGCGAGCCTCGTCACTGGCCGATACGGCGCAGCGCTTCCATGTAGGAGACCTCGTCCGGCAGTGATTTGTTTCGTTGCGCATGCCACAGGGCCTCTGCGAGGCACTCGGCCATGCGATGTTCCGCCTCGTGGACGCCGAGCCGCGCCGCGAGCCTGTGGTGGATGGCCGCGATCCCGGCCGGGCGGTCGGTCGCGACCTGCTCGCGCAGCCCGAGGTGCAGGCCCATGTGGAGGAAAGGATTGCTCTCGCCGCCCTCCGGGGTCCAGTCCTTGTCCAGGGCGTCTTCGCCCCGCTCGAGCAGGGCGTGGTATTCCGGGTGCTGCTCGATCACGTCCGCGACCTGGATCTCCAGCGACTCGGCCGGCAGGCCCTGCCGTCGCTTGCGCCACGCCTCGAGATAGAAGGCCCTGAGCCCCTCGCGGTCACTCGGCAGCAGCACGGCGCTTGCGGCCCTTCGGGGCGGGTGGGCATAGCGGGCGGGCGGGCGGCTCGCCGGGGGTCTTGGCGCGGTAGTCGCACAGCTCGGCGATGATGCATGACGGGCAGTCGGGCTTGCGGGCCTTGCACACGTAGCGGCCGTGCAGGATCAACCAGTGGTGCGCGTCTTTCAGGAACTCGGCCGGGGTGACGCGCGCGAGCCGGTCCTCAACCTCGCGCACGGTCTTGCCGGGTGCCAGCCCGGTGCGGTTCGCGACCCGGAAGATGTGTGTGTCGACCGCGATCAGCGGCTCGCCGAACGCGGTGTTGAGGACGACGTTCGCGGTCTTGCGCCCCACCCCGGGGAGGGCCTCTAGCGCCACGCGGTCACGCGGCACTTCGCCATCGTGTTGGTCGAGCAGGATGCGGCACAGGGCGATGATGTTCTTCGCCTTGGCGTTGTAGAGGCCGATCGAGTTGATGTACGCCTTCAGGCCGTCCTCGCCGAGCGCGAGGATCGCCTGCGGTGTGCTGGCCACGGGGAACAGCCGCGCCGTGGCGCGGTTCACGCCCTTGTCGGTCGCCTGGGCCGACAGCACGACCGCCACCAGCAGTTCGAACGGGGTGCGATAGTCGAGCTCCGTGGTCGGCTTGGGGTTGGCGGCGCGGAGTCGCTCGTAGAGCTCACGGCGCTTGGCGGCGTTCATCGCGTCCCAGCGCCTCAGGCCGGCTCGCCGGCCGCCCCGGACGGAAGCGCCCGGGCCGGGCTGCGACGGCGCTCCGCGCGGGCATCGATCAGGTTCTTGGCGGCGACCATCAGTCCAAGGCCGATGAATGCCCCGGGCGGCAGCAGCGCGAGCAGGAAGCCGCCGTCGAGCAGCTGCAGCTCGAGCACGCGCGCCCCTTCGCCGAACATCATGTGGGCGCCGGCAAACAGGCTGCCCTGGCCGATGAGTTCGCGCGCCGCGCCGAGCGCGACCAGCACCCAGGTGAAGCCCAGTCCCATGGCGAGACCATCGAGGGCGGCGAGCGACGGCGGCTGGCGCGATGCGAAAGCTTCGGCCCGGCCGATGATCGCGCAGTTGGTGACGATCAACGGGATGAAAATACCCAGCACGCGGAACAGCTCGTGAAACCACGCGTTCATCGCCAGTTCGACGGCCGTGACGAATGAGGCGATCACGAGGACGAACACGGGAATGCGGATCTCGGGGCGGACGAAGTCACGGATCATCGATACCGTCAGGTTCGAGGCGATCAGCACGAGTGTCGTGGCGAGGCCGAGTCCGAGGCCGTTGACGAAGCTCGTGCTCACCGCCAGCAGCGGGCAGAGCCCGAGCAGTTGCACCAGGCCGGTGTTGTTGGTCCAGAGCCCGGTCCTGACGACCTCCGCGGCACGCTCGCTCATTCGGCTTCCTCTCCTGCGGCCCGCGGCGACGACAATCCCTCGGCGCCCGCCGGCGTGGCAAACAGCGCATCCCGATGGGCCTCGAAGTATATCAGCGCATCGCGCACGGCCGAGACCACGGCCCGCGGCGTGATCGTGGCGCCCGTGAACTGGTCGAAGATTCCGTCGTCGCGACGCACCGCCCAGCCGTCCACCGGGGGGCTGCCAAGCGAGCGGCCCTCGAAGTCGAGAATCCAGTCGCTGCGTTCCGCCTCGATCTTGTCGCCGAGGCCGGGCGTCTCCCGGTGTGACACCACGCGCACGCCGCTGATGGTGCCGTCGGCGAGGATGCCGACGAGCAGCCGGATCGGCCCGCTGTACCCGCCGGGCGCAACGGGCGTGATGACCACAGCCATCGGCTGGGTGCCTCGCCTCGCCCGGTACACCGTGACCGGGGCGGAGGTGCCCAGCAGTTCCGGGTCCGTAACCGTGATGAAATCGTCGTGCACCGCGTTATCGTGGGCGCCCTCGGGCAAGACATCGGCCAGCGTGCGCAGCAGGTAGGCGCGTTCGTTGTCGGCGATGCGTTCCGCGGTGGACTCCCAGGTGATCGCCACGAGCAGCGCGCCGAACACGGCGAACCCCGTGAGGATCCCTGCGGCGCGCAACATGCTGCGCGCGGTTTCAGCCTGCATGGCCATAGGTGCGAGGCCGCGTGAAATGATCGATCGCAGGGACGGCCATGTTCATCAGCAGCACGGCAAAAGCCACGCCGTCGGGATAGCCGCCCCAGCTGCGAATGACGAAGATCAGCACGCCGATGCCGAACCCGTAGACCAGCCTGCCGGAGCGGCTGGTGGCCGCGGAGACCGGGTCGGTGGCGATGAAGAAAGCGCAGAGCAGCGTCGCGCCGCTGAACAGGTGGAAGGTCGGCGACGGATGGCTGCCTGGGTCCATGAGCCAGACGAACGCCGCGGGCACGCCCACGCCGAGGATCACGGCGACCGGGATCTGCCAGCGGATGACCTTGCGCCACAGCAGGTATAGCCCGCCGAGCGCGATCCAGTTGGCCGTCCACTCCCAGCCCCGGGCGCCGAGGCTGCCGTAGAGCGCGCCCGCGCGCACTTCGGCGACGGTGCGCGCCATCGACAGCTGCGTGCGCAGGTCGTCGAGCGGGGTCGCGCCGCTGATGGCATCCCAGGACGTGCCTTCGGGCAGCGCGCCCGTGAAGGTGAAGCGCAATGTCTGCCAGGGGTCGAGCGAGGCCGACGCGAGGCCGAGCGTGTCGCCCAGCGGGGGCAGCCAGCGCGTCATCGCCTCGGGGAAGGAAATGAGCAGTACGACGTAGCCGGCCATGGCCGGATTGAAGGGGTTGAAGCCGAGTCCGCCGTAGAGCTGCTTGGCGAACAGGATCGCAAACGCCGCCCCCGTGGCGGTGATCCACCACGGCGTGAGCGGCGGGAGGCAGAAGGCGAGCAGGACCGCGGTGACGAGCGCGCTCAGGTCCAGCAGGTGCGGCGCCACCGGGCGCTTGCGCAGGGCGAGTGCGCCGGCCTCGCAGGCCAGTGCGACCGCGGCCGCTACAGCCATGTTGTAGAGGATGCCGGGGCCGAAGAACCACACCCAGGCGATCGTTGCGGGGACCAGCGCGAGCAGCACGTCGCCCATCACGCGCGTCACGCTGGTGGTGGGCCGGACATGCGGCGGGGCGGTCGGCTCGAACCTCATCGACCCGTTCCGGACTCGTCGCCGCCGTCCTGGTCGCGGCGCGCCTGCACCCGCTCGAGGGCATCGTCGATCATCGCCTTGCGCGCGCCCTCGTCGCCCCGCGCCTTGTCGGCCGCCCGGGTCTTTTCCTCGAGGCGTTGCCGGCGTGCCTTCTGCTCGGCCTCGATCCGGTCGCGACGCGCCTCGAAGCGCTCGCGCGCCAGGTCGGAACGCGCCCGGTCGCGGTCGCGGGCCCACAGCTCGGTCTTGGCATAGCGGAAGTATTGGGTCAGCGGCAGCTGGCTCGGGCAGACGACGTCGCAGCAACCGCACTCGATGCAATCGAACAGGTGATACTCGTCGAGCGCGTCGAGTTCGCCCGCACGCGCGTGCCAGTAAAGTTGCTGCGGCAGCAGCTGGGCCGGGCAGGCCTCCGCGCACTCGCCGCAGCGGATACATGGCATCGCGGGCGCCCGCGGGCGGATCTCCTCGTCCGAGGCGACGACGATGCAATTCGTGCCCTTGATCACCGGCAGGGAGTCCTCGGCCAGGGGGAAGCCCATCATCGCGCCGCCCATGAGCAGGTGATCCGCCCGCTCCGTGTAGCCGCCGCAGGCCTCGATCAGCGCCGCGATCGGCGTGCCCAGGCGGACCTCCAGGTTGCGCGGCCGCGCGACGCCGTCGCCGGTGACGGTGACGATCCGCGACAGGAGCGGCTCTCCCCGTAGCACGGCGCGCGCCACGGCGGCAGCCGTACCCACGTTCTGGCACAGGTAGCCGATATCGGGCGGTACGCCGCGCGCGGGCACTTCTTCGCCGGTCAACACCTTGATGAGCTGTCGTTCGCCGCCCTCGGGATAGATCGCAGGAACCGAGACGACATCGATCCGCGTTTCGCCGGCCGCCGCGATGGCGTCCTCGAGGGCGCGCTTCGCAAGCGGCTTGTCCGCCTCGATCGCGACACAGCAACGGCTGATGTCGAGCGCCCGCAACAGGACCTGCGCGCCGGTGAGCACCTCCTCGGGGCGCTCCCTGAGAAGCAGCTCGTCGCAGCAGATGTAAGGCTCGCACTCGGCGGCATTCAGGATCAGCAGCTTCAGGCCCGAGCCCGCGCCCAGCTTGACCGCGGTGGGAAACGCGGCTCCGCCGAGGCCGACGATGCCGGCAGCCCGGACGCGCGCGCGCAGGTCATTCGCATGGAGCGTGCCGTAGTCCGGCAGGGTCTCGTAGCCCTGCCACGGCGCGTCCAGCCCGTCGGTCTCGATGACGATGCAGGGCGCGGAGAGGCCGCTGGGGTGGGGCACGGGGTAGTCTCCGATGTCCACCACCGTGCCGGAGCTCGACGCGTGCACCTTCGCGCCGATGTAACCGCTGGGCCGGGCAATCGGTTGCCCCCTGAGTACGCGCTCGCCCACCGCCACGGCGGGTTCGGCCGGCTGGCCGACGTGCTGGGACAGCGGCAGCACGAGGCGCGGCGGGATGGGGACGACAGCGATCGATTCGGCGGCGGGACGCGCCGTGCGCGCATCCAGTTTCAGCCCGCCCTGGAAACGCCAGAGGCGCGGCTGGCTCATCGACGCGCCACCGCTGGCTCTGGTTCTGGCGGCTTGGGCCACTTCCAGGTCCTGAGCGTCACCGGTTCCTCGACCATGGCGATGCAATCCACCGGGCAGGGCGCCACGCACAGCTCGCAGCCCGTGCACTCGCTGGCGATGACCGTGTGCATCTGCTTGCCCGCGCCGAGGATCGCGTCCACCGGGCACGCCTGGATGCACAGCGTGCAGCCGATGCACAGCGGTTCATCGATCACCGCCACGGTGCGCGGCTTGAGTTCGCCGCTCTCCGGGTCGAGCGGCTTGGGGTCGCGCTCCAGCAGGTCAGCCAGCGCCCGGATGGTCGCCTCGCCGCCGGGCGGGCAGCGGTTGATGTCGGCCTGGCCGGCCGCGATGGCTTCGGCGTAAGGCCGGCAGCCCGCGAAGCTGCACTGGCCGCACTGGGTCTGCGGCAGGAGCCCATCGATTCGATCCGCCACCGGGTCCCCCTCGGTCCGAAAGCGCACCGCGGCAAAGCCGAGCGCGAGCCCGAACAATGCGGCCAGACCGGCAATGACGACGATGGCGGAAATCATGGTGCGCGCCCCGTCAGACCCGCAGGAGCCCGGCGAAACCCATGAACCCGAGAGACATCAGCCCGGCAGTCACGAGCGCGATCGAGGCGCCGCGGAACGCCACCGGCACGTCCGCGGCCGCCACCCGCTCGCGGACCCCAGCGAACAGCACGAGCACCAGCGAGAAGCCCAGCGCGGCCCCGAAGCCGTAGACGAAGGACTCGAGAAAACCGTGGCTTTCCTGGACATTCAGGAGGGCGACCCCGAGGACCGCGCAGTTGGTCGTGATCAGCGGCAGGTAGATTCCCAGCACCTGGTACAGCAGCGGACTCGTCTTGTGCACCACCATCTCGGTGAACTGCACCACCCCCGCGATGACCAGGATGAAGGCGATCGTACGCAGGTATTCCAGGCCGAGCGGGGCGAGCAGCCACTCCTGCACCAGGTAGCTGCAGACCGAGGACAGCGTCAGGACGAAGGTCGTCGCCAGCGCCATCCCGGCGGCCGTCTCGAGTTTGCGGGACACGCCCATGAACGGGCACAGGCCGAGGAACTTCACCAGCACGAAGTTGTTGACGAGGACCGTCGCCACGAGGATGAGTCCCAGTTCTTTCATATCCGCCGGATCCGCTCGCGCGAACGCTCAGGTGACCCGCATGCCGGGCTCGGCGCCCTCGTCCGGGGAGACGAGGAAGATTCCGTCGCCGCCGGAGGCCGCCAGCACCATGCCCTCGGAGATGCCGAACCGCATCTTCCGTGCCTTGAGGTTCGCCACGACCACCGTGAGCCTCCCGGGCAGGTCTTCGGCACGGTAGGCTGAACGGATGCCCGAAAAGACCTGGCGCCGGCCCTGGCCAACATCAAGCGTCAGCTTCAGGAGCTTGTCGGCGCCGTCGACATAATCGGCCTCCAGGATCCGCGCGATCCGCAGGTCGACTTTCATGAAGTCCTCCATGCCGATCTCCGGCGGGCCTTCGGCCGCTGGCCCGGATGCGCCCGCTGCCGCGGCCGGCGCGGCCGGCGCGGTTGGCGCAGGCCCCGCGGAGGGGACCGGCTTCTTCGCCAGGCTGTCCCGGGACGCCTCGAGCAACGCCTGCACGGCGACCGGATCCACCCGCTGCATCAGCGGCTCGAAGGGGCCGATCTCGTGATCGAGCAGCGGCGTCGCTGCATCGTCCCACGCCAGGGGCGGGCAGCGCAGGAACGTCTCGGCGGCCGCGGCAAGGTGCGGCAGCACCGGCTTCAGCCAGGTGACCAGGCTGCGGAAGGCATTGAGGCCCTGGGTGCAGACGGCCTGGACCTCGGCTTCACGGCCGGGTTCGCGCGCCATGATCCATGGCTTCTCGCGGTCGATGTACTGGTTGGCGCGGTCGGCGAGGGCCATGACCTGGCGGAGCGCCTGGCTGTAACGACGCTCCTCGAAATGCTCTGCGATCTCCGGCCCGGCGGCGGCGAACTCTTCGTGCAGCGCCGGCTCCGGCAAGGCCGCGGCGAGGCGTCCCTGTGCGGCGCGGTGAATGAAGCCGGCGCAACGGCTGGCGATATTCACGAGCTTGCCTACCAGGTCGGAGTTCACGCGCTGGACGAAGTCCTCGAGGTTCAGGTCGATGTCCTCGACGCCGGGGCCGAGCTTCGCCGCGTAGTAGTAGCGCAAGGCCTCCGGGTCGAGGTGCTCGAGCCACGTGCCGGCGCGAATGAACGTGCCGCGCGACTTGGACATCTTCTCGCCGTTGACGGTCAGGAAACCGTGCGCAAACACCGCGGTCGGCGTGCGGAACCCGGCGCCGTGCAGCACCGCCGGCCAGAACAGCGAATGGAAATAGACGATGTCCTTGCCGATGAAGTGGTACAGCTCCTTGTCGCTGCCGGGGCGCCACCAGGCATCGAAGTCGAGCTCGGGGCGCCGGTCGCACAGCTGGCGGAAGCTGGCGATGTAGCCGATCGGCGCGTCCAGCCAGACATAGAAGTACTTGCCGGGCCGGCCCGGAATCTCGAAGCCGAAATAGGGCGCATCGCGGCTGATGTCCCAGTCCTGCAGACCCGCCTCGAACCATTCGCCGAGCTTGTTGCGCATGCTCTCGTGCAGGCGGCCCTCGGCCATCCAGCGCCGCAGCATGTCCTCGAAGTCGCCGAGCTTGAAGAACAGGTGCTCGGATTCGCGCTCGACGGGACGGCTGCCGGACAGCACCGAGACGGCGTCCAGGAGCTCGGACGGACGGTAGGTCGCGCCGCAGACCTCGCAGCTGTCGCCGTACTGGTCGCCCGCGCCACAGCGCGGACAGGTGCCGCGCACGAAGCGATCGGGCAGGAACATGCCCTCTTGCTCGTCGAAAGACTGCTTGATCGTGCGGGTCGCAATATGCCCGCCCGCTTCGAGCGCGTGGAAGATCTCCTCGACGATGGCGCGGTTCTCCGCGGAATGCGTCGTGTGGTAGTTGTCGAACTCCACGTGAAAGCCAGCAAAATCATTGAGTTGGCCCGCATGGACCTCGCGGACCAGGGCCTCGGGCGCGATGCCGTCCTCGCGTGCCCTGAGCATGATTGGGGTGCCGTGGGCGTCGCTGGCACAGACATACAGGCACTCGTTGCCACGCATGCGCTGGAATCGCACCCAGATGTCGGTCTGGATGTATTCGACCATGTGCCCGATGTGCAACGGCCCGTTGGCATAGGGCAGGGCGCTGGTGACGAGGAGTTCGCGGCGATCGCTCATGGTCTCTTCCGGGGATGACAAGCCGGAAATTATGCCATATCCGGGGGTTCCGCCCCGGCGCGGCCGGGGACTCAGGCGGACTGTTCCAGGAGCTTCCGGAACCGGTCCTTGGAGAACGCCTTCTCGTAGGCCTCGCGCACCGAGATGAAGCGCCGGTCGAGCAGTTCCTGCAGCGCGGTGTCCATGGTCCGCATGCCGACGCTGGAACCCGACTGCATGGCGGTCTCGAGCTGGTCCAGCTTGCCCTGGCGGAGGAGATTCGAAACCGCGGATGTGTTGATGAGGATCTCGAGCGCGGGGAGGCGGCCATGGCCCGTCTTGTGCTTGCACAGCTGCTGGGAGATCACGCCGCGCAGCGACGTGGACAGCATCGTACGCACATGCGGCTGCTTCTCGGCCGGGAAGGCGTGGACCATCCGGTCCACGGTCGCGGCGGCGCCGTTGGTGTGCAGCGTGCCCATCACGAGGATGCCCATCTCGGCGGCCGTGATGGCCGTGCTCATCGTTTCGACATCACGCAGCTCGCCGACCAGCACGACGTCCGGGTCCTCGCGCAACGCGGAGTGGAGGGCCTCGGAGAAACTGGGCGTGTGGTTGCCGACTTCGCGCTGGCTGATCAGGCAGCCCTGGCGCTCATGCAGGAACTCGATCGGGTCCTCGATCGTGATGATGTGGCCTTTGCGCATGCGATTGATCTCGTTGATCATCGCCGCGAGCGTGGTGGACTTGCCGGAACCGGTCTTGCCGGTGACCAGGATCATGCCCTGGCGATGCTGGCAGAGACTCCGTACGACCTCGGGGAGTTTCAGCGAATCGATGCTGACAGACTCAGACGGAATCGCCCGCATCACGGCACCCATGCCGCCGAGGTGGCGGAACACGTTGACCCGGAAACGCGCCAGGTTCGCGATGCTGTAGGCGAAGTCAGCCTGGTCTTCTCGTTCGAAGGCCGCGGCGGCCACCGGGGTCGCGATGGCCTGCAGGTTGACCGACAGGTCCTCGGCCTTGAGCAACGTCGGCTCGAGCACCACCAGGTCGCCGTTCACGCGCACGCGCGGCGGGTTGCCCGCGATCAGGTGCAGGTCCGAGCCGCGGCGCTCCACCATGGTGCGCAACAGGCGGTCCACCAGCGGGGTCCTGGAGCCCGGGATGTTCGGCCCCGGGGTGCTCATTCCGCGAGATCCATTTTCGGAAGAATGCCGGTGTCCGTCACGAAGCGCGCGAACTGTTTCTTGTCGGTGGTATAGCGGTAAGCGTCGTCTGGATCGATCTCGCGTCGGGTGATGGCCTCGAGCAGAGCCTGGTCCATCAGCTGCATGCCCGACTCCTTGCCGGTCTGCAGCTGCGAGGGGATCAGGTGGGTCTGGTCGCTCATGATCAGCCGCGCGATGGCCTTGTTCATGACCATGATCTCGTGGATCGCCTTGCGGCTCCGCCCGTCGGCCGTCTTCACCAGCACCTGCGTCACGACCGCGACGAGGCTCTGGGACAGGAAGCTCTTGGTCTGCTCGCGCTGCTGCGCCGGCAAGGCGTCGATGATCCGGTCGATGGTCTTCACCGCGCCGGTGGTGTGCAGCGTGCCGAGCACCAGGTGTCCCGTTTCGGCGGCCGTCATGGCCATGCTGATCGTTTCTGCATCGCGCATCTCGCCGACGAGAATCACGTCCGGGTCCTCGCGCAGCGCCGCCCGGACGCCCGCCGAGAAGCTGCGGAGATGGGTGTTGAGCTCCCGCTGGATGACCTGGGAATTCTTGCAGCCATGCACGAACTCGATCGGGTCCTCGAGGCTGATGATGTTCAGCTTCCGGGTGGAATTCAGGAAATCGATCATGGCCGCGAGCGTCGTGGACTTGCCGGTCCCTGTCGCGCCCGTCACCAGCACCATCCCCTGGTGGTAGTCGCAGAGCTGCCGGATGATGGTCGGGAGGCCGAGGGACTCCAGTGTGGGCACCTCGGCGGGAATGAAACGGAACACCGCCCCGGGACCGCCGTCCTTGCGGAAGATGTTGACCCTGAAGCGGCCGCCATCGCCGCTCACGTAGGAGAAATCGAGGTCGTGCCCCGCCCGGAAGGTCTTCTCCTGCGCGGGCGTGAGGATCTCGCTGACGTAGCTTTCGAGCTCGGGCGGCGAGAGATTGCGGAACTTGATCGGCAGCAGGTCGCCCCGCAAGCGCAGCATCGGCGGCACGCCGACGGCGAGATGGATATCGGAGCAGCCCTGCGCCATCGCGAGCTGCAGGAAGGCGTCTATCCTGGCCAGGTTCTAGGTCCCCGTTCCGCTGAAAGGCTGCAGGGCGTGGCGCAATTCGTCCATCGAAGGATAGCGCTTGCTCTTGTCGACCGACATGCACCGGCCGACGATATCGGACAACTCGCGCGGCACGTCCGGATTGAGTTCATGGACCTTCTTGGCCTTGCCCTGGACATGCTGATACATGACCGACATGTGATCCCCGCGCGTGTAGGGCGGCACCCCGGTGAGCATCTCGTACAGGATCACGCCGAGGCTGTAGACGTCGGCCTTCTCGTCGACTTTCTTGCCGAGAATCTGCTCCGGCGCCATGTACTTCGGCGAGCCTATCACATAGCCCGTGCGGGTAAGCTGGGTATCGCCGCTGGCCCCGGCGGCGGCGACGCCGAAATCCACCACCTTCACCAGCCGGGCGTCGTCGATCAGCACGTTGGCGGGCTTCAGGTCGCGATGAATGACACCCGCCTGGTGCGCGACTTGCATCCCGGTGGCGATATCGCTGCCGTACTGTAGTGCTACCTCCATCGGCAGGGGCTTCTCGTCCTTGAGTTCGTCCGACAGCGGGTGGGACGCAAAGTACTCCATCGAGATCGCATACAGCCCGCCCAGCGCGATGAAGTCGTAGATGCGGATGATGTTCTTGTGGGTGATCTTGCGTGAGTAGCGCAGTTCGTGGATGAAGCGCTTCATCATCTCTTCATCCGAGGACACGCCGGCGTTCAGGAACTTGAGCACGAGGCGCTCGTCGACCACCAGATCCTCGACGAGCAGCACGGTGCCGAATGCGCCCTTGCCGATCATCTTGATGTACTTGTAACGGCCCTCGATGGTATCGCCGGGCTCGAGCTTGGTGATATCCAGTGTCTGGGCGTACTGGGCTGCCGCCTTGAGCAGTTCACGCCAGTCTTTGCCGTCGCCGAGCAGCGGCTCGATGCCGGTGCCGCCGCCGGCCGGCGTCAGGGAGCCGCTCGCCGCGCCGACGCGCTCGCCGAGCCGTTGCACGGCCGCGGAGGCCGCCTCGCTCACCGACGGGTCCGCCGAAGAGCTCTCGCGCGCGATCCGCGCGATGATCGTGTCGGCTTCGGCGGGGTCGGTGATCTCGGCCAGGGTATTCATGACCTCGATCCGGACCTGCTTGTCCTTGTGCTCGAGCAGGGGTTTAAGGTGCGGGATCGCATCCTTTCCGGCCAGCTTCCCGAGCGAGCGTACCGCGGCGGGGATGGAACTCGGATCGGCCGAGAGCATCTTGATGAGCGCCGGAACCGCGCGCATGTCGCCGATCTCGCCCAGCGCGTCGGCCGACCGGTCGCGCACCCACCAGTCCGGGTCCGTCGTGGCGCCGATGAGATGCTGGACCGCACGTTCGTCCTTGGTGGCATTGAGGACTTCCACTGCGCAGCGCCGCACGGACTCGTCCTCATCCCTGATCAGCGCGAGCACCGCATCGATGACCCGCGGGCCGCCGATGCGCGCCAGCGCGTCCGTGGCGCGCACGCGCACCCACCAGTCATCGTCGCTGAGCGAGGCGAGGAGGTCCTTGATGGAGCCCTGGTCGCCGATTTCGTTGAGCACTTCGACGGCGGCACGGCGGGCAAAGTCGGATTCGCTCTTCAGGACCTCCGCCAGGTACTTCATGGTGTCGGGGTGGCGCTGCTTGATGATGACGTCGACGGCACGGTTCTGGATCGTGATGTCGGGATCCAGCAGGAGGCGGCAGAATGGCCCCACGTCGAGCTGGCTGCTGATGCGCCGCAGCGCCCCGAGCGAGGCGATCCGTACCTGCTTGTTCTCGTTCGACAGTTCTGCGCTGAGGGCCCGGCCCACGTCGGGCCGGTCGAACCGCGACAGGATATCCATGATGTGCACCTTGGCCGAGGTGTCGGCGTCCGACAGCCGACTGATCAGGTCCGGAACGACGGCCTCGGTCGTCATCGCCCCCAGCAGCTTGAACAGCGCCGCCTTCTCCGTGCTCTCGACCTGGTCCGTGCGCTTCAGGAATGGCAGGTAAGCGAGCCGCGCGTGCTGGGCCTCCAGGATCTCGAGCAGCGCGGAGCGCGGGATGCTGTAATCGTCCAAGTACTCCAGCAGCTTGTTGGCGTTGTAGTCCTTGCTATTGGAAAGGGCCCAGACCAGGCCCCGCAGGCCACGGGCATCGGTATGCCGGAGCGCCTCGACCGCCTCGGGCAGCGTCCGGTCGGAAATCAGGATGCCAAGGACGCGGGCCAGCGCCGCCGACCGGTCCCGGTCGGCGCTCTCGATCTCGGTGACGAGCCGGGGTACGGCAGGCCCCCCGATCTTGCGCAGCCGCGCGACGTTCTTCTGCCCGGCCGCCGTTTCGAGGTCCTCGGGACCACGGATGCCCGCAATGAGTCGCTCGGCGACAAAGCCACCGAACAGGCTCACGGTCTGGCTCCCGGCCGCTCGGGGGGCATGGCAATCGGCCGACATGATTTTCGCATCCCTCTTAACTTACACCGAGCACCGTTTTCCGTCCAAGCTCGGCTGTCGTGCCCCCTCGCATGGGCTACAATGCGGCGCTTCCACCGCGACACATTCAACCCCCCGGGGAGTGGCATGACCCAGGCAACCATTGACGGCGCCCGCGCCCTGCTGGCGCAGCGCATCGATCCCGTTCTCGAGCAGGACCTCATCTCGGCCGGCGCGCTGGCGGATCTCAGCCTGGCGGACGGCAGGCTCAACATCGTTCTGCGCCTGGGCTTCCCGGCCGACCGCTACGAGCGCGAGCTGCAGGCCGAATTCGGCAAGTTGCTCGGCGGGCTCCCGGGCGTCGCCTCGGTCAAGGTCGAGGTGCAGTGGGACGTCGAGGCCCGTTCCGTGCAGCCCGGCCTGCAGCCGCTGGCCGGGATCCGGAACATCATCGCGGTCGCTTCCGGCAAGGGCGGCGTGGGCAAGTCCACCACGGCCGTCAACCTGGCGCTTGCGCTGGCCTCTGAGGGCGCACAGGTCGGCATCCTGGATGCTGACATTTATGGTCCGAGCCAGCCCCGGATGCTCGGCTTGTCGGGCAGGCGTCCCACGACGACCGACGGCAAGCGCATGCACCCCCTCGAGTCGTTCGGGATCGCTTGCATGTCAATTGGCTTCCTGATCGATGACGACCAGCCGATGATCTGGCGCGGCCCGATGGTCACCCAGGCCCTGCAACAGTTGCTCGGCGAGACCAACTGGGGCGACCTAGACTATCTGATCGTCGACATGCCGCCGGGCACCGGCGACATCCAGCTGACGCTGTCCCAGCGCGTCCCGGTGAGCGGCGCGGTCATCGTCACGACGCCGCAGGACATCGCGCTGCTCGATGCCCGCAAGGGCCTGCGGATGTTTGAGAAGGTCAAGGTGCCGGTCCTCGGGATCGTGGAGAATATGAGCCTCCACATCTGCTCCAAATGCGGTCACCAGGAGCCCATCTTTGGCTCCGGCGGCGGCGAGCGCATGGCGGAGCAGTACGGCGTGCCGCTGCTCGGCAACCTGCCGCTGGACATCCACATCCGCGAGGAAACGGACGCCGGTCAGCCCTCCGTCGTCGCGGACCCGGAAGGCCCCGCCGCGCGCGCCTACCTGGAAATCGCGCGGCGCATGGCCTCGCGGCTCGCCGCCGGCGGTTCCCTGCCGGGCGCCAAGTTCCCGACCATCAGCTTCGAGGACGACTAGGTGAGCATCAAGTCGGATCGCTGGATCCGCCGGATGGCGGAGTCTCACGGCATGATCGATCCCTTCGAGCCGGCCCAGGTCCGGTCCGTGGACGGCAGGAAGATCGTCAGCTACGGCACCTCGAGCTATGGCTACGACGTGCGTTGCGCGCCGGACTTCAAGATCTTCACCAATATCAATTCCGCGGTGGTGGACCCGAAAGCCTTCGATGCCTCGAGCTTCGTGGACGTCAGCGGCGATGTCTGCATCATCCCGCCGAACTCCTTTGCGCTGGCGCGCACGGTCGAGTACTTCCGCATCCCGCGCAAGGTGCTGACGATCTGCCTCGGCAAGAGCACTTACGCGCGCTGCGGCATCATCGTCAACGTGACGCCGCTGGAGCCCGAGTGGGAAGGGCACGTGACGCTGGAGTTCTCGAACACGACCCCCCTGCCAGCAAAGATCTACGCCAACGAAGGCGTGGCACAGATGCTGTTCCTCGAGTCCGACGAGGAATGCGAGGTCTCGTATGCCGACCGCGGCGGCAAGTACCAGGGCCAGCTCGGCGTGACGCTGCCGAAAGCCTAGCGCCCGCCAAGTGTGAACAGGCCCTCCGGCCGCGCTACACGACCACGGGCTGGCTGAGGCGCCGGCCGTCCAGCCAGGGGCTGTCGTCGTGCCACACCAGCCGCCCGGCGGCGATCCAGCCGACCACGCGCGGATAGACTTCGTGTTCGCGAACCTGCACCCGTCGCGCCAGGCTGTCCGCGTCGTCCCCGGACAGGATCGGGAGCCGCGCCTGCAGGATGACCGGGCCCCCGTCGAGTTCCTCGGTCACGTAATGAATGCTGGCGCCGTGCATCCGGTCGCCGGCCTCGAGGGCGCGCCGATGGGTGTGCAGGCCGCGATGCCGCGGCAGCAGGGACGGATGGATGTTCAGCATGCGCCCGCGCCAGGCGCGCACCAGCTCGGGCCCCAGCACCCGCATGAAGCCGGCGAGCACTACGAGTTCCGCGCCGCAGCCTGCGAGCAGCGCGTCGAGCGCGTCGTTCCATGCCCGGCGGTCGTGAAAATCGCCCGGCGGCAGGCACTCGGTGCGAACGCCCGCGCGCCGCGCCCGCTTGAGACCCGGAGCGGCGGGAACATCGGACGCCACCAGCCGCACGTCCACCGGCAGCCGGCCCGCGTCACGTGCGTCCAGGAGGGCCTGCAGGTTGCTGCCATAGCCCGAGACGAGCACCACGACGGGCAACGGCGGCCGCTGCATCAGGCGAGCACCACCCTGCGCTCCCCGGCGTCGATCCGCCCCGCGATCCAGGCCTGCTCGCCGTGCGCGGCAAGCAGCGCGATCGCGGCCCCGGCCGCAGTCTCAGGCAGGACGACCGCCATCCCGAGCCCGCAGTTGAAGGTACGGTAGAGCTCGGCATCCGCGATTCCGCCCTCGGACTGCAACCAGTCGAACACGGCCGGGCGACGCCAGCTGCTGAGGTCGATGGTGGCCATCATCCCCTCCGGCAGGACGCGCGGCAGGTTTTCGGGCAGCCCGCCGCCGGTGATATGCGCGAGGGCGTGGACCTCGACCTCCGCCAGCAGCGCCAGCAGCGGCTTGACGTAGATCCGGGTCGGGGCCAGCAGGCGTTCCATCAGCGGCGCGCCATCGAGCATCATGTCGCGCGGCGCGCCGCTGCGCTCGAGCACCTTGCGCGCCAGCGAGTAGCCATTCGAGTGCAGTCCCGACGAAGCGATTCCGAGGATCACGTCGCCGGCCGCGACGCGGCTGCCGTCGATGATGCGCGCGAACTCCACGATGCCCACGCAGAAGCCCGCGAGATCGTAGTCGCCGTCCTGGTAGAAGCCGGGGAGCTCGGCCGTCTCACCCCCCAGCAGCGCGGCGCCGGCCTGCCGGCACCCCTCGGCGATACCCTCGATGACCGCGGTGGCGACGTCCACGTCGAGCCGGCCGGTGCCGTAATAGTCGAGGAAGAACAGCGGCTCGGCGCCCTGCACGATGACGTCGTTCACGCACATCGCGACCAGGTCGATGCCTACGCCGCCGTGATATCCGGTCTCGATCGCCAGCTTGAGCTTGGTGCCGACGCCGTCGGTGCCCGCGACCAGCACGGGCCGCTCATAGCCCGGCGGCACCTCGAACAGGCCGCCGAATCCCCCGATCCCGGACAGCACGCCGGGGCGGCGCGTCGCGGCCACGGCAGGCTTGATCCGCTCGACCAGCGCATTGCCAGCATCGATATCTACGCCGGCGTCCTTGTACGTCAGCGAGGAGACGTCCTTCATCGTGGTGCATCCAATTAGCGGCCCGGGGGGGCGGTAGCGTGGTATTTTATCTGACGCTTCGATCCGAGGCAGGATAACCCGGAAAATGGCCGAGTTGATTCACTCCAGATTTTGGCGGGCGGCGGTGCTGGCTGCGGGTCTCGCGCTCTGTTTCGCGGCTGGGCCGGCGGACGCGGCCCGCGTCGAGGGTCTTTACCAGGCCGAGGCCGGTTTCGACGGTGACCGTGACGCGGCATTCCGCGAAGCTCTCGGCGTGGTGCTGGTCCGGATCACGGGCCGGCGGGACGTGACCGGCCGGCCCGAGGTCGCGCCGTTGCTGGCGAATGCCGCGGCCTACGCGCAGCAGTACAGCCAGCCGGCTCCGGATCGATTCTGGGCGGCGTTCGATGGCGCTGCGCTGGAACGTGAGCTGGGCCAGCTCAGGCAACCCATCTGGGGCACCGAGCGCCCCAGCACGCTGCTCTGGATCGCCGTCGATGCGGGCGGCGGCAACCGTTTCGTGGTGGCCTCCGGCGATGAACTCGAGGAGGAGGCCGCCCTGCGGGAGGCGCTCCTCGCCGCCGCGCGCAGTCGCGGCCTGCCGATGGTGTTCCCGCTGATGGATGCGGAGGATCGCGCGCATGCGTCGTTCGCCGAGGTCTGGGGCGGATTCGAGGACTCCGTCCTGGCCGTCTCCGCGCGTTACGGGGCCGACGCGGTGCTCGTGGGCCGGCTGGCCACGGCCGACCTGGAACGTGGCCGCTGGACGTTGTTTGCCGCGGATGGCGTCGAGCGCTGGAGCGGGACCATTGCAGAGAGCATCGATCGGCTGGCCGACCTGTTCGCGGCCCGCTTCGCGGTCGTGTCCTCGGGCGAAAGCCGCGTGGTCCGGCTCGAGGTCACGGGCGTCGACTCGATCGATGACTATGGGCGAATCAGCCGGTTCCTGGGCAGCCTCACCGCGGTGGAATCGCTCGGCGTCGAGACCGTCGAAGGCGACTCGATCACGTTCAGGGTCTCGTTGCGGGGAGAGCCCGAGACGCTGGACGAGGCCATTCGCCTGGGCGGCCTGCTGCGACCGGATGGCCTGCGTCCGCTCAGCTATCAAGTGGCCAAGTGAAAGCGCGCGATATCCCCAACATGCTGTGCATCGGGAGGATCGTGCTGACCCTCCCGGTGGCCTGGGCGATCCTCGACGGGCGCTATCCGCTCGCCATGCTGCTGTTCTTCATTGCCGGGATCACCGATGGGCTGGACGGTTTCTTGGCCAAGCGCTTTTCGTGGCAGAGCCGGCTGGGCGGGCTGCTCGATCCCGCGGCCGACAAGCTGCTGCTGGTCACGGCGTTCGTCACGCTGTGGGCGGCCGGCTACGTGCCCGGCTGGCTGCTCGCGGCCGTGGTCACGCGCGACCTCGTGATCGTGCTGGGCGCCGGGCTTTACCAGTGGCGCGTCGGGAACTTCGTCGCGGAGCCGAGCGTCCCGAGCAAGCTGAATTCCGCCCTGCAACTGCTGTATGTGCTCATGACTTTGTCCTGGCTGGTATTTGAAATGCCAGCCCCGGAAGGGCTGCTCGCGCTCGGTTTGCTGGTGCTCGCGACCACCGTATTCAGCGGCCTCGACTACGTCATTCGCTGGACCCGGCGGGGGCGCGCGGCGAGGACCTGATGCGCCAGTTGCCGCTCGCCATCCGGCTGCGCGATTTCGCGGTCTTCGATACTTTCGAACCGGGCCCCAACGGCGCGGTGCTGGCCGTGCTCGCCGACCCGGGCACCGCCGGGCCGGCCGTCTGGATCTGGGGGCCGGGAGGCAGCGGGAAAAGTCATCTGTTGCAGGCCGCCTGTGCCGCCACTCCTGCCGCGGCCTACCTTCCGGTTGAAGAATTGCTGGCCGCCGGCCCCGCGGTGCTGGACGGCTGGCAGGACCGAGCCCTCGTCTGTATCGACGACATCGACCGGCTGGCGGGCCGGCCTGACTGGGAACTGGCGGCCTTCGCGCTGTTCAACCGGCTCTGGGAGCAGGGCGGCTGCCTGGTGGTGAGCGCCCGCGCCGGGCCCGCCGCGACGCACTTCGGGCTCGCCGACCTGCAGTCGCGCCTCGCCTGGGGCGGCGTGTTTCGCCTCGAACCGCTCAGCGACGAGGACCGGGTCGCGGCGCTGCAGCGGCGTGCCAGGCACCGCGGGCTCGATCTCCCGGTCGAGGCGGCGCGCTACCTGCTGCGGCGGCTGCCGCGGGACATGCGCGCCCTGTGCGCCTGGCTGGACACGCTCGACGTGGCCTCGCTGGCCGCGGGCAAGCGCCTGACCCTGCCGTTTGTGAAGTCCGTCATCGAGGCGGCGCCGGCTGACCGGCTCGTTTCACCCAGCTGAGGACGGCCGCGAATCCGAGCGCGGCGCAGAAAGCGCTGGCCGTGACCCAGGCACGCGCCGCCGGGTTGCCGACGGCGCCGACCAGGAAGCCCGCGCAGTAGAACGGCAGCACGAGGCTCAGCCAGCGGCCGGTCCGCAGGCGCCGCAGCAGGAGTCCCCGCAGGCCGAGCCCGAGCGGAACCAGCAGCGCCGCCAGCGCGGTGAGCGCCAACGGGCCGGCGCGGCTGGCCGCGGGCCCGAGCCAGGCGACGACCAGCACGGCAGTGGCCAGGAGTGCGGCGGCCGCAGTGAGGCGGGGCAGCTCCGCTGGCCTCAACGGAGTTCACCGCGGCGCGTGGCAAGCGCCGCGCCGGCGTGCGCGAGGCGTCGCCCGAGCGCGCGCGCCAGGCTTTTCTCGTGCTCGCTCAGTTCGATGCCGGCCGTGGGCGAGGCGACGTGCGAGGCGCCATAGGGCGAGCCCCCGTCGCGCGTCTCCGTCAGCGCCTGGAGGGTGTAAGGCAGCCCCAGGAGGAGCGCGCCGTGGTGCAGCAGCGGCAGCATCATGCTCAACAGCGTCGATTCCTGCCCGCCGTGCTGGGTCGAGGTGGACGTGAACACGCCGGCCGGCTTGCCCGCCAGTGAGCCGTCCAGCCACAGTTCGCTCGTGCCGTCGAGAAAGTGCTTGAGGGGGGCAGCCATGTTGCCGAAACGCGTCGGACTGCCGAGCGCTAGCGCGTCGCAGTCCCGCAGGTCCTCCAGCGAGGCGTAGGGGGCACCCTCGTCCGGCACGGGCGGCAGCGCCGTCTGTGTCGCCGGCGCCACCGGCGGCACGGTGCGCAGCACCGCCTCTGCCGCGCCGACGCTGGCCACGCCCCGCGCTACCTGGCGCGCGAGGGCGGCCGTGCTGCCTTGACGCGAGTAGTACAGGACGAGAACGCGCGTCACGGCAGGATCTCGAGCACGGCCTCGGGCGGGCGGCCGATGCGCGCCTGTCGCCCGGCCACGACGATGGGCCGCTCGATCAGCTTCGGGTGGGCCGCCATCGCGTCGAGCAGGGCGTCTTCCGAAATGTCCGGTGCATCGAGCCCCAGCCCGGCAAATTCGGGTTCCTTGCGGCGCACGAGGTCCCGCGCCGGGAGGCCGAGCTTGCGCAACAGGGCGGCGAGGGTGGCGCGGTCGGGCGGGGATTTCAGGTACTCGATGACGCGTGGCCTGATGCCATGGGCCTCGAGCAGCTCGAGCGTCTGCCTCGACTTTGAACAACGAGGGTTATGATAGATCGTCACTGCCATGATTTGGCTCCATTTTTCCATCTGGGCCGCTGTCCGGTGCCGCTTGACGGCCCGAACTGGCGGCTGCTAGTTTCACGTTCGTCCGGGGGTCATAAGAGTGAACTCGCGCATGACCGATGTCCGTTCCAGGGCTCGCCTGGCGACGCGCTGTGCCGCGGCCGCCATATTTGTGCTGCTCGCCGCCTGCGTGAGCGCGCCCGTGCAGGAAATGAGCGATGCCCGCCAGGCCATCCAGGCGGCGGAGGAGGCGGGCGCCGGCACGCTCGCACCGGATGCGCTGCGCGACGCCAAGCGGTTGCTGACCAGCGCCGAGCGAAAACTCCAGCGGGAAGCCTACGCCAGCGCCCGGCAGGATGCGCGCGAATCGCGGCGGAAGGCCGCGGAGGCCCTCGAGGCGGCCCGCGCCGGCGAGGACTGAGGCCGCCCGTGCCGGGCACGCAGGCGGCCCGCCGCTGCATCGTCTCCGGCCGGGTCCAGGGCGTGTTCTTTCGCGCCAGCACCGCGCGCCGTGCGCGCGAACTCGGGCTCGTCGGCCACGCGATCAACCTCGACGACGGCACGGTAGAAGTGCTCGCAATCGGCCCGCGCGCGCCGGTCGAGGCCCTGTGCGACTGGCTGCGGGTCGGGCCCCCGGCCGCGCGCGTGGAGCGCGTGGAGGTCGTCGCGGAGGCCTCGCCGGAAGTGGTGCCCGAGACATTCTCGACCGGTTGAGCCCGGGCGATCACCGCGCGGCTCAGTACTGGTACCACTTCGAGCTCAGGCGATCGAAGACGCGGTCCGGGTACCAGCGTTGTCCGCGGCTGCCGTTGTAACGCGCCAGCGCGGCGCGCCGATCGCCTTTCTCTTTCTCGAGGTAGTAGGCGAGGATCCGGCAGCCGTACAGCAGGTTCGTGTGGATGTCGTGCAGGTCATCATCGGGACGCCCGATCTCATTGCGCCAGAACGGCATCACCTGCATCAGCCCCAGCGCGCCGGCCCACGAGATCGCATAGCGGTCGAAATTGCTCTCCACATCGATCACCGCGAGCACAAGCTCCGGCGGCAAGTCGAACATTTCCGCGTAGCGATGCACGAGCGTCAGGATCTGCATGCGCTCCACGGTGTCCGGCAGCTGGCGCTCCAGGCGCCGCGACATGTCCGTCAGCCAGACCTCCGCGTCGAACCGGTCCGCGAAACTGTCGGCACTCTCGACCGCCTCGCGCAGCGCGCGGCGCAGCTCCGGGTCGATGTCGTCCGGCGCGGGCTCGGCCCTCGCGATCGCGGCCGACAACAGCAGTAGTGTTGCCAGGATCGCGCGACTCATGGCGAGTGACGGGCGATTCCTTCGTGAACGAGCCGCGTGAGCGCGTCCACGGCCCCCTCCAGCGGCAGGGCCGTGTTTTCGTCCGCGCGCCGGGATCGGTACTCCAGCATGCCGTCTGCGAGGCCGCGCTCCCCGATCACGACCCGGTGCGGAATGCCCAGCAACTCCATCTCCGCGAACTTGACGCCCGGGCGCACGTCCCGGTCGTCCAGCAACACCTCGACGCCGGCGGCGAGGAGCCCCTCGTACAGCGGCTCTACCGCGGCCCGCACTGCCTCGCTCTTGTGCAGGTTCATCGGCACCAGCGCGACCTGGAACGGTGCGATCGGCTCCGGCCAGATGATGCCGCGGTCATCGAAATTCTGCTCGATGGCCGCGGCCACCAGGCGGGTCACGCCGATGCCATAGCAGCCCATGACCATGGATTGTTCCCGGCCGTCGGCGTCCAGCACGAGGGCGCCCATCGACTCGCTGTACTTGCGGCCGAGCTGGAAGATGTGCCCGACCTCGATGCCGCGCGCGATGTCCAGCCGCCCCTTGCCGTCGGGGCTCGGATCGCCCGGCTGCACGTTGCGCAGGTCGGCCGCTTCCGGCTCTGGCAGGTCCCGTCCCCAGTTGACGCCGACCAGGTGCGTGTCGGCCTCGTTGGCGCCGCAGACGAAGTCCGCCGCCGCGAGCGCCGCATGATCCGCATAGACCCGGATGTTCAAGCCGAGCGGACCGACGAAGCCCGGTTCGCAGCCGGTGGCGGCGCGGACCGCCTCGGGACCGGCCATGCGCAATGGCGCTGCGACGCCCGGCAACTTCTCTGCCTTCACCGCGTTGAGTTCATGGTCGCCTCGAAGCACCAGCGCGACGGCGCCGCCGTCCTCGCCAAGCACGACCAGCGTCTTCAGGCACTGCGCTGCCGTGACACTCAGGAATGCGGTCAGCTCGACGATCGTACGCACCGCGGGCGTGGCGACGCGCTCGAGTTCGCGGGCCGGCGCCCGGCGCGGCTCGGCCGGCGGCAGGGCCGGCGCCAGCTCGACGTTGGCGGCGTAATCCGAACTGTCGGAGAAGGCGATGGCATCCTCGCCGGAGTCGGCGAGGACATGGAACTCGTGCGACAAGTTGCCGCCGATGCTGCCGGTATCAGCCTCGACCGCCCGAAAGGCGAGCCCGAGACGGCTGCACACGCGCGCGTAAGCCTCGTGCATCCTCGCGTAGGTCCGCCCCAGGCAGTCCTCGTCGAGGTGGAAGGAATACGCGTCCTTCATGATGAACTCGCGGGCCCGCATGACGCCGAAGCGCGGCCGGATCTCGTCGCGGAACTTGGACTGGATCTGGTACCAGTTCATCGGCAGCTGGCGGTAGCTCTTGAGTTCGCGCCGCGCCAGGTCGGTGATCACTTCCTCGTGCGTCGGCCCGAGGCAGAAGTCACGCTGGTTGCGGTCCTTGAAGCGCAGCAGCTCAGGCCCGAAGGCGTCCCAGCGCGTCGATTCGCGCCACAGCTCGGCGGGCTGCACCATCGGCATCAGCAGCTCCTGGGCGCCGGCACGGTTCATCTCTTCGCGCACGATGTTCTCGACCTTGCGCAATACGCGCACTCCGAGGGGCAGCCAGGTATAGAGCCCGGACGCGATCTGGCGGACCAGGCCGGCCCTCAGCATCAGCTGGTGGCTGACGATTTCCGCGCCGACCGGCACTTCCTTTAGAGTGTTGAGCGAATACTCGGACAGGCGCATGGGGCAGGACCTTGTGGTGGTTGCACGCAGTGCCCGGGATCACGGGCGATAACGTCGCATTCTAGCGGGCGCTCACGCCGCCGGTACAGTTGGCACGTGGAGGACGACGATCGTGATGGAAGCATTGACCCAGGACCGGCTCGATCCCGGCATGCTCGCGGGGCGGCGCGTGGCGGTGCTCGGCTTCGGCGCGCAGGGGCGGGCGCAGGCGCTGAATCTCAGGGACTCCGGCGTCGATGTGGCGGTCGGGCTGCGCGCCGGGTCGCCGCAGCGCGCGGAGTGCGCGCGTGAGGGCCTGCAGGTGGGCACCCCGGACGTGGTGGCCGCGGGCTGCGACGTCTGCGTGATGCTCGTCCCGGACGAGGTCCAGCCCCAGCTGTACGAGGAGGTCCTCGCGCAGGCTCTCAGGCCGGAGAGCGCGTTGCTATTCGCCCATGGCTACAACATCCACTACCACCGGTTGACGCCGCGTGCCGACCTGGATGTCGTGATGGTAGCGCCGCTGGGCATCGGCGAGCAGGTGCGCCGCCAGTACGAACTGGGCCGCGGCGTCCCAGCGCTGCTGGCCGTGCACCAGGATGCGAGCGGGCATGCCGCGGCGGTGGCCGGCGCGTACGCGACCGCCAACGGGCATGCCCGCGCGGCCGTCTTCGAGACCAGCTTCGCTGAGGAAACCGAGACCGACCTGTTCGCCGAGCAGGCCGTGCTCTGCGGGGGGCTCGGCCAGCTCATCACGGCCGCCTTCGAGACCCTCATCGAGGCGGGCTACCCGGAGGAACTCGCCTACTTCTGCTGCTTGCACGAGGTCAAGTTGATCGCCGACCTCGTGCAGAGCCGCGGGATTGCCGGGATGCGACGCTCGATCTCCAGCACCGCGGCGTTCGGTGATGCGACCCGCGGTCCCCGGGTGATCGGACCGGAGAGCCGGCGCGCGATGGGTCAGATGCTGGCGGAGATCCGCGACGGCCGCTTCGCCGCCGAGCTCGACCGCGAAATGGGCGCGGGGGCGCCGACGCTCGCCGCGTGGCGCGCGGCGGCGGAAGCGCACCCGCTGGAGGCCGTGGGCGAGCGCATCCGCGCGCTGATGCCCTGGCTCGAGGAGGGCTAGCGGCTGGAAATCGCCCGGACGACATGCGTAAATGATGAGCCACGATAGCGAAACGGATGCCATGCAAGACACTCGCCCGCCCCGCAAGGGCATCTACCTGCTGCCGAACCTGATCACCACGGGCGCCCTGTTCGCGGGCTTCTTGGCGGTGATCGCGGCAATGGATGGCGATTTCATCACCGCGGCGGTGGCGATCTTCGTCGCGATGGTGCTCGACGGGATGGACGGACGGGTCGCGCGCATGACCAGCACCGAGAGCGAGTTCGGCAAGCAATATGACAGCCTGGCCGACATGGTGTCCTTCGGGCTCGCGCCCTCGCTGGTGTTTTACGTGTGGGGCGCCAAGGAGCTGCAAGAACTCGGCTGGATCTGGAGCAAGCTGGGCTGGCTGGTGGCGTTCTTCTATGCGGTCGCCGCCGCGTTGCGCCTGGCGCGCTACAACTCGCGCCTCCCCTCGACCGACAAGCGTTACTTCGAAGGGCTCCCCAGCCCGTCGGCGGCGGCGCTGGTTGCCGCACTGGTATGGCTCGCTTCCGTGCTCGAGGCCTCCGGCGTATTCGCGATGGTTGCAGGGCTGGCGCTGACGGCAATGGCGGGCGTCCTGATGGTCAGTCGCTTCGCCTATTACAGCGGCAAGGATTTCAACCTCGGCGGGCGCATCCCGTTCGGCTATGTGCTGCTCATCCCGGCGATTTTCATCCTGATCAGCCTGAATCCCCCGACTGTCCTGTTCCTGCTGTTCTTCGGCTACGCCCTGTCGGCGCCTGCGGTGGCCGGCTGGCGCATGTTCAAGCGCCGCCGTCATCGCGCCGCGCGCGATGAGGACGAGTCGCCGGGTAACGACTGAGATGGATGCGCGCCGGCTGGCCTGCCTCGATGCCATGGGCATTCCCGCGTGGTCGCGCCGGGCGGACCGCCTCCTCCCTGGTGCGCCGATTCCGGCCGTCGAATCCGCGGGCGTGCCGAGCGGGGCGACGCTGCCTGGGCCGTCGGCTCCGGGGGAGGGTATCGACGCGCTGGACTGGGAGGCGCTCGAGGCGCGCGTCAGCAGCTGCACGCGCTGCCCCCTGCACGCGGGGCGGACCCGCACCGTGTTCGGCGTCGGCAACCGCAGCGCAGACTGGTTGATCATCGGCGAGGCGCCGGGCGCCGAAGAAGACCGGCGCGGCGAGCCTTTCGTCGGGCGCGCCGGCAGACTGCTGGACGCGATGCTTGCGGCGCTGGGATATGCGCGCCACCAGGTCTATATCGCCAACGTGGTGAAGTGCCGGCCGCCGGAGAATCGCGATCCGCGGCCGGAGGAGGCGGCGAGTTGCACCCCCTACCTGGACCGGCAAATCGAGCTGCTTGCCCCGAAGATCATCCTCGCGGTGGGCCGCATCGCGGCCCAGCGGCTGCTCGCGGTCGACACCCCGGTCGGACAGCTGCGCGGACGCGTGCACTGCTACGGGCCCGCAGGGATACCGCTGGTCGTGACCTGGCACCCGGCCTACCTGTTGCGGCGCCCCGAGGCAAAGGCCGATGCCTGGCGCGATCTCGTGCTGGCCGCGGGGGCGGCGGGGGCGACATGAGCGCCGCGCTGGAACAGCGGCCGGCGAACATCCGGCCGATGCGGGACGAAGACCTGGAGGCCGTCTGGGACATCGAGCGGCGCGCCTATGACTACCCCTGGTCCAGGGGGATTTTCATCGATTGCCTGCGCGTTCCGTATCTCTGCGAGATCCTGGAGGAGGCCGGCCGGACCGTCGGTTACGCGGTCATGTCGATGGGCGGTGACGAGGCCCACCTGCTGAACCTGTGCCTGGATGAGTCCGCCCGCGGCCGCGGCCTGGCCGCGCAGATGCTCGAGCACCTCATGGAGCACGCGCTCGCCGAGGGCGTGCGCGTGATCTATCTGGAAGTGCGCCCGTCGAACTCCCGCGCGATCCGGCTCTACCGGGCGGCGGGATTCGCGCGCATCGGCGTGCGGCGGAACTACTACCGGGCCGCCGGGGGGCGCGAAGACGCGCTGGTCCTCGCCCGGTCGCTCTGAACACCTGTTAGAATGCCGCGCCCTGCTACCTATCGGGCGCGCCTGCGTCCCCGGAATTCATGACTGGATTGCCTGCAGAGATCGCGAAGCGCCGGACCTTCGCCATCATTTCCCATCCCGACGCCGGCAAGACGACGCTGACGGAGAAGCTGCTGCTGTTCGGCGGCGCGATCCAGATGGCGGGCTCGGTCAAGGGCCGCAAGTCGGACCGGCACGCGACCTCCGACTGGATGGCCCTCGAGCAGCAGCGCGGCATCTCGGTGACGTCGTCCGTGATGCAGTTCCCCTACCGCGATCGCGTCGTGAACCTGCTGGATACGCCCGGGCATGCCGACTTCTCCGAGGACACGTACCGCACCCTCACGGCGGTCGATTCGGCGCTGATGGTCATCGACGCGGCGAAGGGCGTGGAGGAGCGGACCATCAAGCTGATGGAGGTCTGCCGGCTGCGCACGACCCCGATCATCAGCTTCATCAACAAGCTGGACCGGGACGGCCGCGAGCCGCTGGAGCTGCTCGACGAGATCGAGCGGATCCTGTCGATCCGCTGCACGCCCGTGACCTGGCCGATCGGCATGGGGCGCGAATTCAGGGGTGTGTATCACTTTTTGCAGGACCGGATCTTCCTCTACAAGCCGGTGGCGCGCGGCGCCGCGGGCACGACCGAGGTGATCGAGGGGCTTGATTCCGAGGCCGCCAGCGCGCTTCTCGGCAGCACCGCCGACATCTTCCGCGAAGAGGTCGAACTGGTGCGCGAGGCCTGCGACGATTTCGACCAGGAGGCGTACCTGGCCGGGGTGCAGACCCCGGTGTTCTTCGGCTCCGCGATCAGCAATTTCGGCGTGCGCGAGTTGCTCGACGGCTTCGTCGAGTGGGCCCCGGCGCCGGCCCCGCGCGCGACCACGACGCGCCAGGTGGAGGCGGGCGAGCCTGCGCTGACCGGCTTCGTGTTCAAGATCCAGGCGAACATGGATCCGGCGCATCGCGATCGCATCGCGTTTTTCCGTATCTGTTCCGGGCAGTACACGCGCGGCATGAAGCTCCGGCACGTCAGGCTGGGGCGCGACGTGCGCATCGCCGACGCCCTGACCTTCATGGCGGCCGACCGCGAGCGTGCCGAGGAGGCGTGGGCCGGCGACATCCTCGGCCTGCACAATCACGGCACGATCAACATCGGCGATACCTTCACCGAGGGCGAAGAACTCACCTTCACGGGCATTCCGAACTTCGCGCCCGAGCTGTTCCGGCGCGCCGTGCTCGGCGATCCGTTGCGCGCCAAGGCCCTGCACAAGGGTCTCGACCAGCTTTGCGAGGAGGGTGCGACGCAGCTGTTTCGCCCGCTGCGCAACAACGACGTCATCCTGGGCGCCATCGGCCAGCTGCAGTTCGAGGTCGTTGCCTGGCGCCTGAAGGAGGAGTACGGCGTGGAATGCCGCTTCGAGCCGATCAACGTCGCGACGGCGCGCTGGGTTTATTGCGAGGACGAGCGGCGCCTGGAGGAATTCCGCAGCAAGGTGGCGGAGCACCTGGCAGTAGACCACGCCAAGGCGCTGGTCTACATCGCGCCTTCGCGGGTGAACCTCGAGCTGACTCGGGAGCGCTGGCCGGAGATCCGCTTCATGCCGACGCGCGAGCACCTGGCGGCCTGAGCCGGGGCGTGCTCAGGGCCGAAACGCGCGCACCTCGCGTCTCAGGGTCTCCAGCAGGGCTTCGTCGGCCCCGGCCGATTCATAGCGCAGCGCGGTGTACAGGCGCGTGACCTGGCCGACCTCGGCCGCGAGCGCCGGACGCGCTATGGCGACGCGCTCGGCGAAGTCCCGCGGACCCTCGTGCGGTGCGCGCGTGATGCCGGCCTCGGCGAGGCGGCGGCAAAATTCGCGGTAGAGCCGCAGGGCCTCGGGCTCGGGCGGCGCGCGCAGGCGCAACGCCAGCCAGAGCGTCAGCGCCAGCATGATCGCCGCGACCAAGGTCGTCAGCCCGATCACGAGCGCCCGCCAGTCCGCGCCCCGCAGGCCGAGCCTGGCCAGCAGCGCGAGCTGGCGCTCCGGACCATAGCCCAGCACCCAGTCCGTCCAGGCGCTGTTGAGCGCGTCCCAGCTCTGGGCAAGCTCGCGCAGGCCCCGCAGGCTGCGCAGCCGCAACCCAGGCACCGTCTCGCCCTCGGGCAGTGCCTCCCCGAGACTCAGCTCGATGCGCTCGGGCGCGACCGCGCCGGTGGGATCCACGCGGGTCCAGCCGCGGCCCTCGAGCCAGACTTCCGACCAGGCATGGGCGTCGGACTGGCGTACCACGAGCCGGTCGCTGAAGGGATTGAGTTCACCGCCCTGGTAGCCGGTCACGACGCGCGCGGGGATCCCCGCGGCGCGCGCGAGGAGGGTGAACGCCGAGGCATAGTGCTCGCAGAAGCCTCGCCGGGTGCGAAACAGGAATTCGTCAACCGGATGGCCGCCACCGAGCAGCGGGGGCTGCAACGTGTAGACGAAGGCCTCCGCGCGGAACCGCGCCAGCACCGCCTGGACGAAATCGGCATCGGATGGCGCCGCCCGCCGGAGTTCTTCGGCCAGCGCCACACTGCGCGGGTTGCGGCCCTCGGGGAGGCGCAGGTTGATCGCCCGCATGAAGGGGCCCAGGCGCGTCTCGGGGATCGCCTCGGGCCAGGACTCGACCTCGAGCGCACGGGTGGTGTCCACCGGCTTGCGCGCCACGAGCTGGAACTCGTTGGTCAGGATCGCCTCGCGGTCTGACCAGGTGGCGGGGAAATCGAGCGCGAGCAGCCAGGCGCGTCCATGGGGCTCGATCGTGATGCGATAGCGATAGCGCGGTCCGCGCAGCTCCATGCGCGGGTTCAGCAGCGGGAGGCGATCCAGGTCGCGCCAGGTCCAGCCGTCGAAGCGTTCGAGCACGGGACCGCGCCAGTAGCGTTCCGACGGCGATGGCAGCTGTCCCTCGAAGGCCACGCGGAATGCAATCTCGTCGGACTGGATGAGCTGCGAGATCGTGCCGGGCGTCATCTCGTCCGACAGGCCGGTCGTGCCCGCGGCGCTTTTCGAAGGCAACGCCCAGAACGGTCCGGGCACGCGCGGAAACAGCAGGAACAGCACCAGGGCCACCGGCGCCGCGAATGCGAGCATCCTCAGGACCAGCCCGGTGGCCGTGCGCCACGGCAGCGGTTCGCCGCCACGCACGCCCTGCAGCAACGCGAGCGTGATGGCCGTGACGCTGGCCATGAGCCACGGCAGGCTCCAGATCGGCTGATCATGCAGGAGCTGCATGAGCACGATGAAGAACCCGATGAAGGACAGCACCTGGATGTCGCGACGCGTGCGGGTCTCGAGCAGCTTCATCGCGCCCATGACGACCAGCAGGCCGCCGCCGGCCTCGAGGCCGTTGAGCGTGCGGTAGGTCAGCAGCACGCCAAGCACGCAACCGAGGGCCAGTGCCAGGCGCAACGCGCCGGGCGGGAGGCGCCAGCCGAACTGCTGCACGGCCAGGCGCCAGAGCGCGGCGATGGCGAAGGCGCCGATGATCCAGGGCGGCAACCAGAGGGCGGTCGGGGCCAGCGCCAGGCCCAGGGCCCCCAGCATCCAGCCCAGGCGCAGTGCTGCCGGGTCAGACACCGCCGGGTCCTTCGCCGCCTGGAAAGAGCGCGAGTGCCACGAGGCAGCGATGCCGGTGCGCGGGGCCGATTGCAGGCGGCAGCTCGGTGCCGGGAATACGCAGCCCGTAGGCGCCGCCGCCCGCGTGCGCGTCCAGCACCCAGCGGCACAGCACCGCGAGGCGCGCCTCGACGGGCAACTCCGGCAGGCTGTCCCAGTCCAGCCATGCGCTCCCCCGGGCGCTGCCCGCAAACTCCTTCACCGGCAACTCGTCGCCGCGCGCCGCGGCCTTCCAGGCGATCCGGCGCGGCGAATCACCCTGCCGGAACCCGCGCAGGCCGGCGAAGTCGTCCTCGCCGCGACGCTCGTCCCAGTGGCCCTCGGCGTCCTCGGGACCGCCGGCCGGCGGCATCGGCGCGTGCCCGGCGGGCGCGGGATAGACGATGCCCTCGCATTCCGGGTGCAGCCACGCCCAGGTGCGGAACAGGCCGAAAGGGAACACCGTCTGCACGCCGATCCGGTCCACGACCAGGCGGCCGCGCCGCCCGGTCGGCAGGTCGAGATGCAGCGCACCGAGTCGTCCGGCCTGGAGATCCAGGTGTGCGGACTGCTGGCCGAGCGCGGTCGCTTGCAGATCGAGGCGCGGCTCGCGGCCGGTGTTCTCCAGTGACAGCTCGAGCCGGGCGGGCTGGCCGGCGAAGGCCGGCTGCAGGCGGAAGCCGCGCGCAACCACGCCGCTCAGGTTCTGGTGACACCAGTGCATGGTGACGAGCCCGAGCCCGCCCAGCAGGAAGGTCAGGGCGAACCCCATGTTGTTGTTGTAGTTCATCGAGGCCAGCAGCATGCCGAACAGGCTGATGGCGAAGCCGAGACCCAAGGCGGTCGGCAGGATGTAGACGCGGCGCCGGTGCAGCACTACCGGGTCGCCGTCCGGTCCCTGGCGCCGCCTCGCCCAGTCACGGGCCAGGGTGCGGAGCCGCCCTGTGCGGCGGCTCACGGGCGCCGGTGGAGCGAGGCCGGAGGCGACCGCCTCAGGGGATCGGGACCGCTGCGACAAGGCGCTCTCCGGCGTCGGCGCCGGCCGACTCGCCGTCCGCGCGTAGCCGATGCCCCACCACGGCGGGCGTGACGGCCTGGACATCCTCGGGAATGACCGACTTGCGGCCGTCCAGCAACGCCCAGGCGCGCGCGCTGCGCAGCAGGGCGATGGCGGCGCGCGGCGAGAGCCCGGCGCCGAAGCCAGGTCGTTCGCGACTCCAGGCGACGAGCGCCTGCACATAGTCGAGCAGGGCTTCCGAGGCGTGCACCCGGTCGACCACCTTCCGCAGCCGCAGCAAGACCTCCGGCGCAGCCGCGGGCGGCAGGCGGGCCAGCAACTCGCGGCGATCCTCTCCGCGGAGCAACTCGCGTTCCAGCGCCCGCTCGGGATAGCCGAGCCGCACCCGCATCAGGAAGCGGTCGAGCTGGGACTCCGGCAGCGGGAAGGTGCCCACCTGGTCAGCCGGGTTCTGGGTGGCGACGACGAAGAACGGCTCCGGCAGCGTATGGCTGACTCCGTCCACCGTGACCTGGCGTTCCTCCATGGCCTCGAGCAGCGCGCTCTGGGCCTTGGGCGTCGCGCGGTTCACCTCGTCGGCCAGCACCAGTTGCGCGAACACCGGGCCCGGGTGGAAGCGGAAGTCGCCCGTGTCTCGCTGGTAGATCGACACGCCGACGATATCCGCCGGCAACAGGTCGCTGGTGAACTGGATGCGCTGGTAGGTGAGCCCGAGCGCGCGCGCGATGCCGTGCGCCAGGGTCGTCTTGCCCACCCCAGGGATGTCCTCGATCAGCAGGTGCCCCCCTGCCAGGAGGCAGGTGACGCACAGCCGCAGCTGGTGCGTCTTGCCGAGGATGAGTGTGTCGAGCATGTCCAGCGCCTGCCCGAGCCGCGCCATGTCTTCCGCCGGCAGCGGGGTGTGCGGACCGATCGCCTCAGCCGAGTGCACGGACGCGCTCCAGTTGCCGCTCGAGATTCGCGATGGCGCCGCCGAGCTCCTCCGCGCGTCGGCGCTCCTTCTCGACCACCTCGGCGGGTGCGTTTTCCACGAAGGACGGCTTGTCGAGCTTCGCGCGGGTCTTGCCGAGATCGGACAGCAGCTTCTCGCGCTGCTTGTCGAGGCGTGCGATTTCCGCTGCTGCATCGATCAGGCCCGCCATGGGAACGAGCAGCTTCATGTCCCCGAGCAACACGGTCGCGGCCGGCGGCGCGGGCGCGCCGGGGACGAGCGGTTCCACTGCCTCGAGTCGCGCGAGGCGCAACAGCAGCTGTTCGTTGGCCTCGAGCCACGCGAGGTCGCGGGGCGCGGCGTCCTGCAGCAGTACCGCCAGCGGCTTGCCGGGTGCGATGTTCATTTCTCCGCGCACCTGGCGGACGCCCAGGATGAAGGCCTGTACCCAGGCCATCTCGGCTTCCGCCGGCTCGTCGCGCACCCAGCTGCCGGGCTTCGGGTAGGGCTGCCTCATGATGGTCTCGCCCTCGATGCCCGCGACCGGCGCGGCACGGCGCCACAGCGCCTCGGTGACGAACGGCATCAGCGGGTGCAGGAGGCGCAGCAGCGCCTCGAGCACTTCCACGAGCGTGCGCCGCGTGCCGCGCTTCTGGGCCTCGGTGGCAGTCTCTGAGTTCAGCGCCGGCTTCACCAGTTCCAGGTACCAGTCGCAGAACTCGCGCCAGGTGAACTCGTAAATGGCCTGCGCGGCGAGGTCGAGGCGGTAGGCCTCGAAGGACTCGAGCGCGACGCGCGTCGCCTCGCTCAGGCGCGAGCGAATCCAGCGGTCGGCCAGGCTCAGCTCGATCTCCCCGGCCGGACCGCAGTCCTCGCCCTCGGTGTTCATGAGCACGAAGCGCGAGGCGTTCCAGAGCTTGTTGCAGAAATTCCGGTAGCCCTCGACGCGCCCCAGGTCGAGCCGCACGTCGCGTCCGGTGGTGGCGAGCGAGGCGAAGGTGAAGCGCAGCGCATCGGTGCCGAAGGCCGGGATGCCTGCCGGGAATTCCTTGCGCGTGGCCTGCTCGATCTGCGCGCTGAGCTGGGGCTGCATCATCCCGGTGGTGCGCTTCGTGATCAGCGTGTCGAGGTCCACGCCGTCGATGAGGTCGAGCGGGTCGAGGACGTTGCCCTTCGACTTCGACATCTTCTGGCCCTCGCCGTCGCGCACCAGGCCGTGGATATAGACCTCGCGGAATGGCACGTCGCCCATGAACTTCATGCCCATCATGATCATCCTGGCCACCCAGAAGAAGATGATGTCGAAGCCGGTGACCAGCACCGTGCCGGGGTACCACGTCGCCAGCGCGGGCGTGCGCTCCGGCCAGCCGAGCGTGCTGAACGGCCAGAGCGCCGAGGAAAACCAGGTATCGAGCACGTCCTCGTCCTGCCGCAGCGGGATCTCGTCGCCGAGGCCGGAGCGCCGCCGCGCATCGGCCTCGTCGGCGCCGACATGCACGCCGCCGTCGGGGTCGTACCACGCAGGGACCCGGTGGCCCCACCAGAGCTGGCGGCTGATGCACCAGTCCTGGATGTTGCGCATCC
>JBLRWH010000010.1:0-54144 GCA_047921395.1 Gammaproteobacteria bacterium
GACACCCGGATGCCGCGCTTGCGCGCCAGCTGCAACACCTGCTCCGCGGAAAGGTGCTGCGGGCACGCGAACACGACCTCGGACAGCTGCATCCGCTGCGAGGTGGGTTTGGCGCCATGGCTGGCGAGCCGCTGGGCGATGTGTTCCTGGGTTCTCATGTGCAATCGAGCCTGTCGATGGGCTGGAATTATATTCATATCAAAGGCGTTGCGCCATCCAGGCGCCCGGGTCCGCTGCCTCCCACTCCTGCCCCGCGCCCGGTCGGCACGATATCTGTCGAAACACCGCGTTTTCCCGGGCTCCCGCCGGGCGGCCAGCGGCGGCAGGCTGCAGGACGGGGAGGACGCCATGGACAAGTACGCCGGATTGACCCTGCTGGAACTGCTGGTGGTCATCGCGATTACCGCCCTGCTGGCGGGAATCGCGGTCCCGGCGCTCGACCGGGCGCTGCTGAATGCGCGCCGCTCGGCGGCGATGGAGTCCCTGCTCCGGGCCGCCTGGTTCGCACGCATCGAGGCGCTGCGGCGCGGAAGGCCGGTGATCCTGTGCGGCGCCGCGGGCGGCGACCAGTGTGCCGGCGAGCCCGACGCCTGGAGTAGCGGCTGGCTGGTCGCGGCGGCCGATGCGCCACTGGTGGCCTTGCGGCGCGGCCCGGGCGCCACGGACCGGCGCGCGCGGCTCATTGCGAATCGCGGCGCGTTCAGCTTCGAGCCGCATGACCGGCGCAGCACCAACGGGACCCTCGCGTGGTGCGACGACCGCGGGGCGGCGGCCGCGCGCGCGATCGTCATCGCCCCCACCGGGCGGCCGCGCCTGGAGCATGGCGCCGGTTCGCTGGGATGTCCCGCGCCATGAACCTGCGCGGTTTCGTCATGACCGAGGTGCTGGTGGCGTTGCTGGTGCTGGCGGTGGCCGTGACCGCGGCGCTGGCGCTCGCGCTGCGCGGCTTCGCCGCCACCGCCGAGGCGCGGCGCGCGGAGACGGCGGCCGGGCTCGCCGCCGACCTGGCGGGCCGGGTGCGGGCGCTGCGGGCGGTGGACTGGACCGCGCTGCCCGCGCCCTCCGACTGCGTGGCCGGGTGTTCGCCCGGGCAGCTCGCCGCGCTGGAACTGGCCGACTGGCAGGCCATGGTGGCCGCCGCGCTGCCGGCCGGCGCGGGGCAGCTCGAGACCGCAGGCGCGGGAGAGCTCGTCGCCGTCCTGGGCTGGACGGAGACCGGCGACGTACCGCGCGAATTGCGCCTGGGGATCGGCCGGTGACCGCACGGCACTCTCAGACGAGGGGAACCACGCTGGTCGAGCTGATCGTCTCGATGGCGCTCGGCCTCGTGCTCATGCTGGCGGTCGCGACGCTGCATGCGCGCATCCTGTTCATGTCCGCCGGGACGACGCGCGCCGCGGATGCCCAGGACACGCTCCGGATCGCGCTGGCGATGCTCGAGTACGAGCTTCAGCACGCCGGTTACTGGGGCCTCGTGCCGGACGCGTCCACGATCTCTGGCCGGCGCGGCGATGCGGCGCCGCTGGCCGTGATTGTCGCGGGGGATTGCGGGCCTGACTGGACCACTGACCTGGAACGGCCCGTCGAAGCCTGGGCGGACGGCTGGCCGCTCGACTGCGCGCCGTTCGGAGGCGCGGCGTCGCCGGGCGGGGTCCTCGCCCTGCGGCGGGCAGACACCCGGGTCTCGAGCCCCGAGGCGCAAGTATTGCAGGTGCATGCGAACCCATGGACCGGGCGCCTGGCGGTGGACGGAGAGCCGCCGGACCCCGGCGCCGAGGCGCGCAACCTCGTGGCGCGAGCCTACTACGTGAGCCCGCGCTCGACCGGCGACCCGCTGCGCCCCTCGTTACGCCGCAAGACCCTGCAGCGCGGGCCGCGCATCATCGACGAGGAGATCGTGCCCGGCGTCGCCGGGATGCGCATCGAGCTCGGGGTCGACACCGATCTGGAGGGCACGCCCGGGCACGGCCAGCCCAACCGATTCGTGACCCCGGGGGCGGCGGCGGGTGAAATCCGGGCCGTCCGGGTCACCCTGTGGACCGACGACGATGCGCGCCTGGCGGCGACGCGCACCATCGCCCTGCGCAACGGGCCGGCCCCGTGAAGCGGCGCTCGCGCGGCGCGGCGCTCGCGGTGGTGCTGGTCCTGACCGCCGCCGGCATGGTGCTGTCCTCGGCCGTGGCGACCTCCGCGGCGCTGGAGCTCGCCATGGCTGAGCAAAGCACCGCGAGGCAACGCGCATTCGAAGCCGCCGAGGCCGGGCTCGGGGCGGCGTTGCGCGCCCGCGACTGGACGGCGGACGGTGCCTGGTCGGCCGCGGGAGAGCTGGTCGCCGGCGGCGAGTGGCGAGTCGAGGTACGGCTCGCCGCGGCGCAGGTAGACCCGCTTACCGGCGCGGTGGAGTGGCATTTCGAGATCGAGAGTTCAGGCAACCTGGGGACGGCGGCCGTCACGCTGGTGCAAGGCTTCCGTGTCGCCGGCGCGCTGCCCGGCGAGCCGCGCCCCACCTGGTGGCGCCGGGAGGATGCGGCCCCGTGAGAGCGGGCTTCACCCTCATCGAGCTGCTCATCGCCATGGTGATCGCGGCGCTGCTGGCGACCATTGCCCTGCCCTCCTGGCGCGGGGTCGTGATGCGCGCGCAGCGCGGTGATGCGACCGCCGCGCTGTATGCCGTGGCCGCCGCCCAGGAGCGCTACCGGCTCGTGTACGGCCAGTATGCGAGCCAGGCGGGACCGGCGCCGCCGGTGGGACTCGGGCTGGAGTCCAGCGAACGCGGCTGGTACGCGCTGCGCATCGAGCGCGCCGACGCGACGACGTTCCTCGCGAGTGCGCGCCCTTCGCCCGGCTCGCCGCAGGGCTCGGATGCCGCCTGCCGGGTATTCACCATCGACGAGACGGGACGACGCGCATCGACCCCGGAGGGTCCGGCGACGTGCTGGCGCTGAGCGCCGCCGCCTCAGGCCTGGCGCAGCACCTTCGGCAGCGAGAAGACGACGTGCTCCTCGCGGCCCTTGATCTCTTCCGGCAGTTCGCCGCCCCACTCCTTCAGGCGCGCGACAACCTGCTGGACGAGCACTTCCGGCGCGGAGGCCCCGGCCGTGACGCCGACCGCTTCGCAATCCGCAAACCATTCCGGAAGGAGATCGTCCGCGCCATCGACCATGAAGCCGGGGATGCCGGCCTTCAGGGCGATTTCCTTGAGGCGGCTGGAGTTCGAACTGGTTTGCGACCCCACCACCACGATGGCATCGCAGCGCTCCACCAGCGACTTGACCGCGTCCTGCCGGTTCTGGGTCGCGTAGCAGATGTCTTCCTTGCGCGGGCTGGTCAGCGCCGGGAAGCGCTTCATCAGCGCCTCGATGACGCGCGCAGTGTCGTCCACCGACAACGTCGTCTGGGTCACGAAGGCCAGCCGGTCCGGGTTCCGGACCTGCAGCGTCTCGACGTCACCCGGATGCTCGACCAGGTAGATCTCTCCGCCACGGCTGCGGTCGTACTGCCCCATGGTGCCCTCGACCTCGGGATGCCCCGCGTGGCCGATCAGGATCACCTCGCGGCCTTCCCGCCCGTAGCGCGATACTTCCATGTGCACCTTGGTCACCAGCGGACAGGTCGCGTCGAACACTTCCAGGCCGCGCCGCGCCGCCTCCGCCTGGACGGCTTTCGACACGCCATGGGCGCTGAAGATGACGGTGGCGCCGTCCGGGACCTCGTCGAGTTCCTCGACGAACACTGCCCCCAGGCTCCGCAGGCGGTCGACGACGTAGCGGTTGTGCACGACCTCGTGGCGCACGTAGATCGGCGCACCGAACATCTTCAGCGCGCGCTCGACAATATCGATGGCGCGGTCGACGCCGGCGCAGAACCCTCGCGGGTTGGCGAGCAGGATTTTCATGCCATGCATTCTATCTCAAGCCCGGCGGCGATCAGTCAAACCGGAAATCCGTCGGCGCCGGCGGCGTCGCGACTTCCCGCGGCGGCGTGTTCTCCAGCGCCTCGAGCAACACCTCCACAGCCTTTTCGAGACTCGGGTCTCGGCCGGCCGCGATCGCCTCCGGACGGTCGATCACCTCGATGTCCGGCGCCACGCCTTCGTTCTCCACCGCCCAGTTGCCGTCTGTGTCGAGGAAGCGGAACGTGGCTGGTATGAGGTTGCCGCCGTCGGCCAGGCCAGGATTGCCACTGATGCCGATCAGGCCGCCCCACGTGCGCGTGCCGATCAGCGGGCCGAGGCCGAGCTTGCGGAAGTAGAACGGCAAGGCGTCGCCGCCCGAACTCGACTGGCCGTTGATCAGCATCGCCTTCGGGCCGTCATGGGCGAGCAGCGGGCGCTGCTGCGGCTCGAAGCCGCGGTATACCCAGTAGTTCAGCGGCGTGCGGGCGAGCAGTTCGATCATCCGGTCGGGAATGAACCCGCCGCCGTTGTAGCGATCGTCGATGATCAAGGCGTCGCGGCGCGCCTCGACCAGCATTCCCTTGAAGAGTTCGCGGTTGCCTTCGACGGCGGTGTTGGGCACGTGGATGTAGCCCACGCGGCCGCCGGAGAGCTCGTGGGTGCGCCGTCGGTTCTCGGTGACCCAGTCGAGGTAACGCAGGTTGACCTCGCTGCTCACTGTCTTCACACGCTCGACGCGCGCGCCGCGCGCCGTCGGCTGGTCGTTAAGTGTCAGCTGCACCAGGCGATCGCCCTTGTTCTCGAGCAGGCGATAGAAGTTGTCCACGCCGCGCGTGCTCACGCCGTCCACCGCGAGGATGAAATCACCCGCATGGGCGGTGACGCCCGCCTCGGTGAGCGGCGAGCGGTGGTAGTCATGCCAGTTCTCGCCCGGGTAGATGCGCGCGATCCTGAAGTAGCCGGACTCGTGCTGCTCGATCACCGCGCCCAGCATGCCGCCGGGACGCGGCTCGACTTTCGGCATGTCCGGGCTGCTGTTGACGTAGATATGGCCGGCGTTCAGCTCGCCGGCGAGCTCGCCGAAGATGTAGTCCAGGTCCGCGCGGTGGGCGACATGCTCGACCAGGGGCGCGTAGCGGTCCCGAATCGCGGCCCAGTCCTGTCCATGGTGGCCCGGATCCCAGAACCAGTCGCGCATGATGCGCCAGCCGTCGACGTACATTTGCTGCCATTCGAGGCGCGGATCCACCCGCAGCTCCAGGCGCTTGAGATTCAGCGCGGTTTTCTCGGCGTCGATCTCCGGCTTGGCATCGGCGATGCCGAACTTGTCCCGCTGTCGCCACAACAGCTTCTTGCCGTCGGCCGACACGCTGTAGCCGGTGACCCCGCCAAGGACCTTCTTCGCCTCGCGCTTCTCGAGATCGTAGTGCCGCAACTCGGCGCCGTTGGCGTTGTTGCCCTCCGTCGCGAGGAAGAACAGGCCGCTTTCGTTGGCCGCCAGGCCCGTGTAATTCCCGGGCGATACCTCGAGGGCCGCGACGCGATCGTTGAAGCCCTCGAGATGGAACCTGAGCGGAGCCTTGGCAACCGGTTTCTTTGGTTCCTGCTCGTCCTTCTTGTCTTCCGCCTCCCGCTGCCGTGCGCCGACCTCGTCGCTGCGCGGCGCATTCACGGCCGGGGCGTCCGCCGCCAGGGTGGCCGCGAAGATGCGGGTCGCGTTGTTGTACAGATAATTGAACTCGTAGGACGAGAACGCCAGGTTCCAGTCGCGCGTGGAGGTGAAATACAGGTAGCGGCCCTGCGGATCGAACGCGGGGCTCTGCTCGTTGTTGGCGTCCGTGGTCAGCTGGCGGCGCTCGCCGGAGCGCAGCGAGTACACCCATATGGAACTGTTGTAGCTCTCGTTGACCTTGCTGTAGGCGAGCCACAGGCTGTCCGGCGACCAGACATACTGCGTCATGGCCCGAAAGGAGTTGCCGGCATGGCGCGTGGTATCGACCTCGCGGATGCGCCCGCTGTCGACGTCCACGATGCTCAGCCGGTTGGCGCTGTCCGCATAGGCGAGCTGCTTCGAATCGGGCGACCACGCCGGCGGGAAGCGCCATATGTTGCCGTCCCGGGTGACGCGGCGCGGCTCGCCGCTGCCATCCTGCGCTCGGATGTAAACCTCGTATTCGCCAGTTGCATCGGAAAGATAGGACACCCACTGGCCGTCCGGCGACCAGGAGACGCTGATCTCCCGAACGTCGGGCGAGCGAGAGATGTTGCGGATCTCGCCGTGCTGCGCCGGGACCGTGAAGATCTCGCCGCGTGCCCCGAGTACCGCGCGCTCGCCCTGGGGCGCGATGTCGAAGCTCTCGACCTGCTGGGTGACGCTCCTGAAACCGGGCAGCGTGTATGGCCGGTCGCCGCGCACCTCGATCGGGATCCGCCGCGTCTCACTGGTTGCCGGATCGTGCAACCAGATAGACCCCCCATTCTCGAACACGACCCGCTTCCGGTCCGAGCTCGGCCACAGCACGTCGAACTCGTCGAAGTTCGTGACCTTGCGGACGTCGGACCCGTCCAGGCCCATCGCGAACAGGTTCAGCGTGTAGTCGCGGTCCGAAACGAAATAGACGCGGCCGTCCACCCACATCGGCTGATGATCGGTGCCCACGAAATCGGTCAGCTGCCGTGAGGTGTTGTTGACGAGGTCGAACGTCCAGACGTCCTGCGCCCGGCCGCCGCGATGACGTTTCCAGGTGCGGAACTCGCGATCGACGGGCGTGTACACGTAGGTGTTCCCGTCAGCAGACAGCATGCCGCCGCCGGTCTCGGGCGGGCCGAGGGGCTGTTCCATGCCGCCCGCGAACGGCACCAGCATCGGCAGGCCGTTGCGCTCGCCGTAGGGTGTCCGATTGGCGCGCACCAGGATGTGCTTGCCGTCCGGGGTCCAGTCGAGCACGCGATAATCCGTGCCGCCGCGCGGCGGCATCGGGCCGACGTCGCCGTAGAAAGTGAGCTGCCGCGGCATACCGCCGGCGGCCGGCATCACCCAGACCTGGCGCGTGCCGGAATACTCGGCGGAGAACGCGAGCCACTGGCCGTCCGGCGAGAACTTCGGGTAGAGCTCCAGTCCCTCGTGCGAGGTGAGCTGGCGTGCCACGCCACCCGCGGCCGGCACCGCGTACAGGTCGCCGCCGTAGACGAAGGCGACCTGGTCGCCCTGGATGTCGGGGAAGCGCAGCAGGCGCGTCTCCGCGGCATCCGCCGCGGGCGCCATGGCAATGAATGCAGTCAGGACCAGCAGGGTGGCTCGCATGGGGGACCTCCAAGAGAAAATGAATACAGGTCTCCGGCTCGCGGCCAGGGACCAGCGGGCCCGCAGGCCAGCCTCAGATGATCTTCTTCTTTCCGCGGCCCTCGAAGAAGCTCTCGATCAGCAGCAGGACGGCGCCCACGGTGATCGCGGAATCCGCCAGGTTGAAGGCGGGAAAGTACCAGCGATCCCAGTGGACGCTGAGGAAATCGACCACGTGGCCGCGGAACACGCGGTCGATGACGTTCCCCACGGCGCCGCCCACGATCAGCGCGAGCGAGGCGGCGAGCCAGCCCTGGCCCTTGGGCGGCATCCGCCTCAGCCAGACGCAGACCAGCGCGGTGACCGCGAAGGCGATCGCGACGAAGAACCAGCGCTGCCAGCCGCCGGCCGTGGCCAGGAAGCTGAAGGCCGCGCCGGTGTTATGCAGCCGCGTGATCGCGAACACCGGCAGCAACGGGATGCGCTCATAGAGCTCCAGGCCGGAGATGACCCACCACTTCGTGAGCTGGTCCGCCACGACGATCGCGCCTGACAGCCACAGCCAGCGCAACGCGCCCGGGTGTTCGGGACGGCCCGCGTGCGGGTTCATGCCCACTGCCTCGTCTCGCCGGGGCCGGAGACGTTCTCGGCGCAACGCCCGCAGATTTCCGGGTGTTCCGGGTCGCTGCCGATGTCCGGACGGCGGTGCCAGCAACGCACGCATTTCGGCTGCTGCGTCGGCACCGCCTGCGCGTACAGGCGGTCGGTGAAGCCTTCCAGCGGGATCGCATCCGCCGGACGGGACTCGAGGGCCTCGACGCGTACGTCGGAGGTCAGCAGGAGGAAGCGCAGTTCTTCGCCTGGCCGCCGCAGGCGCGCGGCGAGGTCGGGTGCGGCGTACAGCACCAGCTCCGCGTCCAGCGACGAGCCGATCCGCCCCGCGTTTCTCAGCGCCTCCAGCTCGTGCGCGACGTCGTCGCGCACCGCGTGCACCAGGTCCCAGTCCGGGTCGTCCTCGCGCAGCGGCACGTCCGGCAACGCGTGCCAGCGGGCCAGCAGGACCGACTCGGCGCGTTCGCCGGGCAGGCTCGACCAGATCTCCTCCGAGGTGAAGGCCAGGATCGGCGCCAGCCAGCGCACCATCGCCTCGGCGACGTGGTACATGGCAGTCTGCGCGGAACGCCGCGGGTGGCCGGCGGCCGGGGTGGTGTAAAGCCGGTCCTTGAGCACGTCGAGGTAAAAACCGCCCATGTCGAGGACGCAGAAGTTGTGCACCTTCTGGTAGATCAGGTGGAACTCGTAGTCCTCGTAGGCGCGTACGACCTCCGCCTGCAATGCCGCGGTGCGCGCCACGGCCCAGCGGTCGAGCGCGATCATGTCCGCGGGCGCCACGGCATCTTTTGCCGGGTCGAAGCCGTGCAGGTTGCCGAGCAGGAAGCGCACGGTGTTGCGCATGCGCCGATAGGAATCCGACATCCGCTTGAGGATCTCGTCGGAGACGCTCATCTCGCCGCGGTAGTCCGTCGCCGCCACCCACAGCCGCAGGATGTCGGCGCCCAGCGTGTTCAGCACCTTCTGCGGCGCGACCACGTTCCCCAGGCTCTTCGACATCTTGCGGCCCTTCTCGTCCACCGTGAAGCCGTGGGTGAGCACCCCGCGGTAGGGCGCCTTGCCGTGCATCGCGACCGACGTGAGCAGCGAACTCTGGAACCAGCCGCGGTGCTGGTCGGATCCCTCGAGGTAGAGGTCGGCCGGGAAGCCCACCTCGTCGCGCGTGGCGCTGAGGCAGTGGTGCATCAGGCCGGAATCGACCCACACGTCCATGATGTCGCGCACCTTCTCGTAGCGCGCCGCCTCCTCGCCCAGCAGCTCGGCCGGGTCGAGCGCCCACCAGGCATCGATGCCCTCCCGCTCGACCCGGTCCGCAACCAGGCCCAGCAGACGCACCGAGTCGGGATGCGGCTCGCCGGTCTCGCGATTCACGAACAGGGCGATCGGCACGCCCCAGGTGCGCTGGCGCGAGATGCACCAGTCCGGCCGGCCCTCGACCATGCTGCGGATGCGCTTCTCGCCCCAGGCCGGCATCCAGCGCACCTCGCCGATGACCTGCAGGGCGCGTTCCCGCAGGCCCTCGCGGTCCATGCCCACGAACCACTGCGGTGTGGCGCGGAAAATCAGCGGCGTCTTGTGGCGCCAGCAATGCGGATAACTGTGCTGCAGCGGCTCGTGATGCAGCAGGGCGCCGCGTTCCTTCAGCAGCTCGACCATGACCGGGTTGGCGGCGAACACGCTGAGCCCAGCGACCGCATCCGTCCCCTCGCGAAAGCGGCCGTCGTCCAGCACCGGGTTGTCGACCGCCAGGCCGTAGCGCTGGCCGACGATGAAGTCGTCCTGGCCGTGGCCGGGCGCGGTGTGCACGGCGCCGGTGCCCGTCTCGATGGTGACGTGCTCGCCGAGGATCACGGGCACTTCGCGCTCGAGGTAGGGATGACGGAGCGCGAGCCCCTCGAGCGCGCCGCCGCGGCAGACCGCGAGTTCCTCGAAGCGCTCGATGCCCCAGCGCCGCGTCACCTGGGCGAGCAGGTCCCGCGCGACGACAATGCGCTCGCGGCCCGCCTCGCGCTCGAAACTGATCAGCGCATACTCCAGCTCGGGATGCAGGGCGACGGCCTGGCTGGCCGGCAGCGTCCAGGGCGTGGTCGTCCAGATCGGGATCGAGACGGGTCCCGCGAGGTTGCCGCGCGCGTCGCCGCCGAAGGCCGCGAGCAGCGCCGCCTCGTCGACCACGCGATAGCGGACATCGATGGCGGGGGACTTCTTGTCGGCGTACTCCACTTCCGCCTCGGCCAGGGCCGAACCGCAGTCGAGGCACCAGTGCACCGGCTTGAAGCCCTTGTAGACGTGGCCGTTCGCCATGATCCGGCCGAAGGCCCGCAATTGCTCGGCCTCGTAGGCCGGGTCCATGGTCAGGTAGGGCCGGTCCCAGTCGCCCAGCACACCGAGCCGGCGGAAGTCCCGGCGCTGGCCGTCGACCTGGGCGCGCGCGAAGCTCCGGCAAGCGTCGCGGAACGCCTTGGCGTCGAGCGTCTTGCCCACCGGGCCGTGCTCGCGCTCGACCACCAGCTCGATCGGCAGGCCGTGACAGTCCCAGCCGGGGATGTAGGGCGCGTCGAAGCCGTCGAGGGTCCGCGCGCGGATCACGATGTCCTTCAGCACCTTGTTCACGCAGTGGCCGAGGTGGATATCGCCATTGGCATAGGGCGGCCCGTCGGGCAGCAGGAACGCGGGGCGCCCCTTGCCAGCCTCGCGCAACTTGCCGTACAGGTCGCGCGCCTCCCAGTCCGCCAGCATGTCCGGCTCGCGCTGCGCCAGCGCCGCGCGCATCGGGAAGTCCGTCTGCGGCAGGTTCAGCGTGTCCTTGTATTCAGCCACCGTACTTTTCCCCTTCAGTAGCCCGCGTCGGCGAGCAGCCGCCGCGCGAGTTCGGCATCGCGACGCAATTGCGCCGTGAGGCTGTTGATATCGTCGAACCGTCGCTCGTCGCGCAAGCGCGCCACGAACTCCACCGTGATGCGGCGACCGTACAGATCGCCCGAGTAATCGAACAAGTGCGCCTCGAGGAGCGGCTCCGTGCCGTCCACCGTCGGACGCGTGCCCAGGTTGGCGACGGCCGGCCAGGGCCGCTCTCCCACGCCCTTGACGAGCACGGCGAACACGCCCTTGACCGGGAGCACCCGCCGTCCCGGGCGCAGGTTCGCGGTCGGGAAGCCGAGCGTCATGCCCAGCCGCCGGCCCTCGATGACCCGCCCCGTCATCCCATAATGCCGTCCCAGCAGGCGCGCCGCGAGCCCCAGCTCCCCCGCCGCCAGCGCCGCACGCACCGCGGTGCTGCTGACCCGCTGGCCGTCGAGGACGCAGGTCGGCGTGTCCGCCACCTCGAAGCCGTACTCCGCCCCGGCGGCCTTGAGCGTGCCGAAGTCGCCGGCGCGGTTCCTGCCGAAGCGGAAGTCGTCGCCGATCACCAGGTAGCGCGTGCCGAGGCCGTCCACCAGGTACTCGCGGATGAAGTCCTCAGGCGACAGCGCCGCCATGGCCGCGTCGAAACGCGCGCAGAACAGCCGGTCGACGCCCTCGGCCACGAGGCCGGTGAACTTCTCGCGGAACCTCGCGAGGCGCGGCGGCGCGGCCGCGCCCATGAAATACTCGCGCGGCGTCGGCTCGAAGCTCATGACGGTCGCCGGCAGTTCGAGCTCGCGGGCCCGGCCGATGAGGCGCGCGAGCACCGCCCTGTGACCGAGGTGCAGGCCGTCGAAATTGCCAATGGTGACCGCGCATCCCCGGTGGCTGGGACGCAGGTTGTACTTGCCCCGAATCAGTTCCAAGTCCGGTTTCCTGGTGTCGCCGCGCGCCGTGCGCCGCAAGGCGCCGGCCAAAAGACGACCGATTATACGGAATGGCGCGGCGGCGGCGCGCCGGGGCGACTGCGCAGCTGGCCCGGCCGCATGCCGAGCGCGAGCAGCGCGACCAGGTAGACGGCCACGCCGAGGCCGATGCAGCCCGCCAGCCTGAGGCTCCTGGCGTGCCAGGCGAGTTCCAGCCAGGCCTCGAGCGGCCCGGAGACCAACCACAGGGCGACGCCCATCGCCAGGTTGGCCAGCGCCACCCGGACCATGAGCACGCGCCAGCCGTCGCCCGGGACGTAGATCCCTGTGCTGCGCAGCCCGCGGTACAGCGCGCTCGCATTGTAGATGGCCGCCAGGCCGGTCGCAGTGGCCAGGCCGGCATGCGCCCCGGGGATCGCCAGCATGACCATCGGCACGACGATGCAGACGTTCAGGACGATGTTGACGAACATCGCCCGGATGCTCACGCGCACGGGGGTCCGGATGTCCTGGCGACTGAAATAGCCGGGCGACAGGACCTTCACCAGCGTGAAGCCCAGCAACGCCACCGAGTAGGCCATCAGGCTCAGGCTCGCCATGCGCGTGTCCGCGGCGGTGAACTCGCCGTACTGGAACAGCGTCGCCAGCATCGGCCCCGCGAGCATGAACATCCCCACCGCCGCCGGCAGCGCGATCACCGTGACCAGCTTCAGCGCCCAGTCGAGGGTCGCCGAGAACGCCGCCATGGATTGCTCGGCATGGCGCCGCGACAGCCCCGGCAGGATCACCGTGGCGAGCGCAATCGCGAAGATGCCCAGCGGAAACTCCAGCAGGCGGTCCGAGTAGTACAGCCAACTGATGCTCCCGGTGACCAGGAAGGACGCGATCACGCGGTCCACGATCAGGTTGATCTGCGCGACCGAGGAGCCGAGGATCGCCGGGAGCATCAGCCGGCCGATCTTGCGCACCCCCGGATGGTTCCAGCCCCAGCGCGGCCGCGGCAGCAGGCCGATGGCGCGCAGGAACGGCAGCTGGAAGGCCAGCTGCACCACGCCCGCGATGAACACGCCGATCGCGAGCCCGAAGATCGGCTCCGGGAACCGCGGCGAGAGCCACAGGGCGGCGCCGATCAGCACCAGGTTGAGGAACACCGGGGTGAAGGCGGGCACGCCGAACCGCCCGTAGGTGTTCAGGATGCCGCCCGCGAAAGCGGTGAGCGAAATGAAGAACAGGTAAGGAAAGGTGAACCGCAACATCTCGCTGGCGAGGGCGAGCTTGTCCGGTTCGCCCGAGAAGCCTGGGGCGAACAGCAGGATGAACAGCGGCGCGGCGACGATGCCCAGCAACGTCACCGCGAACAAGAGGACACCGAGCGTGCCCGCGACCCGGTCCGCCAGCGCCTTGACCTCGGCCTGCGATTCCTTCGACTGGTACTCCGAGAGCACGGGCACGAAGGCCTGCGAGAACGCGCCCTCGGCGAACAGGCGGCGCAGGAAGTTGGGAATCTGGAAGGCGACCACGAACACGTCCATGCCCGCCCCCGCGCCGAACAGGCGCGCGAACACGACGTCGCGCGCGAAGCCGAGGATGCGCGAGGCCAGGGTATTGCCGCCGACGACGGTGGTGGAGCGCGCGAGACTCATTGCGTATCAGCCACTTGCAACTTCGGCGCATCATAGACGGGCGCCGACCGGAGGGCGAGCGATGGTTGCTTGCTACGGCACCCGGAGAGCCCTGTCCCCATCGTCCGGCCGCCCGCAGCTGAGATACGAATGACTCTCATTCACGGCTCATCTGCGTAGATGTCCTGATTGTCCTCATCCTCGGGACACCTCACGATTTTGGCTTGGGGCATTCCGAGTCAGGAGTTCCAGCTGGAGCAGATCCGGAATGCGCTCTTTTGGGGAAGCGCTCTCGATCCCGTGGAGGGAACAATGAATACGAAATGGAAAATGGCAGCGACGATTGTGTTCGCTGCATTCCTCGGCCTCGCAGGCTGCGAAGGCGACGACGGCAAGGACGGCGCTCCTGGCGCTACTGGCGCTACTGGCGCTACTGGCGCTACTGGCGCTCCCGGTGAGCAGGGACCTCCGGGTGACTCTGTAGTCACGCTGCCCTTCGAGAGCTGCGCGGTCTGCCACAGCGAAGGCTCCTTTGCCTCTGCGCCGGCGGCTCACGAGATCGACAGAGATATTTCTTTTACCGTCGTTACGCCGCCAACGGCCGATGGCGGCGACCTTGTGGTCGCGTTCGAGATTCGCGTCAATGGCACGCCGGTGAATTATTTTACCCTCGTACAGCGGTTGGTGATCTTCCAGGGTGTTGACGGCGTCTACACGCGCAATCAGTTTCCGAACAACTCGCATGCATTCCTCGTGAGTGAACCGCAAGAATTGGCCGCCGGCTTGTACAAATTCCGCATCCCGGACGGTACGCCCCTGGATGGCCAGCCGGTCACGCCGGCCGATTTTGTCGGCACCGACGCCAGGGTCTACTTTCGGCTGCAGACCCCGGACGGTGTCACGCCCCGTCGTCGGGCCAGCATCTCTGCGGATGACGCCGCATACGCGCGTCTCGACCTGGTCAGCGACCAGTCCTGCAAGAACTGCCACGGGGAGTTTGTGGGTGGGCTGGCCAGCCATCACCTCAACCCGTTCCAGGCGTCCAACTGCATCGCCTGCCACAGCGCCGTGAATCCGCCTGAGGGTGGTCTAAGCCTGACTTTCCTCGCACACGGCATCCACAACTCGCACAACATGCCAGGCGGCGAATTCAAGTTCGAAGCCGAAGGTGAAGAGCAAATCTTCGCGGTGACCTACCCGACCTACATGCCCAACTGCAGCGTCTGCCATGACAGCGAAGCTACGCTGGCTGCGGCAAATGCCATGCCGGTCGCGGGTGATGCGACCTGCTTCACCTGCCACGGCTCGATGGAAGGCTTCGACTTCACGGGCCTCGAGTTCCACCTGAACATCCCGAACCCGGGGACGGCCAACTGCCAGCAGTGCCATGCTCCCGCGGCTGAAGGTGGCGTCGCACGCTACACGGTCGCACAGTTCCACAATGGCATCGAGACCGAGCGGGCCGGCATCATCTGGGACGGCGTCGACACCTCCGTCACCGAGGGTGCCAAGTTCGACTGGGAGATCACGGGGATCGTCGATGACGGCGTGAACCTGGCGATTTCCTGGCAGGCCAGCTACAACGGCACTGCGGTCAATCCGTGCAACGCGACAGTTGGCGCCACGGCCCCGCTGTTCCATCTGGGCTCGGGCGCCAACCTGAGCATGCTGCGCAGCTACGCCCAGGGTGATGACTTCATCCTCGGCCAGTCCACCAGTGCGCCGGGCCAGGCCAATGCCGTGAACGTGACGGCCGACAACACGGTCTGCCAGGGCAACGTCGCGACCACCACCATCCCGGTGGATCCGGTCGACTTCGAGCGCGGCATCGTGGCCCTCCAGGGCAAGCCGCGCGTCGTCAGCGTCGCCGACCCGACCGACGTCATGGCCGTTCGTGCCAAGACGCCGACCTACGAGTGGATCGTGGGTGATGGCGACGCACCGCTCATGGCGCGTCGTCCTGTCGTCGACACCGAAGCATGCCTGAGTTGCCATGTGGGCTCGCTTTACCAGCACGGCGGCAACCGCGTCGACAACGTCGACATGTGCGTCATCTGCCATAACTCTGCGTCCAACGAGCAGAACGTCCGCGTCGGCATGGGCGTCGAGGCCTCCGAAGCGTATGACGGCAAGGTCGGCGAGACCTACGAGATGAAGACGATGCTGCATCGCATTCACTCGGCCGGCACCGCGGGATCACCGCCCTACGTGCTCTATCGGAACCGCGGCATCTACGCCTGGGCGCCTGACGAGTCCTTGCTTGCGAACTGGCCGGGCACGGGAAGGCAGATCGTCTTCGGATCGGACAACGTGACGCAGACGCACAACTTCCATGCGCCGACCTATCCGCGTGCGCTGAACGACTGCGCCGCCTGCCATACGGCAGACTTCGCAGTGATCCCCGACCAGACCAAGGCGATGGCGACCACCGTCGACGCCGGCAGCACGGAGTGGGGCAACCAGCTCGACGACGTGCTCCAGGGCGCAGCGACGACGGCTTGCATCACCTGCCACACCGACGGCCCGGCCAGGGGTCACGCGTACCAGAACAGCTGGGTCCCGCAGGAGTTCCCTGAGGGTCGCCAGACGATCATCGACGCGGTGAAGTAACCCTCGGCTCGGGGGGGGTGGGCCTCCGGGCCCACCCCCACCACCGAAAAGAAGAAAAACTTTGAGGCCGGGAGAGCAATCTCTCGGCCTTTTTCTATGCCGCGGTCCAGCCGTGTGCGGCGGGGATCGGCCTGCGTCCGCAGCAGAGCTGGCCGGAGATTCCCTGGAGATGGCATGCGGATACGTACGAACACATAAGCAGGAATGCCTACTCGGATGCACCAACGCGCGCCTTGCCTGCGTAGAAATCCTGATTGTCCATGTTCCCGGGTCAAACGATCATTTGCGCTGAGCATTTCGTCCAGGGAGCTCCTGCCGGAGCAGGGACGGAATGAGCTGTAAATGGGGACGCGCTCTATATCCCGTGGAGGGAACAATGAAATCGAAATGGACACTTGCAGCGACGATTGCGCTCGCTGCGTTTCTCGGCCTCGCAGGCTGCGAAGGCGACGACGGAAAGGACGGCGCTCCTGGCGCTACTGGCGCTACTGGCGCTACTGGCGCTCCTGGCGATCCAGGCGCCCCCGGTGAGCAGGGACCTCCGGGTGACTCCGTGGTCACGCTGCCCTTCGAGAGCTGCGCGGTCTGCCACAGCGAAGGCTCCTTTGCCTCTGCGCCGGCAGCGCATGCCGTCGACGGCGTGGTCGCACTGAGCGGCCAGGCATTTGACGTGGTCGATGACGACCTAGTGTTCAGCTTCAACCTGAAGATGGACGGCGTGAACAAGCCAGGCTTCGACCAGATTTACACTTCAGGTCGCAACAATACCCCTGTCGCGTATGTCTTCGACGGCGTCCCGACGACTGACGCCAATGGCAACGACATTAGGGGCACACGCACGAACATCTTCGCCGCCACGACGCTGGTGGACATCGGTGCGGGCAACTACACCATCACCATCGCCAACGGCGCCAACGACTATCTCGAGCCCACGCGCTTCCTGTTCGCGACCACGGACTCTGTTCGTTCCGGCCGCGCCTTCGTATGGGGCGACTATCCGGAGGCATTGCCGAGCCACAATACCGTCAGCGACCAGGCCTGCGTCGCCTGTCACGGAGATAACGGCGAAGTCGGCCGCTTCGCGACTCACTACGCCGACCCGGTCGGTGTGCAGCAGTGCGTGGTGTGCCACGACGCCAGCGTCTCGTATGAGGACACTTGGAAATTCGCGCACGGCATCCACAATTCGCACAATTTCCCTGAGGGTAAGTACGTTACGCCGGCGCCTCGTGCCAACGAGTACGACATCACCTACCCGACCTACATGGCCAATTGCAGCGTGTGCCACGACATCGAAGGGGGCCTAGCCGCCGTCAATGCCATGCCGGTCGCGGGTGATGCGACCTGCTTCAGCTGCCACGGTTCGATGGACGGCTTCGACTTCACGGGCCTCGAGTTCCATCTGAACATTCCCGATCCGGAAACGGCCAACTGCAAGCAGTGCCATGCCCCTGCGGATGAAGGTGGCGTCGCACGCTACACGGTCGCACAGTTCCACAATGGCATCGTGACCGAGCGCGCCGGCATCATCTGGGATGGCGTTGATACCTCCGTCACCGAGGGTGCGAAGTTCGCCTGGGAGATCACCGGCATCGTCGATGACGGCGTGAACCTGGCGATTTCCTGGCAGGCCAGATACAACGGCGTCGGGGTCAATCCCTGCAACGCGACGGTCGGCCCAACAGCACCGTTGTTCCATCTCGGCTCGGGCGCCAACCTGAGCATGCTGCGCAGCTACGCCCAGGGGGATGACTTCATCCTCGGCCAGGCGACCAATGCGCCCGGCCAGGCTCTCGCCGTGAACGTCACCGCCGACAACACGACCTGCTCCGGCAACGTCGCGACCACCACCATCCCGGTGGACGCCGTCGATGCCGAGCGTGGCATCGTGGCCCTCCAGGGCAAGCCGCGCGTCGTCAGCGTCGCCGACCCGACCGACGTCATGGCCGTTCGTGCCAAGACGCCGACCTACGAGTGGATCGTGGGTGATGGCGACGCACCGCTCATGGCGCGTCGTCCTGTCGTCGACACCGACGTCTGCTTGACGTGCCATGTGGGTTCGCTCTACCAGCACGGCGGCAACCGCGTCGACAACGTCGACATGTGCGTCCTCTGCCACAACTCTGCGTCCAACGAGCAGAACGTCCGCGTCGGCCTGGGTGTCGATCCGTCCGAAGCCTATGACGGCAAGGTCGGTGAGACATATGAGATGAAGACGATGCTGCATCGCATTCACTCGGCCGGCGCCGAAGGCTCACCTCCCTACGTGATCTATCGGACCCGCGGCATCTTCGCCTGGGCGCCCGATGATTCAGGGCTGGCGAACTGGCCGGGCACGGGTCCGCAGATCGTGTTCGGGTCGGAAGGTGACCGGGTGATCACCCACAACTTCCACGCGCCGACCTATCCGCGTGCGCTCAATGCCTGCGCCGCCTGCCATACGGCAGACTTCGCAGTCATTCCCGACCAGACCCAGGCAATGGCGACCACCGTCGATGCCGGCAGCACCGAGTGGGGCAACCAGCTCGACGACGTGCTCCAGGGCGCAGCGACGACGGCTTGCATCACCTGCCACACCGACGGCCCGGCCAGGGGTCACGCGTACCAGAACAGCTGGGTCCCGCAGGAGTTCCCTGAGGGTCGCCAGACGATCATCGACGCGGTGAAGTAACCCTCGGTTCGAGGGGTGGGCCTTCGGGCCCACCCCCACCACCGAAAAGAAGAAAAACATTGAGGCCGGGAGAGCAATCTCCCGGCCTTTTTTTGTTCAGCGCGCTTTGCCGGGGAATTCGGCTCGCGCGGAGGCGCAGAGAAGCAGAGGGGCAGAGAAGAAAGTTAGATAGGGTTGCCGGGGATCAGCGCCGGCGTGACTCGAGCTTCACAAGCATGTCCGCCAGTGACAGCCCCCGGATGCGCAGCAGCACCAGGAGATGGAACAGCAGGTCGGCGGATTCCTCGGCGAGGCCGTCGTCGTCCCGGGTGACGGCGGCCAGGGCCGTTTCCACGCCCTCTTCGCCCACCTTCTGCGCGGCCCGGGCCACGCCCGCTGCGGCTAACTTCGCCACGTAACTGTCCTCCGGCCGCTGCGCCAGGCGCCCGTCGATCACCGCCTCCAGCTCGTCGAGCAAGGTTGCAGGCACCGCCTCGCCGAAGCAGCTCGTGGTGCCCAGGTGGCAGGTCGGCCCCGCCGGCACCGCGCGCACCAGCAGCGTGTCGGCATCGCAGTCCAGGCGAATCTCCCGAACCTCCAGGGTATTGCCGGAGGTCTCGCCCTTGCGCCACAAACGCTGCTTGCTGCGGCTGAAGAACACGGCCTGGCCCTCCGCCAGGGTGAGCTCGTAAGACGCGCGGTTCATGTAGCCGAGCATCAGCATCCTTCCGGAGGTGGCGTCCTGCACGATGGCGGGCACCAGGCCCGCACCCTTGTCCCAGTCGATGGCATCGCTCGCGGGCGCCTTCATTGCCTCACCTCGATCCCGTTCTTCGCCAGCAGGCGCTTCAGATCCGGAATGGCGATCTGGCCGGAGTGGAACACCGTCGCGGCCAGCGCCCCATCCACCCGGGCATGGTGAAAGACCTCGATGAAATGGCGCGGCTCGCCGGCGCCGCCCGAGGCGATCAAGGGGACCGTGCAGGCCTCGCGCACCGCGGCGAGTTGCTCGATGTCGTAGCCGTCACGGACGCCATCGGAATCCATGCAGTTGAGCACGATCTCCCCCGCGCCGCGCTGCTGCACCTCACGGACCCAGTCGAGCGTCGAGTGCCGGCCGTAGCGCGTGCGCTCGGGATCACCGGTGTGGCTGGCCACGCGCCACTCGCCGTCCTCGCGGCGGCTGTCGATGCCGATCACCACGCACTGGCTGCCGAAGCGGCGCGCCAGCGTGTCGATGAGCGCGGGATCCTCGAGCGCGGGGGTGTTGATGCTGATCTTGTCGGCGCCGTCAGCGAGCACGGCCTCGGCGGCCGCGACATCGCGTATCCCGCCGGCGACGCAGAACGGGATATCGAGCAGCTCGGCGACGCGCGTCACCCAGCTGCGATCCACCGTGCGCCCACCCGGGCTGGCGGTGATGTCGTAGAACACGAGCTCGTCGGCGCCCTCGTCGCGATAGCGGCCCGCGAGCTCGAGGATGCCGCCCATGTCGCGATGATCGCGGAAGCGCACGCCCTTGACGACGCGTCCGTCGCGCACGTCGAGGCAGGGAATCAGGCGTTTTGCAAGAATGAGCGGATCTCCTCGTCGGTGATGCGGCCGTCCAGCAGGGCCTTGCCGATGATCGCGCCCGCGGCCCCCGTCGCGCGCAGCGCCTCGAGGTCGGCCAGGTCGCGGACCCCGCCGGAAGCCTGCAGCGCGATGGCCGGGAAGCGGCGCGTGCATTCCGCGTAGAGTTCGAAATTCGGCCCGGTCATGGCGCCGTCGCGGGCCACGTCCGTGCACAGCACGTGCCGCAGACCGGCGGCCCGGTAGGTCTCGATCGCATCCCACAGCGACAGCCCCACGTCCTCGGTCCAGCCGCGGGTCTTGCACCACGGCGTGCCCTGCGCGTCGAGGCCGATGTCGAAGGCGAGCACCAGCCGCTCGGGCCCGAACTCGTCGAACCACTGCCGCACCTCGCCGGGCCGCTCCGCGGCGGCGCTGCCGATGACCACGCGCCCGACGCCCGTGGCGAGCATGGCCTCGACCTCGGCGCGACCGCGGATTCCCCCCCCGACCTGCACGCGGCCGCGCGCGAGCCCTGCCATCCGCGCAATCACCGCGCGATTGCCGCCGGCGCCATCGCGGGCCCCGTCGAGGTCCACCACGTGGACCCAGTCGACGCCAAGCGAGAGATAGCGCGCGGCCAGGGCTTCCGGCGCGGCCTCGTACTCCGACACCTGGTCGAAGCGCCCCTGGTACAGCCGCACGCAGCGCCCTTCCTTCAGGTCGATCGCGGGGATGGGTGTCAGGGCCATGGCTGCTCGTGTCCCGTGGCGTTCACAGCGCGAGAAAGTTGGCAAGGACGCGCGCCCCGGCCGGGCCGGAGCGCTCCGGATGAAACTGGGCGCCGTGAAAATTGCCGCGCGAAACGACGGCGGTGAACTCGCCGCCGTAGTCGGCGACGGCCACGGTATCGGGGCCCGGCGGCGCGGCGTAGCTGTGCACGTAATAAAAGTGCGCGGCGCCCGGGAGGCCTGCGAACAGCGGGCAGCCGGCCTGCAGGCTCGTCAGGTTCCAGCCCATGTGCGGGACCGGGCGGTCCGGGCCCGCGGGGATGCGCTTCACCCGCCCGGGCACGATGCCCAGGCAGCTGCGCCCGCCGTCCTCTTCCGAGGCCTCGAACAGCAGCTGCATCCCCAGGCAGATCCCCAGCACCGGCTGGCGAAGACCCCGCACGAGCTCGGCGAGCCCGCTCTGCTCGAGGCGCGTCATCGCCTGGTCCGCCGCGCCGACGCCGGGCAGGAACACGTGGCTCGCGCCGCGGATGAGTTCGGCATCCGCCGTCAGCGGAGCAGCGCAGCCGAGGCGCCCGAGCGCGAAGCGCAGCGAGCTGATGTTCGCGCCGCCGGAGTCGACGATGACCGGGCCGCCCTCGCTCATGCCAGCATGCCCTTGGTGGACGGAATCCCGCCGCCCTCGAGCCTGAAGGCGTCACGCAATGCCCTGCCGAGGCCCTTGAAAGCCGCCTCGACCTGGTGGTGGTCGTTCTCGCCGCTGACGCGCACATGAATAGAGGCGCGCAGGCTGTCGGCCAGCGAGCGGAAGAAATGCGGCACCAGCTCCGTGGGCAGCTCGCCGACGCGCTCGCGGCGGAACTCGCCCTCGAACACCAGGTAGGGCCGCCCGCCGAGATCGACGGACACCTCGGCGCGCGCCTCGTCCATGGGCAGCACGAAGCCGTAGCGGCGGAGCCCGCGGCGCGTGCCGAGCGCCGTGCGCAACGCCTCGCCGAGCGCGAGCGCGACGTCCTCGACGGTGTGGTGCTCGTCCACGTGCAGGTCGCCGCCGCATTCGAGCTGGAGGGAGAAGCCGCCGTGCTTGGCGACCTGCTCGAGCATGTGATCGTAGTAGCCGATGCCCGTCGCGGCGCGGATCGGGCCGTGCGGATCGTCGAGATCGACCGCGACCTCGATGCGCGTCTCGGCCGTGCCGCGCGTCACGCGCGCGCGCCTGAGGCCGCCGAGGATGCGCCGGGCGATCTCCGGCCAGGTGAGGCTGTCACCCGTGCCGTCGCCGACCCTGAGGCCGACGAGGCCGAGGTTCTCGGCGAGCTGGAGGTCGGCGTCGCGATCGCCGATGACGAAGCTGCGATCGAGATCCGGGGGGAGCGTCACCAGGTAGCGCGTGAGCAGCCCGGTCGCCGGCTTGCGGCAGGCGCAGCCGTCGGTGGGAAAATGCGGACAGATGAACTCGGCGTCGAAGCGGATGCCCTGGCTCGCGAACAGCCCGATGATGAAATCATGCGCGCGCCGGAAGTGGTCCTCCGGAAACGCGTCCGTACCCCGCCCATCCTGGTTGCTGACGAGGACGAGGCGGTAGCCGGCGTCGACGAGGCGCAGCAACGCCGGGATCACGCCCGGCACGAGGCGGACCTTCTCGATGGCATCCACCTGCTCGTCGGGCGGCTCCTCGACCAGGGTGCCGTCGCGATCGATGAACAGCAGCAGCGACCTATCCATGCCGATTCCTCGCGGCCTTCGCCGCAGTCTTCATCGCAATCTTTCTCAGGGCCGCCAGCGAGCGACGGTTCTCGGCGGCCGTGCCGACCGTGATGCGCAGGCAGCCCCTCAGCCGCGGCTGCCTGCTGAAATCGCGCACCAGCACGCCGGCCGCCTCGCACGCATGCATCGCCGCGGCGGCGTCTGCGAAGCGCACGAGCAGGAAATTGCCGTCGCTCGGCCAGGCCCGGCGCACGCAGGGCAGCGCCTGCAATTCCTTCGCCAGTGCGTCGCGCCGCCGCACGACGGCCGCGGTATGGCGGCGCGCCGCGACGACCTCGGCCGGCTGGAGGCGCCGCAGCGCCGCCTCGGTCGCCAGCGAGGGCAGCGGGTACGGCGGCGCCAGCGCGCGCAGGATCGCGACGAGCTCGGGATCCGCCAGGAGGGCACCGATGCGCGCCCCCGCGAGCCCCCAGGCCTTCGACAGGGTGCGCAGCAGCACGAGGTTGGGATGCGCCTCAAGCAGGCTCGCACAGCCCTCGTCGCGCGCAAATTCGACGTAGGCCTCGTCCACCACCACGACACAGTGGCTGTCCAGCGCGCGGCAAAGCGCGTCGACGACCTTGCGCGGTATGGTGCTCCCGGTTGGGTTGTTGGGCGAACAGAGGAACACCAGTTTCACGCCGGGGCGCACCGCGGCCTCGATGGCCTCCGGGTCCAGGGCGAAGTTGCGCTTCAGCGGCACCTCGATGACCTCGGCGCCCTGCAGCCGCGCCGCGACGGCGTACATGCCGAAGGTCGGCGGGCAGACCAGCACGGCATCCTGTCCCGCGCGGCAGAAGGCGCGCACCAGCAGGTCGATCGCGTCGTCGCTGCCGCGGGTCGCGAGCACCGCGCCGGGCGCCACGCCGTAGAGCGACGCGAGGGCGCCGACCAGCGCCGCGGGCCGCGGGTCCGGATAACGATTCAGGCCGTCGCTGGTCTCGTCCCAGTCCGCGCGCCAGGACGACTCGTTGGCATGCAGGCGCACGACGCCGCGCCGCGGGGACGCCGCGTGATAGGCGGTGAAATCCCTGAGCTCCGGCCGCAGCAGGTGCGCCACGCCGCTCATCCGCGCGTCCCTGGCCGCGCGGTGTCTGTCCCCGGCTGCTCGAGCGCCTCGAGCCGGAGCTTGACGGCGAGCGCGTGCGCATCGAGGCCTTCCAGGTCCGCGAGCGTCCGGGCGGTCGGGCCGATCAGGCGAAAGCCTGCCGGGGTCGCTTCCTGCACCGAGATCGCCAGCTGGAAGTCGCTCACGGACAGGCCGCTCCAGGCGCGCGCGTAACCATAGGTCGGCAGGACGTGGTTCGTGCCGCTGCAGTAATCGCCGAGCGACTCGGGCGTCCAGTCGCCGAGGAACACCGAGCCGGCGACCTCGACGCGCTCGAGCCAGCGCTCGGCCTCCGGCACCTGCACGATGAGGTGCTCAGGCGCGTAGCGGTTGCTGATCTCGAAGGCCTCCTCGAGGTCGCGCGCGATCAGCACGCGCGCGTGGCCGAGCGCCTCGCGCGCCACCGCGCTGCGCGCGAGGACCGACAGCTGCGCCTCGACCGCCACGTCCACGGCATCGGCCAGCGCGGCGGACGGCGTGACCAGCAGCACCTGCGAGTCCGGGCCGTGCTCCGCCTGCGACAGCAGGTCGGCCGCGACGAACTCGGCATCGGCGCGCCCGTCCGCGATGACCAGCACTTCGGACGGCCCGGCGGGCAGGTCCAGCGCCGCGCCGTCGGGATCGCGCGAGACCTGCAGTTTCGCCTCGGTGAGCCAGGCATTGCCGGGGCCGTAGATCTTGTCCACGGCGGGGATTGTCTCTGTGCCGTAGGCCATGGCCGCGACGGCCTGCGCGCCGCCGGCGAGGTAGACCTCGTCGATGCCGCAGTAGCGCGCCGCGGTCAGCACGGCCGGGTCGGCGCGACCGTTCTTCTGCGGCGGCGTGCACAGGATGCGCCGCGGGCAGCCCGCGAGGGCCGCCGGCACAGCCAGCATGATGACCGTGGACGGGAGGGGGGCCGAGCCGGCCGGGACGTACAGCCCGACCGCGCGGATCGGGCGGGTGATGCGCCGGCACAGGACGCCGGGCATGGTCTCCACCTCGACTGGTAGCGCCAGCTGCGCGGCGTGGAAGGCCCGCACGTTGTCGATCGCCACCCTCAGCGCGGCCCGCTGCGCCGGCGTGAGCGAGGCCTCGGCGGCGTCGAACTCGTCGGCGGGCACGCGCAGCGCGCCGAGCGTCACGCCGTCGAAGCGCTGCGCAAAGCGCAGCAGGGCCGCGTCGCCGTCACGCCGCACCTCGGCGATGATCTGCGCCACCTCGGCCGCCAGGCTCTCGCGCCGCGCGGCCTCGGGGCGCGCCAGCGCCGCGGCGCGGGCCGGCTCGTCGAGTTGGGCCCAGTCGTAGCGTGTCAGCAATGCAGTCGGCTCAGGCAAGCATCTTCTCCACGGGCAAGACCAGCATCGAGCTCGCGCCCGCGGCCTTCAGCCCCTCGAGGGTTTCCCAGAATACGTTCTCGCGGCAGACGGCGTGCACCGCGACCTTGTCGTCCCTGCCTTCGAGCGGCATCACTGTGGGCGATTCACTGCCGGGCAGGAGGCGACGGATCTCGGCCAGGGCCGAGCGCGGCGCATGCAACATGATGTACTTGCTCTCGCGCACGCTCAGCACGCCGCGCATCCTGCTCACGAGCCGGGTCGGCCAGCCCTCCGCCGGGCCGCCATTGCGCGAGATCAGCGCGGCCTTGCTCTCGAACACGACCTCGACCTCCTCGAGGTCGTTTGCCAGCAGGGTGGACCCGGTGGACACCAGGTCGCAGATGACGTCGGCGCGCCCGAGGCGCGGGGCGATCTCGACGGCCCCGGACAAGGTCACGATGCTCGCCGAAATGCCCCGCTCAGCCAGCCAGGCGGCCAGGATCCGCGGGTAGCTGGTGGCGATCTTGAGGCCCTCCAGGCTGCTCGCCGACGCGTAGCCGAAGCCGCGCGGCACGGCGATCGAGAGGCGGCAGCGGCCAAAGTCGAGCTCGAGCTCCGGGCGGACGTCCATGCCGTCGCCTGTCTTCTCGCGGAACACGTTCATGCCGACGATCCCGAGGTCGCAGATGCCCTCGGCGACCAGCTCCGGGATGTCGTCGTCGCGCACCAGCAGCACGTCCACCGGCATGTTCTCGCCGAAACAGATCAGCTGGTCCCGGCCGCGGCTGTAGATCAGCCCGCAGGTTTCCAGCAGGTGCAGCGAATTGTCGGTCAGCCGTCCGGACTTCTGGATCGCGACCTTGATCCGCTGTTCTGCCTGAACCGTCATGTGTTCTCTCCATCCAGTCGATTTGCGACGGCGAGGTAACCCCCGTTGCCGTCGGCCAGGAACCGGGCGACCCGCCCGATCGTCGTCACGCTGATCCCCGTCTGCTCGTTGATCTGCCGATAGGTGAGGCCCTGCCTGAGCAGGCCCACGACGCGCCAGCGATCGACCAGCGCCTGCAGTTCCGCCGGGGTGCAGAGGTCGCGGAAAAACTGTACGGCCTCCGCGCGGTCGCGCAGCGCGAGCACGGCCCGGCAAAGTTCTTCCTCGGCAATCTGCTCATCGAGCTTGGACGGCGGGGTGCGATTCTTCATAATCGGAACTGTTGAATGGCTGCGAGGCGACCGAGTTAGCGTATTAATACGCTAATACGTTGGATCGGGCAATAGCCTTGGGTCGAAATCACCGGTGCGTACACCATCATTGCGGTGGATGATTGACTATCCCCTTAAGATGTATATCGTATGCATTTAATCATCGCTTCCGAGCTCCAGGAGTCCAGGCATGCGTAAACTCACTCTCATGGCCAGCATGGCCGCCCTTTGCATCTTCACCACCCCGGCGCTGGCCGGTGACGCGGAGGCAGGCAAAGCCAAGTTCCAGCAGTTCTGCGCGACCTGCCACGGCCCCGCCGGAGCGGGCGACGGTCCTGCGTCCGCGGCGCTGCGCCCCAAGCCGCGCGCGTTGAATGACGCGGAATGGCAGGCCACGATCGAAGACGATTACCTCAAGAAGGTCATCACCGAGGGCGGCGCCGCCGTCGGCCTGTCGCCCATGATGACGCCCTGGGGGCATACGCTGAAGGGCGAGGACCTCGAGAATGTCGTCGCCTATATCCGCAGCCTCGCCAAGTAACCGCGAGGACAGAAGCAAGCGCAAGGGCCGGCGGGTTCCCGCCGGCCCGATTCTCCTGGCGGTGCTGGGCGCGATCGTGCTCGGCGCCACTCTCGTGGCGCGCCATGGACCGGGTGGCTCGCCGGGCTGGGCCAACGCGCCGCCCGAGCTGCGCGCCATCCTGTGGCCCGAACCCATCCCCATCGGTGACTTCCAGCTGCTGGACCAGCGCGAGCAACCCTTTGGGCCCGCGCAGCTGCAAGGCCGCTGGACCTTCCTGTTTTTCGGTTACCTGCAGTGCCCGGACGTGTGTCCCACCGCCATGCAGATCCTGCGCGACTATCGCCAGGCGCTGGTCGCGGCCCAGCCAGGCCTCGAGCACCAGGTCGTGTTCGTCTCGGTCGACCCCGAATATGATGCGCCCGCGCAAATCGCCGCCTACCTGGCGTTCTTCGATCCGGCGTTCATCGGCCTGAGCGGGCCCGAAGACGCGCTCGCCGGGCTGGCGGGGCCGCTGGCCATCAAGTACTACGAGCATGTCGACGCGCAGGGTCGCCGCTCGATCGATCACACGAGCTCGATCATGATCGTCGATCCGCAGGGTCGCGTCCTTGGGGCCTTCCCACCGCCGCAGCGGCCGGAGCGCATGCTCGAGCTGTTCGGCGCGCTGCGCCGCCACCTGCGCCTTTAGGGCCTGTTCACACTGCGCGGGTCGCCGCGACGGAGGTCATTTTCCCGCCCGCCAAGGCGCAGCGAGTGCAGTGTAGTTGTTCTACACAAGCGAGCTGCAACGCCGGCGGGCGGGAAAATGGCCCCGTCCCTCCGGGTTGTGCCCCGAAGCGCGCCATGCAGCGTTACTCGTCGTTCGTTTGGAGTGACCAAACTTCTCTCCTCGTGCCTTGCCTGGCGCGCTTCGGGGCGACAACGCGGCGATCCGCGTAGTGTGAACAGGCCCTTAGCCAGATTCGTTCAGGCGGCGCTCGCGCCGACGGGTGCGGCGGTGGCAATCGCTTGCGGCGCGCGGCCGGTCTCGTGCAGCGCGAACAGGACTGCGCTCAGCACCACGACCGCGCCGCCCTGGTGGGCCGCGCCGAGACCCACCGGAACGAACATCAGCAGCGTCTTGATGCCGAGCGTCGCCTGCGCAATCACCGCCACGGCGAGCCCGTGAAACGCCAGGCGCTGGGTGGACGACAACGGCAGCCGCAGCGCGCGCACCCAGAGGAACAGCGTGATCGCCAGGGTGCTCAGCCCGAGCACGCGGTGGGTGAACTGCACCGTCGCGGGGTTTTCGAACCAGTTGCGCCAGACGGGCTCGAGGTGGAACAGGCCATCCGGCACCCATTGCCCCCCCATGAGCGGGAAGGTGTTGTAGACGAACCCGGCCTTCAGTCCGGCGACGAATGCGCCCGACAGGATCGTGACCACGAGCACCAGCAGGAGCGGCCGCAGGCCACTGCGGATGATCGCCGGCGCCGGCGTCGCCCGGGGGCGCAGCAGGCCGAGCGCCAGCCAGAACATCGCCGCGTAAATGATCATCGCGAGGCTGAGGTGCGCCGCGAGACGGTAAGGACTGACGCGGGGAATGTCGACGAGGCCGCTCGCGACCATGAACCAGCCCATGTAACCCTGCAGCATGCCTAGCCCGAGGAGGCCGAGCAACGGCCAGCGCAACTGCACCGGAATCCTGCCGCGCAGCCAGAACCACAGCAGAGGAATCGCGAACGCGAGCCCGAGCATGCGCGCCAGCAGGCGGTGGGCATATTCGTAGGCGTAGATCATCTTGAACTCGGCCAGCGACATGCCGCGGTTGACGACCCGGTACTCCGGGCTGGCGCGATAGAGATCGAATTCGCTCTGCCAGGCCTGCTCGCTGAAAGGCGGCAGCATCCCCGTAACCGGCCGCCACTCGGTGATCGACAGGCCCGATCCCGTCAGGCGTGTCACCCCGCCGAGCACGATCAGCGAAAACAGGATGGCACAGCACACCAGCAGCCAGCTGGCGATCTGGCGCTCGGAACCTGTTTGCGTGGCGTTCATCTCCCTCTCCTCTTCGGCCTGACGGCGGTCTTGGAGCCACTGACAAGGCGCACGTACTTCGGCGTGGCTTTCCAGTCGACGCGATCCTGAGCGTAGATTGTATCAATCGCCCACGCGCCCTGCGGATACATCCGGAACGTGGTGCCGGTCCAGTACTCACCTTCGCTCGTCCCCGGGAAGTAGCCTGGGTCCATGGCCGCGCCCTGGCCGATCCGCGCGGGATCCATCAGCGTCAGCGCCTCGTCGCGGCTCGGCATGCGCCAGTCGTTCCGCCCGCACAGCCCGGCCAGGTTCACCGCCTCGACGAAGGCCTCGGTGTCGCAGCGCTCCAGGCTACAGGTCCCGCCCTCCGCGAGGCCCGGTTCGCCGCTGTGTTCCGCGGCGTCGGTGCTGTGCCACGTGAACAGGTCGTCCCGGTAATGCAGCCCCGGCGCCGCCTGCTTCACCTCCCACAGCAGGGTCGTGCGGCGGTCGAGCACGCAGTCGTGCGCGCCGGACGATTCACCGGGGAGCACCGCGCCGGCCGCGTCGACCCTGGCGAAGTCCCACGCGGGTCCCCGCGCTTCCTGCCGGCCGCAGCCGGCCTGCAGCATTGCGAACAACGCCAGGACCAGCACCGCGGCCGGTCCCGGCTTCGGACAATTCTTGTTGCAGGCGTTCATCTGGCCTCCGCTGCGAGCTGCAGCAAATGGGGACGAGAAATTGATCTGGATCAATAAAACCGTGTTGCGGCAATGATAATTTCAGCCCGTCTGAATGATATAGATTATATACCACTATTTGTGCGCTGCGAGGAGAGGGAGAACCATGAACCAAGAAAAACCTTTGCACGACACCGATGACGACGAGCCTCAACGAGCGGAACAGGTCCCCGTGATGCAGCGCGTGCTGGACAACCCGTTCCTGCTGCTGTTCCTGGGGATCACGGTCCCGACCGTGTTCTACATCATCTGGGGGGTGATGGAGATCGTCACCATCCCTCTCGCACCGTAGTCGGAGGGACTCGCAATGAGCGCAATCGAACCACCCGCAGAACGCATCTGGTGGAAACAGCCGCTGGATCGGCTCGAGGGCACATGGATAGTCATCGCCCTGGTCTGGTGCCTGATCATGTTCTTCATGATGCCCTACTGGCATGTGTTCGGGCAGCAGAACTACAAGGGCGAGGCTTACCGGGTGCTGCCCCAGAAATACGTCGAGAAAGTCGGCGAGATGGTTGACGCTTACACGGTCCGGCACGAGACCGATCGGCAGATCCCGGTGGTCGCGCCGCCGGCCGGCAGCGATGTCTACCTGCTCGCGAGGCTATGGGAATGGTACCCGGTCCTGGAGCTGAAGAAGGGCGAAACCTATCGCCTGCACATCTCGTCCGCGGACTGGCAGCACGGCCTCTCGATCCAGCCTATCAACATCAACGTGCAAGTGCTGCCCGGGTACGACATGGTCATGACGATCACGCCGACTAAATCCGGCGAGTACGCGCTCGTCTGCAACGAATACTGCGGCGTTCTGCATCACGCGATGCTCGGCAAGATGTACGTCGTCGACTGACCTGAGACCGGGAGGAGAGAATAATGAAAGCACTCTACCGCACCTGCCCGGAGTCGGGCCTGGTGTTCCACAAGTCCGCGGAGAACCTTATCAAGGCGAATGCCGTTGCCGCGGTGGTCTTCCTGATGGTTGGCGGACTGCTGGGGCTGTTCGTCGCCCTCACGCGCTGGCCGGCCGTGCAGATTCTCGACGCGCAGATGTTCTACCAGGTACTGACGGGGCACGGCATCGTCACCTTGCTGGTCTGGGTCATCTTTTTCGAGATCGCGCTGCTGTACTTCTGCGCGGCCGTGCTACTGCGCTCGCGGCTGGCGACGCCGCGTATCGGCTGGCTGGCGTTCGCGCTGATGGTAATCGGCGCCGCGGTGACCGCGGTCTCGATCCTGCAGGGCGGCTCCAGCGTCATGATGACCTCGTACGTGCCGATGCCGGCGGCGCCGCACTTCTACCTCGGCCTCATCCTGTTCGCGGTCGGCGCGCTGATCGGCTGTTTCATCTTCCTCGGCACGCTGGTCATCGCCCGCGCGGAACGGACCTACGAGGGCTCGCTGCCACTGGTGACCTTCGGCGCGCTGACGGCCGCGATCATCGCGATCTTCACGATCGCCTGCGGCGCCATCATCCTGATCCCGACCTTCCTCTGGTCGGTCGGCTACATCAGCTACATCGATCCACTGATGTACCGGCTCATCTGGTGGGGCATGGGGCATTCCTCGCAGCAGATCAACGTCGCCGCGCACGTCGCCGTCTGGTACGCGATTGCGGCCATCGTGTTCGGCGCGAAGCCCATGTCGGAGAAGGTCAGCCGCGGGGCGTTCTTTCTCTACATCCTGTTCATCTCGATCGCCTCCGCCCATCACCTCCTGGTGGACCCGGGCGTCGGCACCGAGTGGAAGATCTTCAACACCAGCTACGCGATGTATCTCGCAGTGCTGGCCAGCCTGGTGCACGGCCTGACGGTGCCCGGCGCGATCGAGGTCGCGCAGCGCAAGAAGGGCCTGAACAAGGGGCTGTTCGAGTGGCTGCGCAAGGCGCCCTGGGGCAACCCGGTGTTCTCCGGCATGTTCCTGTCGCTGGTGGGCTTCGGCTTCATCGGCGGCATTTCGGGTGTCGTGATGGGGGTCGAGCAGATCAACTTCCTGGTGCACAACACCATCTATGTCCCGGGGCATTTCCACGGCACGGTCGCGCTGGGCACGACGCTCGCGTTCATGGCCCTGTCGTTCTGGCTGGTGCCGGTGCTGTTCCGCCGTGAACTGTTCCTGCCGAAGCTGGCCCGCTGGCAGCCCTACTTGTTCGGCATCGGCACGGCGCTGCAGGCGTTCTTCATGATGGGCGCAGGGACGCTCGGCGTGTCACGCCGTCACTGGGACATGGCGTTCACCGGCTCGGCCTTCGAGTGGGCCTACCCCGGCGCCGCCTATACCCTCATGGGCCTGAACGGGCTCAGCGCCATCATGGCGGTCACGGGCGGGGCACTGTTCGGCGTGATCATCGTCGGCACCATCCTGTTCGGCAAGAAGAAGGCCGGCGCCTCCGAGTACGGCACCCGGCGGCCGGCGCCCTTGCCGAGAGCCATCGCCGATGCGATCGGCAGCCACGGCTCGATCGGCGTGAAAGGCTTCGCCGCGCCGGGCACCTTCATCCTCGCGATGCTGTTGATGGTCATGTTCGTCGTCTACTACTTCATCAACTACGGCTACCTGGCCACGGTCTGGAGGCTGAGTTGAGCGCCCGGCGGGAGTCCCTGCCCCACGCGGGGCAGGGCACGGTCGCGCTGCCTTCGGCGCAGGCGCGGGACGGGCTGCTCAAGCTCTGTGCCAGCCTGTTCAAGCTGCGCATCGGCTTCGCGATCGTGCTCTCGGCGCTCGCCGGGGCGATCCTGGCGCAGGGCGCCTGGCCGGCCGGCGCCGACACCCTCATGCTCGGCTTCGCCGTGCTGCTGGCGTCTTCCGGGGCCGCGGGCTGCAACCACTACTTCGAACGCGACATCGACGCGCGGATGCGCCGTACCCGCACGCGGCCCTTCGTCTCCGGACGCCTCAGCGAATCGCTGGCCTGGCCGACGCTGTTCGCGCTGATGATGTGCTTCGGCTCGGGGCTGGCGGCCTGGCAGTTCGGCATCGCCAGCGGGCTGTTCGTGCTCGCGGGCGCGCTGACCTATTCCGTGGTGTACACGCTCTGGCTGAAACGCCGGACCCACTGGAATATCGTCATCGGGGGCCTGTCGGGCAGCTGGGCGGTGCTCGCCGGGGCCGCCGCGTTCGACGCCGCGCTGACCCCTGCCGCGCTCACGCTCGCGGTGGTGTTGTTCCTGTGGACGCCCTCCCACTTCTGGAGCCTGTCGATCGCGCTCGTGGAGGACTACCGGCGCGCAGGGATCCCGATGCTGCCGGTCGTGCGGGGCGTCGAGGTGGCGAGCCGCTGGGCGCTGCTGAATGCCGTGCTGCTCGCGGGCAGCGCGCTGGCCCTGGCGGCGATCCTGGGGAGCGTGTTTGCCTGGATCGGCGCCCTGCTGGGGGGCGGATGGCTCATCCACACCCACCGCCGGCTCGTGCGGAATCCCGTCCCGCCGGTCGCGATGACGGCGTTCTTCGCTTCGCTGATCCAGCTTGGCCTGTTGTTCGCGGGCCTGTTCATCGCCTACGGCCTGGTATGAACGGTTGCGCCGCCAGCCCAGCGACACCACGCTGGCGGCGCACCTTGCCGCTCCTGGGGACACTCGCCCTCGCCTGCACGCTGTTCGCCCACGCGGTCCAGGCCGACATCGAGCGCCGCGCGATCGAAGTCAGCCAGGCCGCGATCGGCAACGAGGTCGCAGCCCTGCGATTCCTTGACCCGCAAGGCCGCGCGCGCGGCCTCGAAGAGTTCCGTGGCCAGCCCGTCGTGCTCAGCCTGGTATTCACTGCCTGCGCCTACTCCTGCGAGGTTTCGACGCGCCAACTGGATCGTGTCGTGCAGGTCGCAAGGAACGCCCTCGGCCAGGACAGCTTCACGGTCCTGACGGTCGGCTTCGACCAGCCGGTCGACACACCGGAGCAGATGGCGGCCTATGCCCGGCGCCACGGCATCAACGATCCTAACTGGCACTTCCTGAGCAGCCCGGACACGCAGACCGTTGCGGCCCTGATGAGCTCGGTCGGCTTCCTGAGCCAGCCCTCGCCGCGCGGCTACGACCACACGGTGCAGATCACGCTGCTGGACCGCGAAGGCCGGGTCGCGCGGCAGGTCTACGGGGAGGTGTTCCCGACCCCGCAGCTCGTCGAGCCGCTCAAGGACCTCGTGTTCAACCGTTCGCTCTCGGAGGCCGGCCTGCTCGGCCGGCTCGGCGACCGCGTGCGGCTGTTCTGCACCGTCTACGACGCCCAGGGCGATCGCTACCACTTTGACTACTCGCTGTTTGCCGGCATCTTCATCGGCGTGCTGGTCATTGGCTCGGCAATCCTCTGGCTGCTGCTCGAGTATCGCGGCTTCCGCCGCCGGCGGTCCGCATGACCGCGCCCGGGGGCCATCACGGTTCCAACGCTGTGCTGCGCCTGCTGGCGCGCTTCGAGCGGCCGTTGTCCAGCGGGTTCGGCGGGGAGAACAGCCCCGTCCACCACCTCGGCGCCCTGACGATCTATTTTTTCTGGATCATTCTCGTCAGCGGGATTTATCTGTTCCTGTTCTACGACACCAGCGTCAGCGGCGCCTGGCTGTCCCTGGAAAGGATCACGCACGAGCAGCGGTACCTGGGCGGCATCATGCGCAGCCTGCACCGCTATGCCTCCGATGCCGCGGTCATCACCATGATCCTGCACCTGAGCCGCGAGTTCCTCCGCGGTCGCTATCGCGGCGTGCGCTGGTACTCGTGGTTCACGGGCGTGCCGTTGCTCTGGCTGGTGTTCATCTTCGGCATCACCGGCTACTGGATGGTGTGGGACGAGCTGGCGCAGTACCTGGCCGTCGGCACCGCGCGGCTGCTGGACTGGCTGCCGATCTTTTCCGACCCGATGGTGAGGAATTTCCTCACCAACGACACCGTCAACGAGCGCTTCTTCACGCTCATGGCCTTCATTCACCTGGTCGGCCTGCCGATCGGCCTCGTGCTCGGGGTGTGGTTTCACCTGCTCAGGGTGCGCCTGCCGCGCATCAACCCGCCGCGCACGCTGATGGCGGGAGCTTTCCTCGCGCTGCTCGCGCTGTCGCTGGCCGTCCCGGCCGTCAGCCATCCTCCCGCCGACCTGGGCATCGTGCCGACGGCGTTGCGGATCGACTGGTTCTACCTCGCGATCTACCCGCTGCTCGACTTGAGCTCGGAGGGCGCGCTGTGGGGCGGGCTATGGGGGGTGTCGATCTTCCTCTGCGCGCTCCCCTGGCTGCCGCCGCTGCGGCATCCCCCGGCGGCGATCGTGCACCTGCCCGACTGCACGGGCTGCGAGTTCTGCGCAGAGGATTGCCCGTACGGCGCGATCGAGATGGTGCCGCGCACGGACGGACGCCGCTTTGCGCTGGAGGCAAAGGTGGATCCCGCGCTGTGCGTCAGCTGCGGCATCTGCACCGGTTCGTGCCCCTCATCCTCGCCGTTCAGGAAACAGCAGCCGCTGCGCACGGGAATCGAACTGCCCTACTTCACCATGGATGACCTGAAGCATCGCCTCGACCTCGCGGCGGCGCGTCCTGCCGGCCCTGGGCCGCGCCTCGTGCTGGTGGGCTGCGACTACAGCGTCCCCGTCGCCGCACTCGAGGAGGCAGGCGTGGCTACGCTGAGCCTGCCCTGCGCCGGGATGATGCCGCCGGCGGCCATCGATTACCTGCTGCGTCACGGCGGGGCGGACGGCGTCATCCTGGCCGGCTGCGATGCCGGCGACTGTCACTTCAGGCACGGGGACCGCTGGGTGACGGAGCGGGTCGCGCGGGAGCGCATGCCGAAGCTGCGGGGCCGGGTGCCGCGCGAGCGCCTCCTCCTGAGCTGGCACAAGCCGATCGACGGGAGCGGACTCAAGGCGGCGGTCGCGGTCTTCAGGAAGCGCCTGGAGGGGCTGCCGGACAACGCCTCGGAGCAACAGCCATGAGCCTGCCCCGGCCCATGCAGCTTGCAGGCCAGGCGGTCTCGTGGACCCTGTTCGCCGTGGTTACCGGGGCCTTCGCGCAGTGGCCGGTGTATTCACCGCTGCCTGCGGGGCACGGGGAACTGAAGCTGAGCATGGCCCACCTGACCCAGCGGGTGGAACCCTGCGTGCAGTACACGAAAGAAGAAATGGACGCGCTGCCACCCAACATGCGCGTACCCGAGAAGTGCCCACGGGCGCGCGTCCACGCGGTCGTGCAGTTGCTGCTCGATGGCGAACCGCTGCTCGATACCGCCGTGCGGCCCGTCGGCCTGGCCCGTGGCGGGCGCACCTACCTGCAGGCGAACTGGGGCCTGCCGGCAGGCGCCTATGGCCTGGAGCTTAAGGTTCGGGATACCCCTCGGGACGAGGGCTTCGACAAGGTGCAGCACTTTGCGCTCGGCCTCGCGGCGGGCGAATCGGTGCTGCTGGATATCGGCGACGGTGAGGCCCGGCTGATTCCCGGCCGCAAGCCCGCCACGACGCCACAGGAGTAATGACCATGAACACGACGGGCTACCGACTCGACATTCCCGATGACTTCCGCCGCCGGCTGGCCGCAGGCTGGCTGATGTTCGGTATCGGCGGGCTGGTGCTTTCCGGCGTCTACGTGGTACTGATCGTGCTCTCCCGTACCCCGGGGCTGGAGGCGCTGTTCCCCCTGCAGGGCTTTTTCCACCTCGCGATCGTCGCGCACGTGGATTTCTCCGTGCTGGTCTGGTTCGCCGCGTGCGGGGCGATGATCTGGAGCCTGTCGACCGGCGCGCGCGCCCCGGCGTTGGGCTGGGCCGCGCTCGGCATCGCCCTGGTGGGCGCCGCGCTCATGGCCGTCGCACCCTTCCAGGGCGGGCAGGCGATCATGAGCAACTACGTCCCGGTGCTGGACAACCCGCCGTTTCTCGCCGGCCTGGCGCTGTTCGCGCTGGGGGTGACGCTGATGGCGGCCCGGTCGATCGCCTATCCCCTCCCGGCCGGTGCGCGCCTCGCGCCGGGCGGTGTGCTGCGTTTCGGCAGCCAGACCTCCGCCATCGCCGTGGTGCTGTCCGCAGGGGCGCTCGTCTGGTCCCTGCTGAGCCTGCCGGACTACCTCAGCGGCCCGCAGTTCTTCGAGGCCCTGTTCTGGGGCGGCGGCCATGTCCTGCAGTTTGCCTGGGTGCAGCTGCTGCTGGTCAGCTGGCTGTGGCTCGCCGCCGCCGCCGGCCTGCGCATGCCGCTCACGCCGCGCCTGGTGACCCTGCTGCTGCTGCTCGGCATTGTGCCGGCATTCCTGGCCATCTGGGGCTACCTCGTCTACGACGTCGCGGGACCGGACCAACGCACGTTCTTCATCTGGCTGATGGCGGCCGGCGGCGGTGTCGCGGCGGGCCCGATCGCCCTCGCCCTGCTGCACGGCTGGCGCCACAGTCCACGGCCGGCATCGACGCTGGAACGCGGCCTGCGCTCCTCGCTGTGGTTCTCGATCCTGCTGTTCGGCGTCGGCGGCGCGCTCGGCTTCCTGATCGACGCGAGCAACACCATGGTGCCGGCGCACTATCACGGCTGCATCGTCGCCGTCACGCTCGCCTTCATGGCCCTCAGCCTGCACCTGCTGCCCCGCTTCGGCTTCGCCGCGCCCAACCCGAAGCTGGTCCTGCTGATGCCCCGGGTATACGGTGTCGGCCAGCTGCTGCACGTGGCGGGCCTGGCTTTTTCCGGGGGTCACGGCGTGCAGCGCAAGACCGCCGGCGCCGCACAGGGACTCGACAGCCTGGCGCAGGTGCTCGGCATGTCGGTCATGGGCCTCGGCGGCCTGATCGCCATCAGCGGCGGGGTCATTTACATCATCGCCGTCAGCGGCACGCTGCGGCGCAGCCTGCCGCTGGCCCGCCTGCGGGCGGCCTGAAAACAGGAGAAGCCGATGTTCCAGATCCTGCTGCTCGGCCTGGTCGTGGTGGTGATCTACCTGGTCTCGCACTTCCTGGTCACCAGGGCGGAGGCAATGGCCGGCGTCCAGCTGGGCTACTGGCGCACCGTGGTGTTTTTCGTGGTGTTCCTCGGCCTGTTGCTCGCGGCCCTCGAGCTCATGCCGCGGCTTTTTCCGGGCATGGCGGGAGGCTGAGCGATGCTGGATGATGTCGCGCGGTTCCTCGCCCACGCCGTACGGCTCGAGGCCGATGCCGCGGAAACCTACGAGCGCCTGGCGCTGCAGATGGAGGAGCGCGCCAATGTCAGTGTCGCGACGCTGTTCCGCAAGTTCGCCGCTTACTCGCGCCAGCACCTCGGCGAGGCCCGCGAGCGCGCGGCCCGAGAACCGGGCGGCGAGCTCGAGCTCGCAGCGGAGGACTATTTCTGGCCGGACGGGCACAGTCCGGAGACCCCGATGCCGGGCGACCTCCAGCGCCTGACCGTACGCGGCGCACTGGAGATGGCGCTCGAGACCGAGCGCCGCGCCTGCGACTTCTATTCGGCCGTCGCCGGCCAGACGCGCTCCGCCGACGTCCAGGAGCTGGCCCAGGCGTTCGCCGAGGAGGAAGCCGAGCATGTCGAGGCCCTCGAGCGGTGGCTGGAGCGGCTCGACGATCCGGTGGGTTGACAACGCCGGGCCTCTGAACGACGATATGCGGCTTCGCGCAGCGTCACATTGTCCCTGCGCCACCTTGCGATTCAACGGGAGTCGGAAACTTGGCGAACATCAAGTCGGCCCAGAAGCGCGCTCGTCAGAGCGTCAAGAACCGGGCCCACAACATGGCGATGCGCTCGAAGATGCGCACCTACCTGAAGAAGGTCCTGACGGCAATCGAGTCCGGCGACCGCGCCGCGGCCGAAGAGAGCTACAAGGCCGCGGTGCCCGTGCTCGATTCGATGGTCACGAAGGGGATCGTGCACAAGAACAAGGCGGCGCGCCACAAGAGCCGCCTGAACGCTCGGATCCGCAGCCTCCAGGCCTGATTCGCCCGCCCGGGCCACCGGGCGAGCACGAAAAAGCCGGCGCATGCGCCGGCTTTTTCGTTGGTTCTTCGCAGACGGACTGGATCTGAGTCCACCGGCGTCCACCGAAGAACGTGCCTCGTAATCCTGCCTGTCTATCCTCTCCGCGCCTCTGCCTCTCTGCGTCTCCGCGCGAGCCGATTTTCCCGGCAAAGTGCGAATAGTCTAGCTCTCCGCCGATTGCGCTGCGCCAGCCTCGGCCTCCCGCCCCGCCCGCGTCTGCGCCTCGAGAAACACCGCGACGGCCTTGACCAGTTCATCGGTGCCCTCGCCCGTCATCGCCGAGACGCAGAACACGGGACCCTGGTAGTCGATGGCGATGGCGACGCGCCTGGCGAGCTCGGCGCCCTCCCCGGCAGGCAGCTTGTCGACCTTGTTGATCACCAGCCAGCGCGGCCAGTGCAGCAGTTCCTCGCTGTAGGCCTCGAGCTCGCCGATGATGTCGCGCGCGCCCTGCTCCGGCGTGGGTTCGCCCTCGCACCACGAGGCGTCCACCATGTGCAGCAGCAGCCGGGTGCGCTGCAGGTGCCGGAGAAAACGCGTCCCGAGCCCGTGGCCCTCCGCCGCACCCTCGATCAGGCCCGGGATATCGGCCATCACGAAGGTCTTGCCCTCGGCCAGCTCGACCACGCCCAGGTTCGGATGCAGCGTGGTGAAGGGATAATCGCCCACCTTGGGCGTCGCCGCGGTGACGGCGCGGAGCAGCGTGGACTTGCCCGCATTGGGCAACCCGAGCAGACCGACATCCGCGAGCAGGCGCAGTTCCAGGAACAGGTGGCGCATCTCGCCGGGGGTGCCGGGCGTGGCCTTGCGGGGCGCCCGGTTGACGCTGCTCTTGAAGTGGACGTTGCCCTTGCCGCCGATGCCGCCCTGCGCGACCCGCAGCTTCTGGCCGGGCTCGACGAGGTCGCCCAACACCTCGCCGGTGGTGTGCTCGTGCACCACGGTGCCGACGGGCACGGGGATCTCGATCGACTCCCCCGCACGACCATAGCAGTTGCTGCCCTGCCCGGGCGCGCCGTTGTCGGCGTGGAAGCGCCGCTTGCGCCGGAAATCGGCGAGGGTGTTCAGGCCGGGATCAGCGACCAGCCAGACGCTCCCCCCGTTGCCGCCATCGCCGCCATCGGGGCCGCCGAAGGGGATGAACTTCTCGCGCCGGAAGCTGATGCAGCCGTTGCCGCCCGCCCCCGCCTGGACCGTGATGGTCGCCTCGTCAACAAATTTCATGCTGCCGTCCCTCGCAAATTTCGCGTCGTGCCCGTCTCGCCCCGGCAATCCCGGGGCCCGGAAACGCGAAGACCCCGGACCTTGCCGGGGCCTTCGAGGATACCGCCAGCCGAACGGCTCAGTCCGTGAGGATGCTCACGAACTTGCGGTTGTTCGGGCCCTTGGTCTCGAACGCGACCCGGCCGTCCGCCTTGGCGAACAGCGTGTAATCGCGGCCGCAGCCGACGTTGACGCCGGGGTGGAACTTCGTGCCCCGCTGGCGAACGATGATGTTCCCCGCCAGGACCTGCTCGCCGCCGAACTTCTTTACGCCGAGTCGCTTGGACTCGGAATCGCGGCCGTTACGCGTACTGCCGCCTGCCTTTTTATGTGCCATTTCGCGTTACCTCCGCGCTCAACCGGCGACGATTCCGGTGATCTTGACCTGGGTGAAGTGCTGGCGATGACCCTTGGTCCGCCGGTAGTTCTGGCGCCTGCGGAACTTGATGATCTCGACCTTGCGGCCCTTGCCTTGGGACATGACGACGGCCTGGACCTTGCCACCCTCGAGGAACGGCTTGCCCACGCTGACCTTCTCACCGTCGCCGACCAGGAGGACCCGGTCGAACTCGATGGTCGCGCCTTCTTCGGCGTCGAGTTTCTCGACACGCAGGACCGCGCCATCGGCGACCCTATACTGCTTACCGCCTGTGGCGATCACGGCGTACATGGATGCTCCCATAAACACGCGCCCGGGCCGGACTGGCCCGGAGAAAGCCGAGTATTCTATGGACTTCGTCCCTCCGGGTCAAACGGGCCGCTTATGTCGCCGGCGGGGCTGCGGCTCCCGGTCAAATCCGGGATAATACCGGTCCCCGGGGCCGAGGGCGCCTCGATGACACCAAGCAGACCGATGTCGACACCGTTTTACGCTGCAGAAACCCCGCGGAACTCCGGCCAGCTGTCGCTCGCCGAGGCGCGGGAGCTCGTGGGGGACGACCTGGCGGACCTGGACCGGGTCATCGTCGCCAGCCTCGACAGCGAGGTCGTGCTGGTCAACCAGGTTGCGCACTACATCGTGGCGGGCGGCGGCAAGCGGCTGCGGCCCCTGCTGGTGCTACTCGCGGCCCGCGCCTGCGGCTACGACGGCAACCGCCATCTCGAGGCGGCTGCGATCGTGGAGTTCATCCACACCGCCACCCTGCTGCACGACGACGTCGTCGACGGGTCCGACCTGCGCCGCGGCCGGGACACCGCCAATGCGGTGTTCGGCAACGAGGCCAGCGTCCTGGTGGGTGATTTCCTGTATTCCCGGGCCTTCCAGATGATGGTGCAGATCGGCCAGCTGCGCATCATGGAAGTCATGGCAGACGCCACCAACGTGATCGCCGAGGGCGAGGTCCTGCAGCTGATGAACTGCAACGACCCGGACACCGACGAGGCCCGCTACTTCGAGGTCATCCGCAGCAAGACCGCCAAGCTGTTCGAGGCCGGCGCGCGGATCGCCGCGATTCTCGCCGGGACGGACGCCGCCGCGGAGGCCGCGCTCGCCGCCTACGGCACGCACCTCGGCACCGCGTTCCAGCTGGTCGACGATGCGCTGGACTACAGCGGCGCCGCCGAGGAAATGGGCAAGAACATGGGCGACGACCTCGCCGAGGGCAAGCCGACGCTGCCGCTGATCTACGCCATGCGGGAAGGCACGGCGGAGCAGCGCGCCACCATCCGGCGCGCCATCGAGCACGGCGGCCTCGACGAGTTCGCCGCAATCCGGGAATCTATTGAATCGACTGGAGCGCTCAACTACACTGCGCGGCTTGCGCGAGAGCAGGCCGACGCCGCGGTGAACTCACTGGCGGCGTTGCCCGGGTCGGCTTTCAGGGACGCGCTGGCGTCATTGGCGCGCATTGCCGTCGAACGGACGGCTTAGTGATCGCGGTCACCGGACCGAGTACGGGGTGTAGCGCAGCCTGGTAGCGCGTCTGCTTCGGGAGCAGAAGGTCGGGAGTTCGAATCTCCCCACCCCGACCACCGGCCCTTGGCAGGGCCTCAGTTCTTGAGCAAGGCAACCAGGCTGGCGTCGATGTGCGTCGCGAGCTCGGCCACGGCTGCCGAATGCGCGCCGATGAACGCGGCGAAGTCCTCCCCGGCCGCGATCCCGATCTCCACCTGCTCCACCGCCAGCACCTGCCGGTCACGCCCGGCAAGGATCACGTAGCGCGCGGCCAGTTCCACCGTCTCGCCGGGCCGGCCGTCGAAGCGCTGCACATCCACCTGCACGCGGTAATCGACCTCGTAAGGCGGTTGCACGGGGTAGGCGCTGACGCGCCCCGACCCCAGGCCGCGCCCGAGATTGGTGGCCAGCGTCCGGCCGAAGCCCTCGTCCAGCGGGTCCGCCCAGCGGTGCTGTCCGTCGGGCTCCACCCGCGACGGGTCGAGCCGCACCAGCACTTGCGGGCGATCGAGGTAGCGCGGCAATGCGACCGGGGCGATCGCCACGGCCGGGGCCGCCGGATCGAGGGTGGCCGGCGCCGGCGCCAGCGCAGCCAGCGTCCAGTAGTCGACAGCCGGGCTGCGCACCGAGCAGGCCGCTGCCATGAGGCTGTACGCGAGCAGGCAGGCGGCAAGTCTCATTGGGTCTCCTTCCCGTAGATCAGGGACTCCGGGTGCTGTTCGAGATAGTCCGCCATGACGCGCAATGAACGCGCGGCCTCGGCCAGTTCCCGCAGCACGCGCTGCAGCTCGTGCACGGCGGGGGCCTCCGGGCCCAGGATGCGCTCTGCATTCTGCAGGACCTGCCCGGTCTGCTCGAGCGTCGCGGTAAAGGCCGGTGCGACTTCGTCGCGCAACGCCTCGCTCAGCCCGCGGACGGACTGCAAGGTGTCGGCGAGCGATGCGATCGAGCGCTTCATGTCCTCGGAATTGACCAGCGCGCTGATCCCCGTGGCGGCCTCGCTGACGCTCTTGCCGATCTGCTCGATCGGCAGCGCCTCCAGCTGGGCCGCGATGCTCACCAGTGCGCCGGTCACCTCCTCCAGGAGGCTGGGGTGCGTGGGCATCAGGAGGTAATCGCCCTCGCGTGACAGCACAGCCTCCGGCGCATCCGGGAACATGTCCAGGTTGACGTACAACTGGCCGGTCAGGAGGCTGCCGGGCTGCAGCTGGGCGCGCAGGCCGCGCGCCACCAGCTTCGCCAGGTACTCGGCCGGGTCGTCCGGGAATTTCTCGATCCCGGCGATGCGGTCGGGCTGGATTTCGAGCAGCACCGGGACCCGGAACTGCAGCGCCTCGGCATCGAGCTCCAGCCTGATGTCCGCCACCTGCCCCACCCGGATGCCGAGCAACTCGACCGGCGCGCCGCGGCTCAACCCCCGGACCGACTGGTTGAAGTACGCCAGCAGGTAGTCCCGCTGGCCGAAAGTCTCGTCCTCGATATCGCCGCGGCTGGGGAACAGCGCGAACTCGGTGCCCTGCGGCGCGGCGCCGTCGACCCGCAGGCTGGGCGGCGTGTCGAAGGCGATCCCGCCGAGGAGCATGCTCAGCAGCGAGCCGGTCTCGACGGACAGGCCGTCGACGCCCAGCTGCACATCCAGGCCGCCGACATTCCAGAACCGCGTGTTCAGCCGGACGAAACGGGTATAGGGTTCCCGAATGAAGACCTGGATCGCCACCGACGCGCCGTCCTCGGCGAGTTCGAAGCCGATGACCTCGCCGACGCGGATCTCGCGGAAGTAGACCGGCGAACCGACATCCGTCGAGGCCAGGCTGGGCGCCCGGAGCATGTAGTGGCGGCCGGGCTGGTCGCCGAAGATCGCCGGCGGCGCTTCCAGGCCGTCGAATTCACGCGTGCTCTGCCCCGCGTCCGAGGGATCGACGGCGATATAGGCCCCCGAGAAGAGCGTCCCGAGGCCCGTGACGCCGCCCGGGCTCACGCGCGCGCGCACGATCCAGAACCGGGCTTCGTCGGTCAGGAACGGTTCCAGCTCGCGCGCCATGCGCGCCTTGATGACGACCCGCCTGAGGTCGGGAGACAGCGCAATCGACTCGACCATGCCGATCTCCACGTTCTTGTGCTTGACCGGGGTCTGGCCGGCCTTCAGGCCCTCCGCACTGTCGAACACGATCGTCACCAGCGGGCCCATCTCCGCGAGAGTCGTCCAGCCCAGCCAGCCGGCCGCGATCGCCGCGACGATCGGAACGATCCAGATCACGGACACGCGCCGCCTCGATTCCACCTCGGCCTCGGGGAGGGAATCGGCCACGCCCCGCACGGACTCCGGCTCAGCCATCCCGTTCCTCCGCCGCATCCCAAATCAGCCGGGGGTCGAAACTCATTGCCGCCAACATCGTGAGCACCACGACCGCGGCGAAAAAGAACGCCCCGGCCTCGGCCTGCACGGCAGCGAAATTGCCCATGCGGACGAGCGCGACCAGGACACTGACGACGAATATGTCCACCATTGACCAGCGCCCGACGAGATCAACGATCCGGTACATCCGGCTGCGCTCCGCGGGCCGCCATTGCCAACGCATGCTGACGGAAACCAGCAGCAGCGACAATACGGCGATCTTCAGCACCGGGATACAGATGCTGGCCACGAACACGATCAGCGCCAACGGCCACATGCCCTCGATCAGCAGGTAGCGCACGCCGCTGAGGATGGTGTCCGACTGGGACTCCCCGAGGCTCGTCGAGGTCATGATCGGCAGGAGATTGGCGGGCAGGTAACAAAGCACGGCGGCGATCAGCAAGGCCCAGGCACGGACGAGGCTGTTCGCACGCCGGCTTCGCAGCGGGGCCGCGCAACGAGGACAGCGCAGCTCGCCCGACGCGCCGCCCGGCGGCCGGCTCAACAGGCCGCACACGCGGCAGCTCAACAGCCCCGAGGCCCTCGCCGTGGGCATCGTTGCACCTGCGGCACTCATCGCGCGATCTCCAGGCGCGCCCAGAGTTGGCGCGGGTCGAGCGCCGCGGCCGAGGCCGCCAGCAGCAGCACCAGCGCCGCAAGGCCCCAGAGGGCGAGGCCGGGAATGACCTCCCCGATGTCGCCAAGCTTCACCACCGAGATGATGACGGCGAGCAGGAAGACCTCGGCCATGCCCCATGGCCGCAGCAGCCTGACCGCCCGAAACGCTCTCCGCGCGCCCCACGGCAACCGTCCGGCGAATACCGGCCCGGTGACATACAGCATCAGGCCGACCTGCAGCCCCGGCGCCACAAAGGTCGTGAACAGCACGAGCGCGGCGAGCGCGAAGTGCCTTTGCTCCCAGAGCTGGGCCACGCCGGTCAGCAGCGAGCTCTGCACGCGCTGGCCGGAGAGCTCCATGGTCATGAACGGGAAGCTGTTCGCCACCACGAACATCACGAGGGCCGTGACGCTGAGCGCGAGCGCGATCTCGATGCCACCGCGCCGCCGGGAATACAGGACCGAACGGCAGCGGCGGCAACGCGCGATCCCGTGATCCGGCACGGTGCGAACCCGGTGCAGTGCATCGCAATCCGGGCAGGCAACGACCGGGTTGGCGCTCATGGACCTCCTGGGCGCATCCGTGCCCCTGCCTCAGGAGGCCTGCTGGTAGAGATGCACATCCCGCTGCGGGAACGGGATGCTGATGCCTTCCTTGTCGAAGCGCTTCTTCATCGCCTCCTGCAGAGCGAAGAACACCGGCCAGTATTCGCTGCTGTTGACCCAGGGACGCACCGCGAAATTCACGCTGCTGTCACCGAGCTCCAGCAGGCCGACCAGCGGCGCGGGATCCTTCAGCAGGCGAGGCTCATCGGCTAGCACCTCCCCGATGACCCGCTTCACATTGTCCAGGTCGTCCGTGTAGCTGACGCCGAACACCAGGTCGAGCCGGCGCGTGTCGCGCGCGGAATAGTTCGTGATCGTCCCGGCAGTGACCTGGGCGTTCGGGATGATGATGGTCTTGTTGTCCGGCGTGCGCATCTTGGTGGTGAACAGCTGGATCTCTTCCACCACGCCCGCCGTGCCCGCGGCTTCGACGAAATCCCCAGCCTTGAAGGGCCGGAAAATGATCATCAGCACCCCGGCCGCGAAGTTCGCCAGGGAGCCCTGCAGCGCCAGGCCGATCGCCAGGCCAGCGGCACCGAGCACCGCGATGAAGGAGGTGGTCTGCACGCCCAGCTGGCCCACTGCCGCGATGATCACCATCACCAGCAGGCCGAAATAGGTGATGTTGCGGAAGAAGCCGACGAGCGTCGGGTCGGTGCCGGCCCGCTTCAGGCCGCGCTCGAGGAAGTTGGTGAGGCGACGCACGAGCCAGCGGCCGGCAAAGAAAATGACAATCGCCGCAGCGACCTGGAAGCCGAACTGCGAGGCGCCCTCCACGAGCATACTGATCTGCTCCTCGCTCACCAGGCTGCTGAGCTCTTCCATGGGCAATCTCCTTCAAGGCTATGCGTCGTACGGCGACGACTGGCTGGATAGTGTGCCGCCATACCGGGCACGAGGCAAAAACCGGCGCCTGGGCGGTGTTGGCGCTTTCTCGGGCCTGGCGTATGCTCGGCCCGCATCTCTCGCGGAGGAAACATCATGGGTTCGTGGATTTTTATCGCAGTCCTTGCGGCCATCGCGCTGTGGGCGGTCGGGATCTATAACAAGCTCGTCAACCTGCGCAACGCCGTGAAGAACGCGTTCGCCCAGATCGACGTGCAGCTGACGCGCCGCTACGACCTGATTCCCAACCTGGTGGAAGCCGTCAAGGGCTACATGAAGCACGAGCGCGAAACGCTCGAGGCCGTGATCTCGGCCCGCACCCGTGCCGTCCATGGGCTCAAGAATGCGGCCGAGCACCCCGAGAGCGCAGCCGCGATCAACGAGTTGTCGGGGGCCGATGCGGCGCTGTCGTCCGCCCTCGGGCGCCTGTTCGCACTGTCGGAGGCCTACCCGGACCTGAAGGCCGACCGCAACATGATGCAACTCCAGGAAGAGCTCACCAGCACCGAGAATCGCGTGGCATTTTCCCGCCAGGCCTTCAACGATGCGGTGATGAGCTATAACAACGCCCGGGAGAATTTCCCCAACAATCTGATCGCCAACTCGTTCGGCTTCGACCCCGCCGCGTTCCTGCAGATCGAGTCCGAGGAAAAGCGCCAGGTGCCGCAGGTGAGCTTCTGATTTTGGCCCGCTGATCCGGCGACGGAAGGACGGCATGGATTTCTTCGGACGCCAGGCCGCGGCGCGCGGCCGATCCCGCTGGCTGCTCGGCGCCTTCGCGATCGCGACCGGCTCGGTCGCGCTGGCCTTGGGCTTCGTGCTCGCGGTGATCGCCGGCGCCGCCGCCACGCCCGAGGGACACATCCCCAGCGCGACGGTGGATCCGACCGTGTTCATCCTCGCGGCCATGGCAGTCGCGGCCTTCATCGGCATCGCCGCCCTGAGCCGCCTCGCCGGGCTGCGCAGCGGCGGCGGCCCGGTCGCGGTCAGCCTCGGGGGTGAGCGGGTCACGGGACTGGAACAGGACCCTCTCAAGCGCCGCCTGCACAATGTCGTGGAGGAAATGGCGCTTGCGGCGGGACTGCCAGTCCCGGAAGTGTATGTGCTCGATAACGAGCCCGGCATCAACGCCTTCGCCGCCGGGCTGCAGCCGTCGAATGCGGCCGTCGCGGTCACGCGCGGCGCGCTCGAACGCCTCACCCGCGATGAGCTGCAGGGTGTGGTCGCGCACGAGTTCAGCCACATCCTGAATGGCGACATGCGGCTCAACGCGCGCCTCATGGGCTATGTCTTCGGGCTCGTGGCGGTGAGCATGCTCGGCCGCGTGCTGCTGCGCGGCGGCGCCTATGGCGGCGCGCGGGTCCGGGGCGGCAACCGGCGGGGCGGCAACGGGGCTGCGGCGCTCATGGCGGCAGGCGTCGCCATGGTCGTGCTCGGCTCGCTCGGCGTCCTGGCCGGGCGCATCCTGCAGGCGGCGGTCTCGCGCCAGCGCGAAGTGCTCGCCGATGCCTCCGCCGTCCAGTTCACGCGCAATCCGGCCGGGCTGGGCAACGCGCTCAAGCGGATCGCCGCCTCGCCGCTCGCCTCCTCCGTGCGGGCCGTGCGCCGCGAGGAAATCGGCCACATGCTGTTTGCCAGCGGGCGGCGCAGCCTCGCCGGCCTGCTGGCGACCCACCCGCCGGTCGCCGAGCGCATCCGGGCGCTGGATCCGTACTGGAAACCGGGCGAGGCGCCGCCGCCCCTGCCGCCGCCCGTCGAATCCACGGTTACGGCCCACGAGGCCGCCGCACAGGCGCGCGAGGCCGCCGACGCGCTGCTGCGCATGCCGGGCCTGCCCGGGCTCGACCCGGTCGCCGCCGCAGCGCTGGTCGGGGTCGTCGATCTGGCCATGGCCGAGCGCACCCTGGCGATGGTGCCGGAGCCGGTTCACCGGGGCGTGCTCGAGCCCGAAGGCGCCGCAGCGATCGCGCTCGCCCTGCTGCTCGATGCCAGCGAAAACCTGCGCTCGAGCCAGCTGGCGCTGCTCGAGGCGCGGCTCGGGAGCATCGCCTCGGATCGCGTCGCCCAGGCGGCCGGCCACCTCGTGGACCTGGCGCCCACCCTGCGGCTCGCCCTGCTGGATCTTGCCTCCCCCGCGCTGCGGCACCTGCCCGAGGCCCGCCGGGATGACCTGGTGCACCTGGCGCAGCGCCTGATCGAGCTGGACGGGCTCGTCAGCCCGCACGAGGCGGCCATCGCGGCGACGCTGCAGTCGCGCCTTGCGCCCGAGGGCAGCGGCAAACCCGACCCGGAGGGCGCCCTCGCGCTGCTCGCGCTGCTCGCGCGCGCCGGGCACGAAGACGACGCGGCAGCTGACGCCGCCTGGACCCAGGGGGCCGCTATGCTCGAGGCTGGGGGATTCCCTCTGCCCTCGCCCTTGCCGGCCTACGCGAAAATCACCGCAGCGGCGGGCGCCGAGGCGGCCGGGCATGCCCCCCGGCTTGCCACCATGAAGGAACCCCACCGCCAGCTGCTGATGGCGGCGATGGCGCAGGTGGCGTCGCATGACGGGGTCGTCCGGCCCGCCGAGCTCCAGCTGCTGCGCACGGCCGCGACGGCGCTCGGCTGCCCGATGCCGCCGCTCGATACTCAGGGTGCCGGTTCGAGCCGGTAAAGGCCGCCGTCCGCCTGGTCGTTCAGGATGTAGATGTAGCCGTCCGGCCCTTCCCGGACATCGCGAATCCGGCCTACGAGGCCGAGCAGCAGTTCTTCCTCGTGCACCACGACGCCGTCCTCCAGCACGACCCGGCGAATCCGTTCCGCCCGGAGTCCACCCGCCAGCAGGTTGCCGCGCCAGCGCGGGAAACGGTCTTTCGTGACCAGCGCGAGTCCGGACGGCGCGAGGGTGGGCAGGAACTCGTACACCGGCTCCGTGACGCCCTCGCGGCTGCGGGCCTCGCCGTATTGCGCCTCGCTTCGGTAGTCGCGCGACTTCGTCACGATCGGCCAGCCGTAGTTCTTGCCCGCCCGGATCAGGTTCAGCTCGTCGCCGCCGCGCTCGCCGTGCTCGGTGGACCAGGCCTGGTCCGTGCCGGGCGCGACGACCAGGCCCTGGATGTTGCGGTGGCCCAGAGAATAGATCTCCGGGTGGACGTCGGCCCGGCCCACGAAGGGGTTGTCGGCCGGCACGCTGCCGTCGGCATTGAGGCGCAACACCTTGCCGGCGTGATCCTTGAGGTCCTGGGCGCGCGCGGGCTCGGCGCCCCGGTCGCCGATGGCCAACAACAGGGTCCCGTCGGCGCGCCACGCCATCCGTGCGCCGTAGTGACGACCGGCCTCGGAGACCCGGTCCTGCACGAACAGTTCCTCGAAGTCGACCAATCGCGCGCCGTCGAGGCGCCCGCGTCCCAGCGCCGTCGTCGTGCCGTCCGCGTCGCCCTTCGCATAGCTCAGGTAGACCCAGCCGTTGTCCGCGAAGTCGGGATGCAGGGCGACGTCCAACAGCCCGCCCTGCCTGTGGGCATGCACCTCGGGAAGGCCGGCAACCGGCGTGGTAACGCCCGCGGCCACCATATTCAGCCGGCCCGGGCGCTCGGTGACGAGATAGCGGCCATCCGGCAGGAACGCCACGGCCCAGGGATGCTCCAGTCCGCCGATCACCTGGACCAGGCGAACCTTCTCGTACTGGGTCCTGATTTCGTCGGCGACGACGTTTTCCGCGGCCGCGGACGAATGCGCCCAGGACATGATCCCGACGCTCGCCAGGATCATCGCCAGTGCTCTGATGTTCTTCATTGCTTACTCCAATTCATCCGGTCTGGGATGTCTCTGATTTTATCAATTGTTCCGCATATGCGATCCGGTTAGGCACGCATAACCACAAAATCGTTCAAAGCCGCGCCCCACCTGCCTAGCCTCTGCGAACACACCGTCCGAAGCCGGAAGGCCGAGAGTCCAATGACCGAAGCGCTGCAAAGACTGCCCGTCCCGCCATTGCCCGAAGAGTCCCTGGCGGGCCTCAGGGCGGCCGCCACCGGCTACTCCGCGGAGCAACTGCTCTGGGCGAGCGGCTACCTGGCAGGCCTCGCCGCGGCCGGCACGGCGCCCCCGGCGCCCGCGCCTGTGGCGGATGCGGCACTTCGCCTGACCATCCTGTACGGCTCGCAGACCGGCAACGGGCGAGCCGTCGCGGCCCAGCTCGCAGCCTCGGCCCAGCGCCGTGGCGTGGCAGCCGAGTTGATCAGCATGGCCGACTTCCCCACGTCGCGCCTGAAGCGTGAACGGCTGCTCGCGATCGTCATCAGCACGCACGGCGAAGGCGATCCTCCCGACGATGCGATGGAACTGCATCGCTTCATCAACGGCCGCCGCCTCCCCGCCCTCGAGGAGCTCGGTTACTGGGTGCTGGCGCTCGGCGACAGCAGCTACGAGAACTTTTGCCAGACCGGGCGGGACTTTGATGACCGGCTCGCGGCCGCGGGCGCGCAGCGTCTCGCGCCCGTAGTGGAATGCGACCTCGACTATGCCGCCGCGGCCGGCTCATGGTCCGCGAAGGTCCTGGACGAAGCAGAGGCCCGGCTCGGCCGCCAGGCCAATTCGCCCGCTCCGCAGCTGCGGGTCGTGCCGGCCGCGCCCCGCTTCACCAAGCACTCGCCCTTCGAGGCCACAATGCTGGTCAACCAGCGCATCACCGGCCACGGCTCGAGCAAGGACGTGCGCCACCTCGAGCTCGACCTGCAGGGCTCTGGCCTGCGCTGGGAGCCAGGGGACTCGCTTGGGGTGGCGATCCGCAATCCGGATCGCGTGGTCGATCCCGTGCTCGAGGCTCTTGGGTTGCCGGGCGACGCAGGCATCGAAGCGGGGGGCACGACCCTGCGAGAGGCGCTCATCCGGGAGCGCGAAGTCACGGCACTGAACCGGTCGTTCCTGGAGGCCTGGGCCGGAGTCGAGCCCTCCGGCCGCCTCGCGACGCAGCTCGATGCCCTGCGCGGCGCCGGCCTGGGACGCTGGATGCAGGAACGCCACCTGGTGGACGTCCTGCGCGAGTTTCCGGCGGACATCGCGCCGGCGCGGCTCCTGGAGATGCTGCGCCCGCTTGCGCCGCGGCTCTACTCGATCGCCTCCGCACCGGAATTCGCGGACGAGGAAGCGCACCTGACGGTCTCGCTGCTGCGCTACGAAGCATTCGGCGCCACGCACTGGGGCGCGGGTTCCAGCTGGCTTGCCCTCGACCGCGACGAGGGTGATTCAGTGCCCGTGTACGTGGAGTCCAACGAGCGCTTCCGCCTGCCCGGCGACGACGTCCCCATCATCATGATTGGGCCGGGCACCGGGGTGGCGCCATTTCGCGCTTTCCTCCAGGCGCGCGCGGCGCGCGGCGCCACCGGCCGCAACTGGCTGCTGTTCGGCGACCGGCATTTCGCGACGGACTTTCTGTACCAGTCGGAGTGGCTCCGCTATCGCAAGCAGGGCCTTCTCGACCGGCTCGATGTCGCATTCTCGCGCGACCAGGCGGACAAGCGCTACGTGCAGCACCGCATGCGGGAAGAAGCCGCCGAGCTGTACCGTTGGCTGGACGACGGCGCCCACCTGTACGTGTGCGGCGACGCCAGCGCGATGGCTCCCGATGTGGACCGCGCGCTGCGCGACATCATCACCGGGGCGACGAATTGCGACGAGGACGGAGTCGAGACCTGCCTCGCCGAACTGCGCCGCGCCGGGCGCTACCAGCGCGACGTTTACTGAGGCATGTCGTGAGCCAGCCGGAACAGCGTCCATTGGCGGAGGTCGAGGGCATCAAGGCCGCGAGTCATCGCCTGCGGGGCACCATCGAGGAGGGGCTGCGCGACGAGGCGACCGGCGCCATCGCGGACGCGGATACGCAGCTGACCAAGTTCCACGGCATCTACCAGCAGGACGATCGCGACCTGCGCACCGAGCGCCAGCAGCAGCGCCTCGAGCCCGCGCACAGCTTCATGGTCCGGGTGCGCGTGCCGGGCGGCGTGTGCTCGGCCCCGCAATGGCTGGCCATGGACCGGCTCGCGCGCGAGCATGCCAACGGCACCCTGCGGCTCACAACCCGCCAGGCCTTCCAGTTCCACGGCGTCATCAAGCGCCGTCTCAAGCCCACGATCGCGGCCATCAACGCGGCCCTGCTCGACACCATCGCCGCCTGCGGCGACGTGAACCGCAACGTCATGTCGAGCCCGAACCCGGAGCTGTCGGCCCTGCACGAGGAGACGTGGCGGGTCGCCTGCCGGATCAGCGAGCGGCTTACGCCGCGCACGCGCGCCTACCACGAGATGTGGCTGGACGGCGAGAAGCTGCCGGCCTCCGGTGAGGAAGAGGAACCGCTGTACGGCCCCACCTACCTGCCACGGAAGTTCAAGATCGGCATCGCGGTGCCGCCCTGGAACGACGTCGACGTGTTCACCCAGGACCTCGGCTTCATCGCCGTCAGCGAGCAGGGCCGGCTCGTCGGCTTCAACGTCGTGGCCGGTGGCGGCATGGGCGCAACGCACGGCGAGCCGGAGACCTACCCGCGGCTCGGCGACGTGATCGGCTTCTGCACGATCGAACAGGCGGTGAACGTGGCCTGGCAGGTGGTCTCCATCCAGCGCGACTTCGGCGATCGCACTAACCGCAAGCATGCGCGCTTCAAGTACACCATCGCGGATCGGGGTCTGGCGTGGTTCAAGTCCGAACTCGAAGGCCGGCTCGGCCATGCGCTGAACGCGGCGCAAGAGTTCCGCTTCCTGTCCTCGGGCGACCGGTACGACTGGAGCAAGGGCCTGGATGGCCGCTGGCATCTCACGCTGCACGTCCCGTCGGGGCGCCTGGCAGATACGCCCGGGCGCACCCTGCTGAGCGGCCTGCGCGACATCGCGCAGGTGCACGGCGGTCGTTTTCGCCTCACGCCCAACCAGAACGTCATCGTGGCCGGCGTGCGGGAGGCGGACAAAGCCCGGATCGAGGTCCTGGCGCGCCGCCACGGCCTGCTGCATGACCAGCTGCCCTCGGCGTTGCGCCGCGAGGCGCTGTCTTGCGTGGCCTTGCCCACCTGCGCGCTGGCCATGGCCGAAGCCGAGCGCTACCTGCCGAACTTGGCCGGCAAGCTCGAAACCCGGCTGGCGACGCTAGGCCTGCTCGATGAACCGATCACGCTCAGGGTCACGGGTTGCCCGAACGGCTGCGCGCGGCCCTACGTCGCCGAGATCGCCCTGGTCGGCAAGGGCCCCGGGCGATACAACCTCTTCCTGGGGGGGGGATTCAGCGGCGAGCGGCTGAATCGACTCGTGCTCGAGAATGTCGACGAAGACACAATTCTCGCCGCGCTCGAGCCGCTGTTGGCGGCCTATGCCAGCGAACGCTCGCCCGGCGAACGGTTCGGCGATTTCCTCCATCGCAGCGGCCGGCTGGAGGACCCGGTCGATGCCAGCCGGGCGCAGGCATGAGCACGACGCGCACCCTGGATGAAGCGCAGTCCGAAGCCCTCGCGGTGGCGGCGGCGAACCGGCGGCTCGCCATGATGGATGCCGCGGAGCGGGTCCGCTGGGCGCTCGCCAACCTGCCGGACAACGCAGTGCTGAGTTCGAGCTTCGGCGCCCAGGCCGCGGTCAGCCTGCACATGGTCACGCGCGCGGCGCCCGGCATTCCCGTGATCCTGATCGATACGGGCTACCTGTTCGCGGAAACCTACCGCTTCATCGACGTCCTGACCGAGCGCCTCTCGCTAAACCTGTGCGTGTACCGCAGCGCGCTGAGCCCGGCCTGGCAGGAAGCGCGGTACGGCGAACGCTGGCGCCAGGGCGTGGCCGGACTCGATGCCTACCACCAGGACAACAAGATCGCACCCATGCAGCGCGCGCTGCGGGAGCTCGGCGCCGGCACCTGGTTCGCCGGCCTGCGGCGCCAGCAGTCGACCTCGCGCCATGCTGCGCCGCTGGTCCAGCGCAGCGGCGACTTCTGGAAAGTCCATCCGATCGCCGACTGGTCCGATCGCGACGTCTATCACTACCTTAAAGCGCATGACCTGCCCTACCACCCGCTCTGGCAAAAGGGCTATGTCTCCATCGGGGACCGGCACACGACCCGCCCGCTCGAGCAAGGCGAGGATCCGGAACAGACCCGGTTTTACGGCATCAAGCGGGAATGCGGCCTCCACGACCCGGCCCTGATCGACCGCGTCGCGGGCGGCGTCGCCTAGGGCCTGTCCTGGGCGCGCGCAGTTTCGTCGGCGCAGCGGCCCTTCAATGGC
>JBLRWH010000011.1:0-53906 GCA_047921395.1 Gammaproteobacteria bacterium
CATCGTCGCATGCTCGTCGCAGACATCTCCGAGAAACAGGACACACCGCACGTTTTCATCAATCCGGAGATCCTGGAGCGCCTCGGCACCGAGGTCATGGAGGAGGGTTGCCTCTCCGTGCCCGGATTTTATGAGCCCGTGACGCGTGCGGAGTGGATTCGTGTCCGGGCCCTCGGACTCGACGGCGAGGCGTTCGAGATGGAGCTCGACGGCCTGCTCGCCGTCTGCGTCCAGCACGAGATGGATCACCTCGAGGGCAAATTGTTCGTCGATTATCTCTCCGACCTGAAGCGGCAGCGCATCCGCAAGCGGATCGAGAAAGAGCGCCGGCAGAGAGAACCCGATCCCGCCGTCCGCGCGCTTTAGGCCGACTGGCGTGCCCCGCCTCGTATTCGCGGGCAGCTCAGATTTTGCCGTGCCCTCGCTGGCGGCCCTCGCCGCGGGCGGCTGGGACGTGGTTGGCGTCCTGAGCCAACCGGATCGCCCCGCGGGGCGCCGTCGCCGGCCGACCCCCACGCCTGTTCGTGCCTTTGCCCTCGAGCAGGACCTGGAGGTCCAGACCCCAGCCTCGCTGCGCACGCCCGAGGCGGTAACGGCCATCGCCGCCCTGCGGCCGGAGGTGCTGGTGGTGGTCGACTACGGGCTCATCCTGCCCCCCACCGTCCTGGCCCTGCCGCCAGCCGGCTGCATCAATGGCCATGCCTCGCTGCTGCCGAGATGGCGCGGCGCGGCGCCGGTCCAGCACGCGATCCTGGCGGGCGACCCGGTGACGGGAGTCTCAATAATGCTGATGGAGAAAGGCTTGGACACAGGTCCGGTATACAAAATGCAATCTATGGAGATCGGCGAGACGGAAACGGGGGGCGAACTCAGGGGCCGGCTCGCGGCGCTCTGCGCGACGCTGCTGCGGAACACCCTGCCCGAGATCGTGGCCGGCCGGCTCGCGCCGCAGCCGCAGGACGATGCCTGCGCGACCTATGCGGGCAAGCTCGATCCGGCGGGCGCGGAGCTGGACTGGGGCGGGGATGCAACCCAGCTGGCACGCAAGGTGCGGGCCTATTCACCCAGGCCCGGGGCCTGGACGACCTGGCGCGGCGAGCGGCTCAAGCTGCATCGTGCGGTCCCGCTGGCCGAGCCCGGCACCAAGCCCGGCATTGAGGCCGGCCGGGTCTGGCGCGCGGGAGCCGAGGGCATCGACGTGGCCGCGGGTGCAGGCAGCGTCCGGGTGCTGGAGCTGCAGCCGCCGGGCGGGCGCGTGATGAGCGCGCGGGATTTCCTGAACGGCCGCGCGGTTCTCGGCGAGCGGTTCGGCGCGTGAGGCATAACCACGAACCCGTGATCGGGAGTGAGCCCCGGGCGGCGGCGGCCCGGATTGTGGCGGCCGTGGCCCGGCGTGGTCGCTCGCTCGACGATGCCTTGGGCACCGGTTTCGCGGGCCTTGCCGACGCCGACCGTGGCCTCGTCGCGCAGCTCGCCTATGGCACCCTGCGCGCTTACCCGCGGCTCGACCAATGGGTGGACCTGTTGCTGGCGCGGCCCCTGCCCGACCGCGACGTCGAGGTGCACGACCTGGTGGCGGTCGGGCTCTACCAGCTCGAGGACACCCGCGTACCCGACCACGCTGCCGTGGCGGCAACCGTCGAGGCCGTGCGCCGGCTCGGCCGTGCCCAGTACGTCGGGCTGGTGAACGCCTGCCTGCGCCGCTGGCTGCGCGAGCGGGACACGCTGAAGGCCCGCGTCGCTCGCCTGCCGGAGGTCGTCCACGCGCATCCACGCTGGTGGCTGGAGGCGCTGGCGAAAGACTGGCCGAAGGACTGGGAGCAGATTGTTGCTGCGGCCAACGAACAGGCGCCGATGTGGGTGCGCGTCAATCGCCTGCGCGGCAGCCGCGACGCCTGGCTGGAACGCCTGGTCGAGGCGGGCGGCGCCGCCACGCCCTGGGAACCGGCGCCGGATGCGCTCTGCCTGGCGGCGCCGATCGACGTGGAGGACCTGCCGGGGTTCGCGTCCGGCGATGTTTCCGTCCAGGACGCGGCCGCCCAGCTGGCGGCGGGCCTGATGGAGCACGGCCCGGGAATGCGCGTGCTGGATGCCTGTGCCGCGCCGGGCGGGAAGACGGGGCACCTGCTGGAGCGCTGCCCGGACATCGAGCTGACCGCGCTGGACATCTCCGCCAGCCGCCTGGAGCGCATTCGCGAGAACCTCGCTCGCCTGGGCCTGGAAGCACAGGTCCTCGCCGGCGATGCGCGCGACCCCTCGGCCTGGTGGGACGGCAAGCCGTACGACCGCATCCTGCTCGATGCGCCTTGCACCGGCAGCGGCGTGGTGCGTCGCCACCCGGACATCAAGTTGCTGCGGCGGCCCGAGGATATTGAGGCAATGGCGCAGCAGCAACGGGCCCTTCTGGCGGCGCTATGGCCGCTGCTGGCGCCGGGCGGGCGGCTGCTCTACGCGACCTGCTCCGTGTTCCGCGCCGAAAACGCCGCCCGCGCCGCGGAGTTCCTGGCGCATCACCCGGAGGCGCGGGCGGTCGATCTCGGCGAGCCCGGCTGGGGGCGGCGCGCCGGCCCCGGGCGCCAGGTGCTGACCGGTGAGGCAGGCGTCGACGGGTTTTATTATGCTTGCCTGACCCGGCCAGCCTAGGTGACCAGCCCGGTGTGAACAGGCCCTAAGCGAGGACAGATGCTGCGAGCAGAACGATGGAGCGGAATCCCGTGGCGGCCCCTGGCCGCCGCCGGGCTGTTCATCGCATTGCTGTTGCAGGCGAGCGCCGCGCGCGCCGAAGAAGGCATCCAGGTCCGCAACGCCCAGACGCGACTGGTCGGCGGCGTATGGTTTCTCGATGCCGATATCAATTACGGCCTGAACCAGACCGCGCTCGATGCGCTGGACAGCGGCCTGCTGCTCGATATCGAGCTGACGATCCGCCTGACCGTGCGCCGCCGGCTACTCTGGGACCCCGAGTTTGCCGTGCTCAAGCAGCGTTACGAGCTGCAGTTTCATGCGCTTACGGAGCGCTACATCCTGCGCAACCTGAACAGCGGCGAGCAGGCGACTTTCGGTTCGCTCGCCTCGGTCCTGAACACGCTCGGCACCGTGCGCTCGCTGCCGATCATCGACGATGCACTGCTGGGTGCCGGTGAGCGTTACTACGTGGCGATCCGCGCGGCGGTGGACATCAAGCAGCTGCGCGGGCCATTGGCGGTGATCACGTTCCTCTGGAACGACTGGCGTATTTCGAGCGACTGGGTGCAATGGCGACTGAAGCGCTGAAACGCTGGGGCCTCGTGGCCCTGACCCTCGTCGGGCTGGCGCTGCTCGTCATCGCCCTGCTGTTCCTGGCGTCGACGATCCAGAACGCCGATCGTTTCGGCGAGATCTACAACTGGATCTTCATGCTGAATCTCGCGGGCGCCTCGATCCTGCTCGCGCTGATCATTTCGAACCTCGTGCGGCTGGTGCGCGAGTATCGCAGCCAGGTGCCGGGTTCTCGGCTGGCCTCGCGCATGGTGGCGATCTTCGTCGGTCTCGCCGTCCTCCCGCTGGGGCTGGTCTATTATTTTTCGGTGCAGTTCATCAGCCGCGGCATCGACTCGTGGTTCGATGTCAACGTCGAGGCCGGCCTCGGCGACGCACTCGACCTCTCGCGCGCGACCCTGGAGAGCCGCATGCGCGAGCACCTGGAGTCGACGCGCCAGGTGGCCAAGGGCCTCAGCGGGCGCGAAGACCTCGCCCTGGCCGGGCAACTCGAAACCTTGCGCAGGAACTCGGGCGCCATCGAGCTGACCGTGGTGGGTCAGAGCAGCCGCATCATCGCGCTGTCATCGGACCGCAGCATGACGCAGCTGCCGGAGACCCCGACGGAAGAAGTCATGCTCCAGATCCGCCAGGGGCGCCCCTTCGTCAGCCTCGACCCGGTGCGCGACGGCTATGTCGTGCGCACGGCCGTGGCGATCCCGAACGGGCATCCGCTCGACGAGCTCCGCGTGCTGCACGCGCTGTTCCCGGTGCCCGAGCGGGTGGGGATGCTAGCCAACTCCGTGCAGGAGGCCTATGCCCAGTACCGGGAGCTGTCGTTCCTGCGTGCGCCGTTCACGCGCAGCCTGACGCTCGCCCTGACGCTCGTCCTGCTGCTGTCGCTGCTGATGGCCGTGTGGGGGGCGTTCTTCTTCGCCCGCAAGCTGACCGCGCCGATCCAGACGCTGGTCGCCGGGACGCGCGCCGTCGCCAAGGGCGACTTCGATACCCGCCTGCCGATGCCCGCCCGCGACGAGATGGGCTTCCTGGTCCACAGCTTCAACGACATGATCACGCGCCTCGCCGGCGCCCGGGAGCTGGCCCGCCAGAGCCAGCAGGCGGTCGAGAGCCAGCGCGCCTATCTCGCGGTCATCCTGGGTCGCCTGTCCACGGGCGTCGTGTCGCTCGAGCGGGACTGGCGCATCAAGACCGCCAACGAGGCGGCGGGCGCGATCCTGGGCGTCGACCTCGAGAGTGCCATCGGGCGGCCGCTTGCGGATGTCGCCGAGGGCCGGCCGCTGGTCGAGCAGCTGATCAAGGTTGGCCTCGGGCATGTCGAGGCGGGCGATTTCGAGTGGCGCGAGCAGATCGTGCTGCGCGGCGAGGCGGGGCGGCGCGTGCTGATGTGCGCGTGCTCCGCGTTGCCCGGGGAGGATGACGAGATCGACGGCTTCGTAGTGGTGTTCGATGACATCACCGCACTGCTGCAGGCGCAGCGCGATGCCGCGTGGGGCGAGGTCGCGCGTCGCCTGGCCCACGAGATCAAGAACCCGCTCACCCCGATCCAGCTCTCGGCCGAGCGCATCCGCCGCCGCTTCCTCGACCAGATGAGCCCGGAGGACGCACAGCTGCTCGAGCGCGCGACGCGCACGATCGTGCAGCAGGTCGAGGCCATGAAAGAGATGGTCAACGCGTTTTCCGATTATGCGCGCGCGCCCGACATGGAAATCGTGTGCGTGGACCTGAATCACCTCGTCGCGGAGGTTGCCGAGCTGTACCGCGTGCGCGAGATCCCGGTCATGATCGAGATCAGCCTGGACCCGGAGGCCACCACGGTCGAGGCGGATGCCGGCCGCGTGCGCCAGATCCTGCACAACCTCATCCGCAACGCGGTCGAGGCCCTGGAGGGCCAGGATGACGCCCTGCTGCGCATCACGACGCGCGGCACGGAAGAATTCGAGCTGCACGCCGTGTTCATCATGGTCGAGGACAACGGCCCCGGGATCCCGCCCGACTCCGTCGACCGGATTTTCGATCCCTATGTCACCACCAAGCCGAAGGGCACCGGCCTTGGCCTGGCGATTGTGAAGAAGCTCGTCGAGGAGCATGGCGGCTGGGTCGAGGCGAGCAACCGGGCCGAGGGCGGCGCCAGGGTCACCATCGCGTTGCCCGCGGACGAGGAGGCGCGCAGCGCGATGTTGCGCCGCGAGCTCCGGGCCAGTGAATTGAGGAGAGCGCACGCATGAGCACCGGGCGGATTCTGGTGGTCGACGACGAAGCCGATATTCGCAGCCTGCTGGAGGAGATCCTCTCCGAGGAAGGCTACGACGTGGTGTCCGCCGCGAATGCCGCACAGGCGCGCGAGCAGCGGGCGGCCTCGGGCCCCGACCTCGTGCTGCTGGACATCTGGATGCCGGATGCCGATGGCATCAGCCTGCTGCGGGAATGGTCCCGGAGCGAGAGCCTCAAGCCCTGCCCGGTCGTGATGATGTCCGGTCACGGCACCGTCGAGACCGCCGTCGAGGCGACCCGCCTCGGCGCCTTCGATTTCATCGAGAAGCCGGTATCCCTCGCAAAACTGCTGCGTACCGTCGAGCGCGCGATCGATTCGGGCCGCGCGCCCCCGCGGGCCGCCCGCCAGATGGCGACGTCGAGCCTCGTCCCGATCGGGCGCAGCCGCCTGCTCCAGGCGCTGCGCGAGCAGTCGGAGCGTGTCGCGGTCCACGACACGCCCGTGCTGATCACTGGCGAGCCCGGCTCAGAGCGTGAATCGTTCGCGCAGTACATCCACTCCCTGAGCCCGCGGTCCGGCGGCCCGTTCGTGCCGCTCGTCGCCAGCGCCGTGCCGGACGCCGGCGCTGCAGTGCTGCTGTTCGGCCACGAAGCGGGTGGCCGCGTCGAGCCGGGCCTGCTGCAGCGCGCCCGCGGCGGCACGTTGTTCATCAACCAGCTTTCGGATCTTGGTCCGGCTGCGCAGCGCCTGTTGCACGGGGCGCTGGAGAGCGGGCGCTTCACCCCGGTCGACGGCATGACCCCGCAGGCCATCGACCTGCGCATCATCAGCGCCGCGCCGCCAGGTTTCGAGCATTCCCCGCCCGGCGGCGGGTTCCGGCGAGAACTGCTGACCGAACTGGCCGTCGTCGTGCTGAAGGTCCCCCCGCTGCGCGATTATGCCGAGGATGTCCCGGAGTTGCTGCGCCACTACCTCGACCAGCTCGTGGACGCCGACGGCCTGCCATTTCGCAGGCTCAGCGTCGCCGCCCAGAACCGGCTCAGGAACTACCCGTGGCCCGGCAACGTGCGCGAGCTCCGCAACCTGGTTCATCGGTTGCTCATCCTCGGCGGCGAGGAAGAAATCGGCCTCGAGGAGGTCGAGGAGATCCTCGCAGAGGAAAGCCCCGAGGACGAAGGCCTGCTCAGTCTCGACCTGATGGCCCTGCCGCTGCGCGAGGCGCGCGAGCAGTTCGAGCGCGCCTACCTGCAGCAGCAATTACAGCTCTGTGACGGCAAGGTGGGGCAGCTCGCGAAGCGCGTCGGCATGGAGCGCACCCACCTGTACCGGAAACTGCGCGCCCTGGGAATCGATTTCCGTAGCGGCGGTTCCGACGACTGAGGCGGGCGCGGCCACGGCCGCGGCCGCGGCCGTAATGTTTTCGCGCTAGCGCGGGTCTCTTTCTGCAAGCTCAACCCCCGGCGATGCGCCACGCTGATCGTGGCCCGGGATACAGGAATGTGCAGGAGAGAACACATGAACGACGCTAGGCAATCGCTGCCGGTCCGCTGGCGTCTCACGACGTCCCGGCTCGAGGGACTCGGTGTCTGGCTGGCGCCGCTCGGGCTCCGGCTGATCATGGCCTGGGAGTTCGGCGAGGCCGGCTTCGAGAAGCTGCGCGGCGACAACTGGTTCTCTCACGTGCAGGACGACTTTCCCTTTCCCTTCAGCGTCGTCAGCACCGACATCAGCTGGTTCATGGCGACCTGGTTCGAGATTGTCGGCGCCTTCGCGCTGCTGCTCGGACTTTGCGCGCGCTTCTTCGCGTTTTCCCTGCTGATCCTGACCTTCGTTGCGACGGCCGCGGTGCATTGGCCCGATAGCTGGTCCACCCTGGGCGAGCTCTGGCAGGGCTACGCGGTCAGCAACAAGGGCGCGGGCAACTTCAAGCTGCCGCTGCTGTTCGCGCTGATGCTGTTCCCGCTGGTACTCAACGGCGCCGGCAAGCTCAGCGCCGATCACGTGCTCGGCCGCTGGCTGCTGCCGGCCGCGCCCCCGGCGCGTGCCGACGGGCTCACCTGGTCGCTGGCCGGGGTCGCGTTCGGCCTGCCGCTGGCGACGCTGTTCCCGGCCTTCGGGCTGCTGGCCGCGGCGGGGATCGCCGGAATCGTGTGGAGCTTCTTCCGCGGCCGGCCGGCCTAGGGCCTGTTCACACTTGGCTGGTTGCCCCGGGCCCGCGCAGCCGGGACGGGACCTCAGTCGCGCTCGCGCACCGCGAGGGCCCCGATGCCGGCGTCTGCGAGGCGCCGCCGGGTGCTCTCGGCCTGGGCCGAGTCCGGCAGCGGGCCGATGCGCACACGGTGCCAGGTCTGGCCATCCAGCGTCACCGCCTGGATGCTCGAACCGAGGCCGAGCAGGGCGAGCTCTGCCTTGCGGCGATCCGCATCCTGGTAGCGGCGGAACGAGCCGGCCTGGATCCAGTAGCGGCCCGGGGCAAGCTCGGGCTTCGGCGTGACGGAGCCGCTCTGGCGCGATTCCTCTTCAGGAACGACGACCTCGAGGCCGGGCAGCATGGTGTAGAAGTCGAAGCCAGATTCCGGCGCCGGCTCGAGCTCGGCGGCCTCCTCGGCCTGCTGCGAGGCGGGCTTCGCGGCACGCGTGGCGACCGGCGCGGCGGGCGAGCCGGTGGACGCGTGCCGCAGGTGGATGAACAGCGCCACGGCGAGTCCGAGGGTGAGGCCCGTCAGCAGCCAGACCCAGCCGGGCGTCGGCTGCTTGCGCGGCCGGCGACGCTGCTTGTAGTCGCGTGCCATCCTTACATCGACTCCGGCGCGCTGACGCCGACCAGGGCGAGCCCGTTGGCGATCACGATGCGCGTAGCCTCGGCGAGGGCGAGGCGCCCGGCGCGGAGCGCCGCATCGTCGACCAGGAAGGTCTCGGAGTTGTACCAGGCGTGGAAGTCCTGCGCGAGCTCGCGCAGGTAGTGGACGACATTCTGCGGCGCGCGGTTGGTGGCCGCCAGCTCGACGACTTCCGGAAAGCGCCCAAGCGAGGCCATCAGCACGCGTTCGTGGTCGGACCGAAGCATGGCCAGGCCGGCAATGCCGTCGGCCTCCGACCAGGGCAGCCCCTTCTCGACCAGCTGGCGGAACACGCTGCGCACCCGCGCATGGGCGTACTGGATGTAGTACACAGGATTCTCGTTGCTGCGCGCCTTGGCGAGCTCGAGATCGAAGTCCAGGTGCTGGTCGTTGGAGCGCAGCACGTAGAACAGGCGCGCGGCATCGTTGCCGACCTCGTCGCGCAGCTCGCGCAACGTGACGAACTCGCCCGAGCGCGTGGACATCTGCACCTTCTCGCCGCCGCGGTAGAGAATCGCGAACTGCACGAGGCGAACCTCGAGGCTGTCGCCGGGCTCGCCCATGGCCTCGAGTCCCGCGCGCACGCGCGCGACGTAGCCATGGTGGTCGGCGCCGAGGATGTCGAGCAGCAGGTCGTGGCCGCGCTGCCGCTTGCCGAGGTGGTAGGCGATGTCGGACGCGATGTAGGTGGTCAGGCCGTTTTCGCGCACGATCACGCGGTCTTTCTCGTCGCCCAGCTCGCTGGCGCGGAACCACAGCGCGCCGTCCTTCTCGTAGGCGTGACCCTCGTGCTGCAGCCGGTCGATGCATTCCGCGACCAGGCCGAGATCCGTCAGGCTGCGCTCCGAGAACCACTCGTCGTACTGCACGCCGAAGTCCGCCAGGTCGTCGCGGATGTCGCCGAGAATCTCGTCGAGGCCGAGCTTGTGCACCGCACGGTAATCTTCCTCGCCGAGCAGCGCGCGCATGCGCTCGACAAGGGCATCGATGTACTCGTCCTTGTCGCCCTCCGGCGCGTCCGGCGGCAGGTCGGCGAAGACCTCGGCGGCGCTGCGCCGCAGCCGGGCGTGCTCGCTCGCCACGAGCTTGTCCGCGATTGGCTGGATGTACCCGCCGCGATACCCGTTGGCCGGGAACGCGAAGGTCTCGCCGAGCGCCTCGAGGTAACGCAGCCAGACGCTGGCGGCGAGGATGTCCATCTGCCGCCCGGCGTCGTTGACGTAGTACTCGCGGTATACCTCGTGGCCGGTGGCCTCGAGCAGGTTCGCCACCGAGTCTCCATAGGCGGCGCCGCGGCCATGGCCGACGTGCAGCGGCCCGGTCGGGTTGGCCGAGACGAACTCGACGAGCACGCGCCGCCCGCCGCCGGCGTTGGAGCGCCCGTAGGCCGCGCCCTGCGCGAGGATCCCGGCTGTCGCCTGCTCGAAGGCGCGCTTGCTGAGCCGGAAATTGATGAATCCCGGCCCGGCGATGGAGACGCCTTCGACGAGATCCGAGGGCGGCAGCAGCGCCACGATGCGCTCGGCGAGCTCGCGCGGGTTCATGCCGGCCGGCTTGGCCAGCATCAGCGCGGCGTTGGTGGCGAAGTCGCCATGGCGCGGGTCGCGCGCGCGGTCTACGCGGGCTTCGGGGACCGTATCCGCCGGGATCACGTCGGGGAGCGCGGACAGCGCGTCGGCCAGCAAGGCTTCGATCTGTTTCTTCAAGGCGGGAATCCCAGGTTGGGTGAGCGACGGGCCGCCCATTGTACCGTCACGCGGTCGCACTGTTCAGATCCATTCCCGGGACCGGCCCTAGAACAGGTCCTGCGGATCCACCTCGACAAACCAGCGGATGCCTCGGCTCTCCGGCAGCGTCTGCGCGAGTGCCCTGAGTTCGGCCAGCGCGCCGTGCAAGGCCGGCCGGGCGCCGGATTGCAGCAGCAGCTGCGCCCGCCACCGCCCGCCGCGTTTTTCCATCGGCGCCGGGGCCGGGCCGAGCACCACAAGGCCCCCGGACGCCGGCAACGCCGCCCGGCAGGCGGCGAGGAAGCGCAGGGCCAGGCCGGGTTTCACCGCCTCGGCGCGCAACATCGCGAGGTGCGTGTAGGGCGGCCAGCCGGCGGCTTCCCGCTCCTCGAGGGCCGCCTCGGCGAAGGCCTCGTAGCCGCCGGTCAGCAGGCGCTGCAGCAGCGGGTGCTCGGGGTAGGAGGTCTGGACCAGCACCTCGCCGGGCCGGTCGGCACGCCCCGCCCGGCCGGAGACCTGCACCAGCGTCTGGGCGAGGCGCTCGCCGGCGCGGAAATCCGTACCGAACAGGCCCTGGTCCGCGTTGATGATGCCCACCAGGGTCACGTCGGGGAAATCGTGGCCCTTGGCCATCATCTGCGTGCCCACCAGGATTCGGGTGCGGCCGTCGCGCACGTCGTCGAGGATCTGGTCCACCGCGCCGCGCCGCCGCGTGCTGTCGCGGTCGATGCGAGCAATGTTCACGTCCGGGAAGCGGCGCGCGAGAGCGTCCTCGAGCCGCTCCGTGCCCTCGCCGACGGGCCGCAGGTCGGCGCCGCAGTCGGGGCAGGCCGGCGGCACCGGGATGTCGTCGCCGCAATGGTGGCAGCGCAGGCGCGCGATGCGCCGGTGCCAGGTGTAGCGCGCGTCGCACTGGCGGCAGGCCGCCACCCAGCCGCAGGAGGCGCAGAACAAGGCGGGGGCAAAGCCGCGCCGGTTCAGGAACAGCAGCACTTGCCCGTGCGCGTCCAGGTGCGCCTGCATGGCGCGCAGCAGGGGGCCCGAGACGCCCTCGGTCGCGGGGTGGCGCCGCAAGTCCACCAGCGCCACCCGCGGGTGCGTCGCGCGGCCGGGGCGCTCGGGGAGCCGGGCGAGGCCATAGCGGCCCTCGCGCGCATGCTTAAGGGTCTCGAGCGAGGGCGTCGCCGAGCCCAGCACGACCGGCAGGCCGGCCAGGCTGGCGCGCATCACCGCCAGGTCGCGGCCGGAGTAGCGCAGGCCCTCGTGCTGGCGCAGCGAGGGATCGTGCTCCTCGTCGACGATGATCAGGCCGGGACGCGCGAGGGGCACGAACACCGCCGAGCGCGTGCCGATTACGACCGCGGCGCGGCCGCTGCGGGCATCCTCCCAGGCCACCAGGCGGTCGCCGGCCGAGAGCCCCGAATGAAGCACCGCGACCGGCGCGGCCAGGCGCGCGGCAAAACGCTGCACCAGCTGGGGGGTCAAGCCGATCTCGGGCACTAGCACGAGCACCTGCTGGCCGCGCCGCAGGCACTCGGTCGCTGCCGACAGGTAGACCTCGGTCTTGCCGCTGCCGGTCACGCCGAACAGCAGTCTGGCGGAGAAGCGGCCGAGGTCGCCGATGATCCCGGCAGCGGCCTCCGCCTGGGCGGCGTTCAGGACCGGCCCGCCGAGCGCCGCGGTCCACGCCGCGGCGGCGGGTTCGGGCTCGATGTCCACCAGCTCGCGGGCGGCCAGGCGCGCGGCGCTTGCACGCCAGCCGGGCGGCAGGCCGGGGTCGTCCGTCCGCCGCGGCGCCGCGGCGAGCAGGTCGAGCAGGGCGGCCTGCTTCGGCGCGCGCTGCCGCATCGCGTCCGGCGCCGGACCCCTGGCGGTGAGCCGGGACGGTGGCTCCGGCAGCGGCCTGCCCTGGCGCAGCGGCGCCGGCAGCGCCGCCGCCACGACCGAGCCCGGCGGCTCCTGGTAGTAGCGCGCCGTCCAGTCGAGGAGCCGGAGGAGGGTCGGGTCGAACAACGGCGCCGAATCCAGCACCTCGACGATCAGCTTCAGGCGGCCCTCCGGGAGGTCGGACGCCTCGGCGTGGGCCATCACGAGGCCGACCGGGCGGCGCCGGCCGAAGGGGACCCGGACCCGTGTCCCGGGGGCCGGCGGCGGGGCCACATCGGGCGCGAGATAGTCGAACAGGGTGTCGAGCGGGGCGTCGATGGCCACCTTCAGGATCGTCATGGCGACACTCTGCCCGCGGGCGGCGGAAGTTGTCCACAGAAGCTGTGGATAACTCTGTGGATGAGTGGGTGTAATAGCGGTCCGGTCCGCGTCACTTCAAGGGGCCACTCAGATTGGTCAAATTTTCGTCATAATAATAACAGCATAAATAACATGGACTTACGCGGAGCAATTGGCGTGCTTTATGCGCCGACCACGGTTTGGAGCGGTAATTCCCGAGTGTTGTGAATAAGTGCGCGCGGCGGTACCCGATGCGAACCGCCGCAAGGCCTTGTAAAGGCAGGCGCCGAGGGCGGAATTGCGGCCGTCCGGGGACGCCGGCAGGCGGGAATCGGGGCTGCCGCGAAGGCAGCCCCGGTCCCTTCAGCTCGTCTTGACGGCGTGGATCAGCTCGGCGATCGCGGCCTGGCCATCGCCGTAGAGCATCCGCGTGTTGTCGAGATAGAACAGGCGGTTCTCGATGCCCGAGAAACCCTTGCCCTTGCCGCGCTTGATGACGATCACGTTCTTGGCCTTGTCGGCGTTCAGGATCGGCATGCCGAAGATCGGGCTGGACGGGTCGGTGCGGGCGACCGGGTTCACGACATCGTTGGCGCCGATGACCAGCGCCACGTCGGTGGTGTCGAAGTCCGCGTTGATCTCGTCGAGGTCGGCGATCAGGTCGTAGGGCACGCCCGCCTCGGCGAGCAGCACGTTCATGTGGCCCGGCATGCGTCCCGCCACGGGGTGAATCGCGAAGCGGACCTTGACGCCCTTCGACTGCAGCAGCTGGGTCAGTTCCCAGACCTTGTGCTGGGCCTGCGCGACCGCGAGGCCATAACCCGGGATGATGATGACCCGATCCGCGAACGCCATCATGATGCCGGCGTCCGAGGCCTCGATCTCCTTCATGCTGCCTTCGACTTCGCCGCTGTCGATCGACTCGTCGCCGAAGGCGCTGAACAGCACGCTGGCCAGCGAGCGGTTCATGGCCTTGGCCATCAGCTGGGTCAGCAGCGTGCCGGCCGCGCCCACCACCGTGCCGGCGATGATCATCGCCTCGTTCTGCAGCACGAAGCCCTCGAACGCGACCGCGAGACCCGTCAGGGCGTTGTACAGCGAGATCACGACCGGCATGTCGGCGCCGCCGATCGGGCTGGTCAGCATGATGCCCGCGACCAGCGCGAGGAGGAAGAACAGCGTCACCAGCGTGATGTGCGCCGGGTAGTTGCCGAGCAGGAACAGGCCGACGATGAAGGCGCCGATCAGCAGCGCCGCGTTGAGCTGGTTGATCATCTTGAAGCGGATCGGCTTGTTCATCCAGCCTTGCAGCTTGGCGAACGCGATCAGGCTGCCGGAGAACGACACCGAGCCGATCAGGCCGCCCAGCACGGCCAGGAAACCGACCGCCAGGCCGTGCTCGCCGCCCTTATAGAGCTCCACCGCGGCAATCGCGCCGGCCGCGCCGCCGCCCATGCCGTTGTACAGCGCGATCATCTGCGGCATGTCGGTCATGGCGACTTTCTTGCCCGTCCACCAGGCAAGGCTGCCGCCGACCGCGATACCGACGATGATGAGCAGGAGGTTCTCCAGGCCGGGCCAGAAGAAGGTCACCACGGTCGCGAGCACCATGCCCCAGCCAGCCCAGACCACGCCGCCGCGCGCCGTCTTCGGCGAGCTCATGCGCTTCAGGCCGACGATGAACAGGAATGCCGCGACGAAGTAACTCGCCTTGATCAGGAAGGTCGCGAAGTCCATTACTTGCGCTCCCCGCTGGACCTGAACATCTCCAGCATGCGTTCGGTGACGACGTAGCCGCCGACCGCGTTGCCGGCGCCGAGGACGACCCCGAGGAAGCCGATGAGCTGCCCGATGGTGCTGTCCGCCTTGCCGAGCGCGACCATGGCGCCCACCAGCACGATGCCGTGCACGAAGTTGGAGCCCGACATCAGCGGGGTGTGCAGGATGACCGGCACGCGGGCGATGATCTCGTAGCCGGTAAAGGCCGCGAGCATGAAGATGTAGAGCGCGATGAATCCGTCGATCATGACCCCTGTCCTCCGCTGGCTCCCTCGATCCGCTCACGCGTGGGTTCGTGGCCGATGCGCCCGTCGTGCGTCAGCACGCTCCCGGCGAACACTTCGTCGTTCCAGTCCAGGGCGAGCGCCCCCTCGGCGATCGCGGGGGAGAGGAAGTTGAAGATGTTCTTGGAATACATCTCGCTGGCATGGCGCCCGATCGCCGCCGGGAGGTTCACTGGCCCCACGACCTGGACTCCGCCGGAGTCGACGGTCTCGCCCGCCTTGGTGAGCGCGCAGTTGCCGCCGGACTCCGCCGCGAGGTCGACGATGACCGAGCCGGGCTGCATGCGCCCGACGGTCTCCGCGTCGATGATGCGCGGCGCCGTGCGGCCAGGAATCGCCGCGGTCGTGATCACGACGTCGGCCGCCGCCACGTGGTCGGCGAGGATGCTCGCCTGCTTGGCCTTCTCTTCTTCCGTGAGCTCGCGGGCGTACCCGCCGGAGCCCTCGGCGCTGATCCCCGTGTCGACGAACTTCGCGCCCAGCGACTGGACCTGCTCGCGCGTCGCGGAGCGGACGTCGTAGCCCTCGACCATCGCGCCGAGACGCTTGGCCGTGGCGATGGCCTGCAGCCCGGCGACGCCTGCGCCGATGACGAGCACCTTGGCAGGGCGGATGGTGCCGGCCGCGGTCGTCAGCATGGGGAAGAACTTGTCCAGGGTCATCGCGCCGATCAGGACCGCCCGGTAGCCGGCCACCGCGGCCTGCGAGGACAGCGCGTCCATCGACTGGGCGCGCGAGATGCGCGGCACGAGTTCCATCGCGAAGCTGGTGATCTTGCGGTCCCGCAGCAGCGCGACCAGCTCGTCTGAGCGGTGCGGCTGCAGCAGGCCGATCAGCAGCGCGCCCTCGCGCAACCCCGAGGCGACCTCGAGCGGGGGCGGATTCACCGCGATCAGCACGTCGGCCCGATTGACGACTTCCTCGCGGCCGAGGAACTCGACCCCTTCGAAGCGACTGTCGGGAATGCGTGAGGCTTCAGCAACGCCGTGTTCCGCGCAGATCGTTGCGCCGAGCGCCGCGAGTTTTTTCGCGACCTCCGGAACCAGCGGTGAACGTGTTTCCCCTGCTGCGGTCTCGCGCAGGGCGCCGATGACCATGGCCATGGGCAACCTCCCCGGGTTTGGTTACACCCTTGTTCTTACGGCGGCAGAGTGTACAGGAAGATTGGCAGTTATTCCCGCCCAGATTGATTTTCGATCGGGCTTCTGGAATAACTCGCTCAGCGGCGGGGCCGCGCAACCGGAGCCACGTTTGCCATGGGCATGTCCCTGAGCCAACAGATCCTGCGCACCGACGTCGCCGGCATGCCTCTCGAGTGGGTGGATTACCGGTGCGCCGTGCGCCTCTACCATACGGAGCAGGTCGCCTATGAGTGCGGCCGGCCGCTGTTCCGCCTGCGTGGCGGAATCAGCGCACGGACCGGCACGCGCACGGTCGTCGAGGTGTCGAGCATCATCGCGACCCACGGCCACGGCGCCGCCTACCCGGCCCGCGATGCCTACACGCCGCCGCTCAACAATCACACGCTGTTTCGCCGCGATGCCGACCTGTGCCTCTACTGCGGCGAGCATTTCCAGGTCGCCGAGCTGTCGCGCGACCACGTGACGCCGCTGTCCCGCGGCGGCCGGGATCTCTGGACCAACGTGGTCACCGCCTGCCGGCGCTGCAACAACCACAAGGCGGGCCGCACGCCCGAGCAGGCAGGCATGCAGCTGCTCGCCGTGCCGTTCCAGCCGACCTACGCGGAGTACATCTACCTGAAGGGACGGCGCGTGCTCGCCGACCAGATGGAGTACCTGCTGGCGCACTTCCCCCGCAAGAGCCCGCTGCACGCGCGCCTGTCGACGTGCCGGCAATCGTGAGGCCGGGTGGCTGACCTCGCGGTCGCGACCGCAGCGCTGGCCGGGTGTGGCATCCGGCTCGATCCCGATACGGCGCGGCCGGTCGGCGGCGGCTGCATCCACTCTGCCTGGCGGCTCGACGGCCCGGACGGCCCCCTGTTCCTGAAGACCAATCGTGAAAGCGCGAGCTGGCTGCTCGAGGCGGAGGCAGATGGCCTGGCCGCGCTCAGGGATGCGGGCTGCTTGCGGGTGCCGAAGGTCCGCGTGGCCGGCGCCGGGGGCGGGGTTGCCTGGCTGGCGCTCGAATGGCTCGAGTTGCGTCCCTCGACGTCGGCCTCGGAGCGCACGCTCGGCGAGGCGCTGGCGCGCCAGCATCTCGTCGCCGGCCGGCAGTACGGCTGGCACCGGGACAATGCCATCGGCGCCACGCCGCAGCCCAACGCGCCGGCCGACGACTGGGCCCATTTTTTCGCGGAGCGGCGCATCGGTTTCCAGCTCGAGCTGGCGGTGCGCCGCGGCCTGCCGCGGCGCCTGCTGGGGCGCGGCGAGAAAGTGCGGGACCGCGTGCCGGCCCTGCTGTCCGGCCGGCATCCCGCCCCGGCGCTGCTGCACGGCGACCTTTGGGGTGGCAATCGGGCCGCCGACGCGCAGGGCCGTCCGGTGGTGTTCGACCCAGCCGTACACTACGGCGACCCGGAGTGCGACTTGGCGATGACGCGGCTGTTCGGCGGCTTCGCACGCGAGTTCTATGCCGCCTACGACGCCATCCTGCCGCCGGCACCCGGTCGTGCGGTGCGCGAGCGGCTCTACCAGCTCTACCACGTGCTGAACCATGCCAATCTGTTCGGCGGCGGCTACGTCAGCCAGGCCGAGCGGCTCATCGACGGCCTGCTCGGGGGACACTGCTGAAACGGGCGAAAGGGGACACTGCTCCAAGGAAGCAGTGTCCCCAAGCCGCCGTTTCAGCAGTGTCCCCGTTCCAGCCGGAGGCGCAGCCCGTCGGGGGCGTGCAGCAGGACCGCGCCGCCGGCCGCCTGCTCCGGCGCGAAGCCGAGCGCCGCCAGCGCCTCCGCCGCGGCCCCGGGGTCGTCGTGGTCGAACACCAGCTCCGGCCCGGGAGCCCCGACGACCGGCGCGAGACTGATCCCGCCGGCCACTGCGCGCGGACCGATCGGACCCGCGTCCGCCACCAGGCCCAGGCGCGCCCAGAACGCCACGGTCGCCGCGGGATCGCGCGCCGCGTAGCAATACTCGCGGAAATGCCCCAGGACCGTCCCCGGACGGGCGCGCTCGAAGGCCGGCGACCAGGTGCGCGCCTCCAACAGCGTGACGACCTGGCCGGCCGGATCGCGAAAGCCGGCCTCGTGGAACTGGTCCGGCGCGGTCTTTGCGAAGTCGAAGTGGATCCCCAGCGCCGTCAACTCCGGCAGGACCTCGGCGAGGCCGGGCCGCACCCAGGTCAGGGACGGCGACGGAAACTCGTACTCGTGCAAGCCGAGCACCAGGCTCCCGTCGCTGAGCACCGCGTAACGATGTGTCCAGGTATCGCCCACGAGGCCATGCTCGAAGCCCAGCGCCTCCCAGAACGCGACCGAGGCCGCGATGTCCCGACTCCAGACGCTGAGTTCCAGGAACCGGCCCAGCATCAGCCGAGCTCGCCCGCCTCCCGGGCGGCGATGAGCCGTTTGGCGCGCTCCTTCGTCGCCTTCGCTTCTCCGGCCAACTGCGCGGCGTCGGGCGCGGGGCCGGTCTCCGGCCAGCCCTGCAGGTGGCGCAGGGTGAGATCGGCCAGGAAATCCAGGTGGTCGTCGCGCGTATTCAGGCAGGGGATGTAGCTGAGCGTTTCCCCGCCCGCCTCGTGGAAGAACTCCGCGTTCTGCTCCGCGATCTCCTCCAGCGTCTCGAGGCAATCCGCCGAGAACCCGGGACAGACGACGTCGATGCGTTTCAGCCCGCGCCGCCCGAGCGCGCGGATCGACTCGTCCGTGTAGGGCTTCAGCCATTCCTCCCGGCCGAAGCGCGACTGGAATGTCGTGGACCAGCTGCCCTCCTCGAGCCCGAGACGCTCAGCGAGCAGGCGCCCGGTCTTGACGCACTGGCAGTGATACGGGTCGCCTTGGTCGAGATAGCGACGGGGCACGCCGTGGAAGCTCATCACGAGGTGCTCGCCCCGGCCGTGCTCGGCCCAGTGTTCGCGGATGCTCGCCGCAAGCGCCTCGAGGTAGCCGGACTCGTCGTGATAACGCGTGATGAAACGCAGCTCCGGGATCCAGCGCCAGCGCATCAGCACGGCCGCGAGGGCGTCGAAGGTCGAGGCGGTGGTGCTGGCGGAATACTGCGGATACAGCGGCAGCACCAGCAGGCGTTCCACGTTCAGCGCCTGCAGCTGGGCGAGGGCCGACGGGATCGAGGGATTGCCGTAGCGCATGCCCAGCACGACCTCGACAGGACCCGAGACGCGCGCCGCGAGCCGCTCGCGGATCCCAGCCACCTGGGCGCGCGCGCAGCTCAGCAAGGGCGAGCCTTCCTCGGTCCAGACGGTGCGATAGGCCCGGGCCGAGCGGCTCGGGCGGATCCTGAGAATGACGCCGTTCAGAATCAGCCACCACAGGGGTCGGGGCACCTCGACCACGCGCGGGTCCCAGAGGAATTCCTTGAGGTAGCGGCGCAACGCCCCCGTTTCCGGTGCGTCGGGGGTGCCGAGATTCGTGACCAGGACGCCGAGTTTCCCCCGCGTGCCGTGATGGAACCCCTCGTTGCCGACATATTGACTCATCAGGTGCCCTCCGCTTCGATGCGGCATTATCCTATGCCTGCGCCCGTTGCGGGAGCGCGATTACCGCGGTGCCGCTTGAGCGGTCTCTGTCCAGCACGATCCGGAGGCAAGCGATGCGAAAAATCCTGGCGACCGTGCTGCTCGCGCTGATGGCGGGGCAGGCCGCGGCCTTTCCGACCGACCTCGTGATCGAGGCGGGCGAGCTGAACATCGACGCCGTCGCGATCCAGGACGGACGCGTGGCCGGCGTGCGGGTCACCAACCGGGAGGCGTTCCCGGTCCGCTGCAGCGCTGCATTCCGCAACGGGCCGGAGACCGGCCGCGCCCGTGGCACGGTGATCGCGTCCGCAGAGACCCGCACCCTGTCGTGGATACCGCAGCGCCAGGTGGTGCGCATGCGCATCGAGTTGCGCTGCGAGCGGGACGACTAGCCGCCCTGCAGCATTCCGAAATCTGTGCGCACGAGCACAGTTTTGCAGCCGCCCGCATGGCGAAGATGCCCCCACGGACCGCACAGATGAGCGAGCGCCGACCCCCGCTTCACCGGGGAGCGCATCATCAGGACGGAGGCCAGGGCGTATGAACAGGGCGAATTCAAGGCTGGGCGCCGCGGCGGCAACACTGGCCATGCTGGTGATCCCTGCGGTCTCCGTGGCGGAGTCTTTCGCGCTGGCCACGCATGCCGCGCCCGCCGGCATGGAATTTGGCGGCCACATGCTGCCGCCCGATGCGGTGCGGTTCGCCGACCGCTACTTTCCTCAGGGCCGCGCCCCCACAAACAGTGATCCCGGGATCGCGAAGGCGCTCGAACTCGTCCCGGGCGGCAACGGCGACGCCAGTGCGGCGGACGCCACGGTGGACTGGAGCAGTCTCGCCCCCTACGTCGGCATGGGCTTCGGCAACTCGGTGAACGGCGGACGCTGGTCGTTTGCCTTCGACCTCGGCGTGATGTTCACGGGGCTGCTGGATTTCGCCAGGAGCGGGGCGGCGCACCTCCAGGTGCGCGAGCCGTTCAACCCGGAAGACCCGTTCTCCGAGGTGAAGTACTACCCCGTGCTCAGCCTGGGCCTCGCCTACCGCTTCTGACGCATCCTCCCTGGCGGCGGCGCGCGGCGCGCTACGCCCGTGCGGGCGTAGAATGCTCGCCCGTTCCAACGGTAATGCGTCCGTGCCATCGCAACAGACCCGACGCGCCCGCAGCCTCGTGGAGGCCGCCGGCATCCTCCGCCTGGCCGGCCCGCTGGTGGTCAACAACCTTGCGCTCGCGGGGATGAGCTTCGCCGACACCGTCATGGCCGGGCGACTGGGCACCGTGGACCTGGCGGCCGTGGGGGTTGGCGGCTCTGCCTGGATGGTCGTGTTCCTGGCGGGCCTGGGGATGCTCATGGCGGTCAGCCCGGTGGTCGCGCACACCTATGGCGCGGGCCGCTGGGAAGATGCGGGTGTGGTCTTGCGCCAGGCGTTGTGGCTGAGCCAGGCGCTCGCGGTGACGGCGTTCCTGCTGCTCCTCGGCGCCGGGCCGTTGCTCGGCGCGATCGGCGTGGCCCCGGAAGTGGTGCCGCTGACCGCCGGTTATCTGTTCGCGATCTCCTTCGGCCTGCCTGGCGTGTTTGGTTTTCTCGCGATGCGTTTCATGACCGAGGGCGTCGGCTGGACGCGGCCGATCATGTATGCCGCGGGCGTCGGGCTCGTGGTGAACGTGTTCGGCAACTGGGTGCTCATGTACGGCAACCTGGGGTTTCCCAGGCTCGGGGCCGTGGGCTGTGGCGCGGCGAGCGCCATCGCGCTGTGGTCCATGTTCGCGACCATGCTGATCTACCTGCGGCGCTCCCCGCGCTATGAGCGCTTCGCACCCTGGGCGCGGTTCGAGGGCCCGCGCTGGTCGGCGCAACGCGAGATCCTGGGGCTCGGGCTGCCGATCGCGGCGAGCGTGGAGGCGGAGGTCGGGCTGTTCGCCGGCGTGGCGGTGATTATGGCGACGCTCGGCGCGACGCAGGTGGCGGCACACCAGATCGCGATCAACTACGCGACGCTGATGTTCATGGTGCCGCTGGCGTTCCACTCCGCGACGACGATCCGGGTCGGGCAGGCGCTCGGTCGCGGGGAGGCGCGCCGGGCGCGGCGCGCCGGCTGGACGGGCATCGGGCTGAGCGGGCTGTTCATGCTGGCCTCCGCGCTGGTGCTGTTGCTGTTCCGGGACCGGATCGCGGCTTTCTATACCAGCGATCCGGAGTTGTTGCCGCTGGCGACCGCCCTGCTGACGATGGCGATGGCGTTCCAGCTCTCCGACGGGCTGCAGGTCGGCGCGGCGGGCGCCCTGCGCGGCTTCAAGGACACGCGCATCCCGATGCTGATGAACGTGGGCAGCTACTGGCTGCTGGCCTTCCCGCTGGCCTGGTACTTGGGCGTCCACGCCCGGCTGGGTCCCGTCGCGGTGTGGGCCGCGCTGATCCTTGGCCTGACGGTGACGGGCCTGCTGTTGAACGCGCGCTTTCTTTACCTGTCGAATCGCCGCGTGGCGGCCGCATCGCTATAGTGGGGCGTGATCGCCGAGCGCGCGTGCCGCCGCCAGCCCAGCCAGATCCCGGAGTACGACCACTGATGAAGCGCATCCTGATTTTCTTGCTGGCATTGCTTGCCCTGGTTTCCACCGGCCGCGCGGATGAGTCGCCCGCTACCGCTTCGGCAGCCGAGGACTCGCCGGCCGAGCAGCTCGACCGGCTGTTCGAAGACTTCTGGGAAGCGTCGCTGGAGCTGAATCCCGTCAGGGCGACGTTCATCGGGGACCATCGCTACAACGACCGCTTCCCGGTGTTGATCAGCCCGGAACACCTGGAGGCGAGCAAGGCGCTGCTGCAGGGCAGCCTGGCGGCCGTCGAAGCGATTGCGCCGGCGCAGCTCGACGAGCAGCGCCGCCTCAGCCGCGACCTGTTCCTGCGCGAGGTGCGACACGAGCTTGAGGGTTATCGTTTTCCCGCCGAGCTCATGCCGATCAACCAGTTTCGCAGCGTGGCCAACATGTTCGCGATGCTCGGCTCCGGGACGAGCGCACAGCCCTTCGACACGGTCGTCGACTACGAGAATTTCCTCAAGCGCATGGACGGGTTCACGGCGTGGGTCGCGCAGGCGATCGTGAACATGCGGGCGGGCATGGAGGCCGGCGTCGTGCCGCCCGCGATCCTCATGGAGCGCGTCATTCCCCAGCTCGAGGCCCACATCGTGGCCAAGCCCGCGGACAGCCTGTTCCACCGGCCGGTGGCCGAGTTCCCCGACGCCGTGCCCGAGGCGGAGCGCGGCCGCCTGCGTGCAGCCTACGAGGCGGCGATCACCGGGGAGCTGGTTCCGGCCTACGCGCGCCTGCGCGATTTCATCCGCGAGGAGTACCTGCCGGCCTGCCGGGACACCTTCGGGCTCTATGCCCTGCCCGATGGCGAGGCCTGGTACCAGTACCTCATCCGTGAGCACACGACCACGGGCATGAGCGCCGGGCGGATCCACCAGCTCGGTCTCGACGAGGTGGCGCGCATTCACCGGGAAATGATTGCCATCAAGGAGGAAGTCGGCTTCGAGGGCGGCCTGCAAGCCTTTTTCGACCACCTCAACACGGATCCGAAGTTCTACTTCGAGACCAGCGAGGAGATCATCGCGGCCCACGAGGCATTGCGCGCGAAGGCGGATGCAGCGGCGCCGAGGCTGTTCAAGCGCCTGCCCAAGGCGGGCTACGAGATCCGGCCCGTCGAGGCCTTCCGCGAGCGTTCCGCGGCCAAGGGGTCCTACCAGCGCCCGTCCACCGATGGCAGCCGGCCGGGGATCTTCTACGTCAACACGTGGAACCCGGGCGCGAGGCCGCGCTGGGACACGGAGGCCCTGTTCCTGCACGAGGCGGTACCCGGTCACCACTTCCAGAGATCGTTCAATCTCGAGCTGGAGGGCCTGCCGGCTTTCCGCCAGCACGGCGGCGTTACGGCGTTCGCCGAGGGCTGGGGGCTGTATGCCGAGTCGCTCCCCGTCGGCCGCGCCATGGGCTTCTACCAGGATCCGTACCAGCGCTTCGGCGAATTGAACGCCGAGCTGTGGCGCGCCATCCGGCTGGTGGTCGACACCGGGCTGCACGCCAAGGGCTGGAGCCGCCAGCAGGTGCTGGACTACATGTACGCGAACTCCGCCACGTTGGAGACCCGCGCCGTGTCAGAGGCCGAGCGATTCATGGCGATTCCGGGGCAGGCGCTGGCCTACAAGATCGGCCAGATCAAGATCGCGGAGTTGCGCGCGCGCGCCGAGGCGGCGCTGGGCGAGCGCTTCGATGTCCGCGAGTTCCACGCCCGGGTGCTGGGGAATGGCGACCTGCCGCTCGACATCCTCGAGCTGCAGATCGATGCGTGGATCGCGTCGCAGGGCCCGGCGCCGGCGGGCTGAGGCCTGTCAGAACGGCGGGCTGCGACCGGGCGCCGGCGTGTCCGTGGGCGCCGGCTGGTCGAAGCGCTCGCCGCCGCTGGCGAGCCACGCGGCTTCTTCCGGCGTGTCGCGCCGGCCCAGGATCGAATTCCGGTGCGGGAAGCGGCCGAAGCGCGCGATGATGTCGCGGTGCTTCTGCGCGTACTTGCGGAAGCCGGCGAAAATATCCCGGTGCGCCGAGGCGACTTCGCGCTCGAGCTGCAGGAAGCGATCGACCGCCAGCTCCTGGTCGTCGAGCGACTCGGCATGCTGCAACGGCATGTAGAAGAACAGCCGCTCGATCGGGGTCAGCTTGAGGTCCATCAACCGGCTCACGCCGTCGCGCATCAGGTAGCGCGCCCTCCCATCGTGGCGGAAGGCCTCGGCGGTGCCGCGATAGATATTGCGGCGCATCTGGTCGAGCAGGATCAGCACGGCCAGCCGGCCGCGCGGCGTTTTCGTCCAGAAATCCAGCTTGCCCTCGGAGGCCGCGGTCACTAGCTCGCCCCAGCGCTCGCGCATTTCCGCGTCGCGCTCAGGATCCGAGCCGAACCAGAACCCCATGCGGCCGGGCGCCTTTGACGGGTCCCGGACGCTGTCGCCGAACCAGTAGTCGAGGATGTCCTCGGCGATGCGCTGTTCGTACATTGACTGATGCCCTCGTGGCCGGACGCTACGTCCGTACAAATGTCGGCTTTAACGGCCGCGGAGTCCAGTTTACGCTGGAACCCAGGTTCGAGGCGTCAACAGGAGACGGCGGATGAAGCACGTGAAGGCCGCGTCGCGCGCATGCCGGGCGCTGTCGCCGTGGCTGATCGTCGCATTACTCGCCGCCGGCTGCGGCCAGCCGCACTCGGACACTGAGGCGCGCATCCGCGCAACGCTCGCCGCGGCGGAGGTCGCGGCGGAGTCCGGAGACTTCTCGGCCCTGGCCGAGCGGGTGGCGGGCGATTATGCGGACCGCGCAGGTCGTGATCGGCGTACCCTGTTACTGGTGTTGCGCGGCCTGCTGCTGCGATATCCACGGCTGGAGCTGATCGTGACGGTGCGGGAGATCGAGGTGCTGTCGCCCCAGGTTGCGCGCGTCCGGCTCGAGGTGCTGGCCGCGGGCGCCGGGTCCGCGGGCCTGTCCGCCGACGCCTTTCCGATGGTGTTGTCCCTGCGCGACGAGGGGGACGACTGGCAGGTCACGCGGGCCGAATGGGACCGCCAATCCGGCGATGGTATTTGACGGCGATGCCATGGTCTGTTTTATATTGAATGCTGCACTGCGCAGTAAAGCGGCCATCGCAGCTACGCTGTAATAAAAACAATAACTTAATAACGCCGGTCTATTTCGGGACCGGATCATGAGTATCCAGGGCAACCCGGATGTAGCCGGCCAAGGGCCGGAGGGAGACTTGACCGTGTCTGCCGAGCAGGGCCTCTATCGCGCCTCTTTCGAGCGGGACAGCTGCGGCTTCGGGCTCATCGCGAGCCTCGCCGGGCGCGACAGCCATTGGCTTGTCGCGACGGCCGTATCGGCGCTCGGGCGGCTGACGCACCGCGGCGCGGTGGCGGCCGACGGCAAGACCGGCGACGGCTGTGGCATCCTCCTGTCCGCGCCAGAGTCGTTCCTGCGCGCGGTCGCAACGGAGGCCGGCTTCGAGCCCGGCGCCCATTTCGCCGCCGGCATGGTGTTTCTCGATCCGGATCCGGCGCGCGGCGCGGCCGTACGCAACACGATGCGCGCCTGCCTGGCGGCCGAGGGCCTGCGCCTCGACGGGTGGCGCACGGTGCCGGTCGACCCTGAGGCTTGCGGTGCCGAGGCGCTGAGGACGCTGCCCCTGATCCAGCAGGTGTTCGTCACCGCGCCCGAGGAGATGCCGACCGACACCTTCCGGCGCCGGCTGTTCGTCGCGCGCCGCCGTGCGGAGCAGGAGCTCGAGGGCAGCGACCCGGTGTTCTACATCGCCAGCCTGTCGCCCGAAACCATTTCCTACAAGGCGATGGTGATGCCGGAGCAGCTGCCGCGCTTCTATCCGGACCTCGCCGACGCGCGCCTCAGCGCGAAGGTCTGCGTGTTCCACCAGCGCTTCTCGACCAACACGCTGCCGCAGTGGCGGCTCGCCCAGCCGTTCCGCTATCTCGCCCACAACGGTGAGATCAACACCATCCAGGGCAACCGTAACTGGGCCATCGCGCGCGCCCCCAAGTTCCGCTCGCAGCCGCTGCCGGAACTCCAGCACCTGTCGCCGCTGGTCTCGCTGTCGGGCTCGGATTCCTCCAGCCTCGACAACATGCTCGAGGTGCTGGTCGCCGGCGGCATGGACATGATGCAGGCCATCCGGCTGCTCATCCCGCCCGCCTGGCAGACCGTCGACGACATCGATTCCGACGTGCGCGCCTTCTACGAGTATTACGGCATGCATCTCGAGCCGTGGGACGGGCCCGCAGGCATCGTGATGACCGATGGGCGCAACGCGGCCTGCATCCTCGACCGCAACGGCTTGCGCCCGGCGCGCTGGGTCGTTACGGACGACGATCACCTCACGATCGCTTCCGAGATCGGCGTGTGGGATTACCGCCCCGAGCAGGTCGTGGCCAAGGGCCGCCTGGGCCCGGGCGAGATGATCATCGCTGACACAGCAAGCGGCAAGATCATGGAGTGGCGCGAAATCGACGAGACCCTGGCGGCGCGCGCGCCGTTCAAGGAATGGCTGCGGCGGGGGGTGCGTTATCTCGAGACCTCGCTGGTCGATCCCCAGCTGCTCGCGGAGCCGATGGCGCGCGAGGACCTGTCGCGCTACGAGAAGATGTTCGGCATCACGCGCGAGGAGCGCGACGAGGTGTTGCGGCCGCTGTGCGAGAGCGAGGCCGAGGCCGTCGGCTCGATGGGCGACGATACGCCGCTGCCGTTCATGTCGCGGCGCATCCGCTCGCTGTACGACTATTTCCGGCAGCAGTTCGCGCAGGTCACGAACCCGCCGATCGACTCGCTGCGCGAGCGCGTGGTGATGTCGCTGGAGACGCAGATCGGGCGCGAGCACAACCTGTTCGAGCCGCGGCCGGAGTACGCCCGGCGCATCGTCATCAATTCCCCGGTGCTGTCGCAGCGCAAGTACCGCCAGCTGCTCGCGGAGCACGAAAGCGAGGGCGGCTGTGTTTTGCTCGACCTCAACCGGCCGGAAGGCGAAGCGCTGCAGGACGGCCTCGCGGCCCTGTGTGCCGAGGCCGAGGCGGCGGTGCGCGCCGGCAAGCTCATCATCGTCATCAGCGACCGCGAGCTGCGCCCGGGCGCCGTGCCAATCCATGCGCTGCTCGCGACCGGCGCCGTGCACCATCACCTCGTGCGCGCAGGCCTGCGCTGCGACTGCAACCTGCTGGTGGAGACCGGCACCGTCCGCGACCCGCACCAGTTCGCCTGCCTGGTCGGCTACGGCGCGACCGCCATCTACCCGTACCTGGCCTACGAGTGCCTCAACGACCTGGCGCGCACCGGGCGCATCAAGGGCGGCCGCGAGAGCGGCCGCCAGCTCGGCCGCAGCTACCGGCGGGGGATTCGCAAGGGCCTGTTCAAGATCATGTCGAAGATGGGCATCTCGACGATCGCCAGCTATCGCGGCGCGGCGCTGTTTGAGATCGTCGGGCTGCACGACGAGGTCGTGGCGCTGTGTTTCCCGGGCAGCGTGTCGCGCATTCAGGGAGCGGACTTCACCGACCTGAAATCCGATGCCATGACCCTCGCGCAGCGCGCCTGGAATCCCCGCTTCGATGTGGAACAGGGCGGGCTGCTGCGCTACGTGCACGGCGGCGAGTACCACGCCTACAACCCGGACGTCATCGGCACGCTGCAGGCCGCCGTGCAGAGCGGCGACTACGGCGTGTACCAGGAGTACGCGCGCCTCGTGAACGAGCGCCCTGCGATGGTCATCCGCGACCTGTTGTCGATCAAGCCGCTCGGGCCGCCCGTCCCGCTGGAGGAAGTCGAGCCCGAGGAGGCGCTGTACAAGCGGTTCGACTCGGCCGGCATGAGCCTCGGCGCGCTCTCCCCGGAGGCGCACGAGGCGCTCGCCATCGCGATGAACCGCCTTGGCGGGCGCTCGAACTCCGGCGAGGGCGGCGAGGACACGGCGCGCTACGGCACGGAGAAGCTCTCCAAGATCAAGCAGGTCGCCTCGGGGCGCTTCGGCGTCACCGCCGAGTACCTCGTGAACGCCGAGGTGCTGCAGATCAAGATCGCGCAGGGCGCGAAGCCGGGCGAGGGCGGCCAGCTGCCCGGTCACAAGGTCAACGACATGATTGCGCAGCTGCGCTACGCGCGGCCGGGCGTCGGCCTGATCTCGCCGCCGCCGCACCACGACATCTACTCGATCGAGGACCTCGCACAGCTGATCTTCGACCTGAAGCAGGTCAATCCGCAGGCCCTCGTGTCGGTGAAGCTGGTCGCGCAGGCGGGCGTCGGCACGGTCGCGGCCGGGGTCACCAAGGCCTACGCGGACCTGATCACCATCTCCGGCTATGACGGCGGCACGGGCGCGAGTCCGCTGACCTCGACCAAGTACGCCGGCTCGCCCTGGGAGCTCGGCCTGGCCGAGACCCACCAGGTGCTGGTGCAGAACGGCCTGCGCCACCGCGTGCGGCTGCAGACCGACGGCGGCCTGAAGACCGGCAGCGACGTCATCAAGGCGGCGGTGCTCGGCGCCGAGAGCTTCGGCTTCGGCACGGCGCCGATGGTCGCGCTGGGCTGCAAGTACCTGCGTATCTGTCATCTGAACAACTGCGCGACGGGCGTGGCGACGCAGCACCCGGTATTGCGCGAGCGGCACTTCATCGGCCTGCCCGAGATGGTCATGAACTACTTCCGCTTCGTGGCGCGCGAGACGCGCGAATTGCTTGCGGCGCTCGGCGCGCGCAGCATCGAGGAGCTGATCGGGAGGATGGACCTGGCCGAGCCGCTGCAGGGCGAGACCCCGCGGCAGCGCCGGCTCGACCTCAAGCCACTGCTGCACGTCGGCGGGCTGTCGGCCACCGAGCCGCGCTTCTGCACCGAGGTGAGCAACCCGCCGTTCGACGAAGGGCTGCTGAACGAGCGCATGGTCGCGGACTGCAGCAAGGCGATCGAGGAACGCCGCGGGGGGACGTTCTTCTACGAGGTGAAGAACTTCCACCGCTCGATCGGCGCACGCCTGTCGGGCGAGATCGCGCGCCGTTACGGCAACCTCGGCCTCGCCGAGGACCCGGTCGTGATCCGCATGAAGGGTTCCGCGGGCCAGAGCTTCGGCGTCTGGAACGTGGGCGGCCTGCACCTCTATCTCGAGGGCGACGCCAACGACTACGTCGGCAAGGGCATGGCCGGCGGGCGGCTGGTGATCTATCCGCCGACCGGCAGCCGCTTCGAGGCGCGCCACGCGCCGAGCATCGGCAACACCTGCCTGTATGGCGCGACTGGCGGCCACCTGTTCGCGGCGGGCACCGCCGGCGAGCGCTTCGCGGTGCGCAACTCGGGCGCCGTGGCGGTGGTCGAAGGCTGCGGGGACCATGGCTGCGAGTACATGACCGGGGGGGTCGCCGTCGTGCTCGGCCGCACCGGGGTCAATTTCGGCGCCGGCCTCACCGGCGGCTTCGCTTACGTGCTCGACACGGATCGCGACTTCGTCGACCGCTACAACCACGAGCTGATCGACATCCACCGCATCACGCCCGAGACGATGGAGGCGCACCTGCATCACCTGCGCGGCCTGCTCGAGGCGCATGCGCGTGAGACGGGCAGCGCCTGGGGCCGCGAGATCCTGGACGACTTCCGCTCCTGGCTGCCGAAGTTCTGGCTGGTGAAGCCGAAAGCGGCGGACCTCGAGAGCCTGATCGATTCGCTGCGTCGCGCGGCCTGAGGAATTCATGAGCCAGGAAAAGCCACTCCGCTTCCTCGAGATCCCGCGCAAGGATCCGCCGAAGATCCCGTCCCAGCGGCGCATCCGCGACTACCGGGAAATCTACGCCCAATACGACGCCGAGAGCGCGCACCTGCAGGCGGGCCGTTGCCTCGATTGCGGCAACCCCTACTGCGAGTGGAAGTGCCCGGTACACAACTACATCCCGAACTGGCTCAAGCTGATCGAGGAAGGCAACCTGTTCGAGGCCGCGGAGCTCTCGCACCAGACGAACTCGCTGCCCGAAATCTGCGGCCGCGTCTGCCCCCAGGACCGGCTCTGCGAGGGCGCCTGTACGCTGAACGACGGCTTCGGCGCGATCACCATCGGCAGCATCGAGAAATACATTACCGACGAGGCCGTGCGGCAGGGCTGGCGCCCCGACCTCTCCCGCGTGAAGCCGACCGGGCGCGAGGTCGCGATCATCGGCGCGGGCCCGGCGGGACTCGCCGCCGCGGACATCCTTGCGCGCCACGGCGTGCGCCCGGTGGTCTACGACCGCTATCCGCGCATCGGGGGGTTGCTGACCTTCGGCATCCCGCCCTTCAAGCTCGAAAAAGAAATCGTCGAGACGCGGCGCATGCTGCTCGAGGGCATGGGCGTCGAGTTCGTGCTGAACTGCGAGATCGGCCGCGACGTCATGCTGGACCAGCTGCTGGCGGACTACGATGCGGTGTTCACCGGCACCGGCGCCTATCGCTACGTGAAGGGCGGCCTGCCCGGTGAGGACCTGCCCGGCGTCTACGAGGCGCTGCCCTACCTGGTCGCCAATGCGCGGCGCGAGCTCGGCCTGCTCGGGGACGGCGAGGAATTCGTCTCCATGGCCGGCAAGCGGGTGGTCGTGCTCGGCGGTGGGGACACTGGCATGGACTGCAATCGCACCGCGATCCGCCAGGGCGCGGTGAGCGTCACCTGCGCCTATCGCCGTGACGAGAAGAACATGCCCGGCTCGCGGCGCGAGGTGAAGAACAGCCGCGAGGAAGGCGTCGAATTCCTGTTCAACCGCCAGCCGATCGAGATCGTCGGCACGAGCGTCGCCGAGGGCGTCAAGGTGGTGCGCACGCGCCTCGGCGAGAAAGGCCCCGGCGGCCGGCGCCGTCCCGAGCCGATCCCCGGCACCGAGGAAGTGCTGCCGGCCGATGCCGTGATCATCGCCTTCGGCTTCCGGCCGGATCCGCCCGCGTGGCTGACCGACGCGGGCGTCGAGACCTGGCCGGACGGCCGGCTGCGCGTCGACGCGGCAGGTCGATATCCCTTCCAGACGACCCACCCGAAGATCTTCGCCGGCGGCGACAACGTGCGCGGCTCCGACCTCGTGGTTACCGCGGTGTTCGAGGGCCGCGAGGCGGCCAAGGGCATCCTGGCGTACCTGGGGGTCTAGCCAGGGCAGTTCGGATCTGGGGTATCCTCGGTCGCCAGAAATCTACCGGAGACAGCCCATGCACCGACTCGCCGCCGGCGCGATCGCCTTTGTCCTGTGTATCCCTGCCGCCCCGGCGCGGGCCGTCGAGCCATCCGTGCTGCGCGAGAAAGTGGCCGCACTCGAACCGAAGGTGATCGAGTGGCGCAGGGACCTGCACGCGCATCCCGAGCTCGGCAATCGCGAGTTCCGCACCTCGGCGCTGGTGGCCGAGCACTTGCGAGCGCTCGGCATGGAAGTGCGCACCGGGATCGCCCATACGGGCGTCGCCGCGCTCCTCGAGGGCGGCAAGCCGGGTCCGCTGGTGGCGTTGCGCGCCGACATGGATGCCTTGCCGGTGACGGAACAGACGGGCCTTCCCTTCGCCTCGCAGGTCACCGTGGAATACGAGGGCCAGCAGACTGGGGTGATGCACGCCTGCGGGCACGACGCCCATGTCGCGATCCTGATGGGCGTCGCCGAGCTCCTGGCGGGCATGCGCGACGAGCTCACCGGCTCGGTGCTGTTCATTTTCCAGCCGGCCGAGGAAGGCCCGCCGGAGGGCGAGGAAGGCGGCGCCGAGTTGATGCTCAAGGAAGGCCTGTTCGAGTGGCGGAAGCCGGATGCCGTGTTCGGGCTGCATGTGTTCTCGACGATCACCGCCGGCCGCATCGGCTACCGCGCGGGTCCTGCCATGGCCGCCTCGGACAGCTTCAGGATCAAGGTCACGGGGCGCCAGACGCACGGCTCGCGGCCTTGGGGCGGGATCGATCCGGTCGTGCCCGCGGCGCAGATCGTGCTCGGGCTGCAGACCATCGCCAGCCGGCAGGTCGACATCTCACGCGTGCCCGCCGTGATCTCGGTGGGCAGCATTCACGGCGGCATCCGCAGCAACATCATTCCCGATGACGTGACCCTGGTGGGCACGATCCGCACCTTCGACGAGGGAATCCGGGACGACATTCACGCGCGTGTGGAACACACGGCGACCCACCTGGCATCGTCCTCGGGCGCCCAGGCCGACGTCCATATCCATCGCGGCTATCCGGTCACCGCCAACGACCCGGAGCTGGTCGCGGCGTCGCTGCCGAACCTGCGACGGGTGGTTGGCGAGGACCGGCTGCTGGAGATGCCCCTGGTCACCGGCGCGGAGGACTTCAGCTATTTCGCCAACGAGGTGCCCGGGTTCTTCTTTTTCCTGGGTGCGACCCCGGAAGGCGTCGATGCAGCCACGGCGCCGTCGAATCACTCGCCGCTGTTCGACACCGACGAGAGCACACTCAGCGTCGGCGTAGAGGCGCTGGCTACCGTGGCGCTGGATTTCCTGGGCCGCTAGCGGGCGCCCTGCGCCGAATCACGACCGGGCGGGTGACACGTCCGCGACCGGAAAGGTGAGCGAAAAGCGGGGCACGCGCAGGGCCATGGTCAAGTGCGCCCCGGCAAGCTCCGGGAACAGCGCGGCATCGCTGCGCAGGGCGGTCGCCCGGGCCAGGCGGGCTCGCCCGGAGGCGAGGGGGGTGAACTCGAAGCGCTGTCCGGCATGCTGCTGCACCAGCCGGCGCATCGCGGGCGGCAGCAGGCCGCCATGGACGGGCAGCGACGGCCCCCGTGCCTCGAACGCGAAGCTCGCGACCGGCTTGCCATCGACCTCGACGCGGAGGATTTCGCCGCGACCGGCGGGCTGGCGGTGAAAATCGGCGCGGTCTTTCGGGATGCCCCAGTTCAGGCGGCCGTTGGCGACGCTCTCCCAGGAGCTGACGAAGATTCGCGTCACCGACCACGCATGCCGCCCGCCGCCGACGTCGAACCGCCCGGGTATGTAGAGGAGCTCGCGTTAGGGTCCGGCAGGTGACTCGGCGTAATCCACGAACATCAGGATCGATGGCCCGCCGACCGGACGGCCGCGCAGCTCGGGCGGGAGCCGTCCCGGATCGCGCCGCGCGGCGTCGGGGAGGCGCAGCAGCAGGATCCAGCCGTCGCCGCGTAACGTCCACGGCGCGGGGGCACGGGCGACCTCCGGCAGGGCCGCGTCCGGCGTCAGAAGGCACGGGTCGTTCACGCGACTCGCCCGACGCGCAGGTGCAGGGGCCAGCGCACCGGGCGCGGCTTCGCGGGGTCGCCCCAGGCTGCTGCGAGCCGCTCGCCGAGGGCGACTACCGGATCGCGGCCCGTCGCCTTGCGGCAGCGATTCACCGCGGACCAGGTGCTGAAATACCCCAGCAGGCGTTCCAGCGGCCAGGCTTCCCGAATCTCGAAGGCCGGCGCCGCGACCGGCTCGAACGGGAAGTGCAGCTGCCGATAGCCCTCCTCGACGTGGCGGCGTTCCGGCGGCCACCAGGGCGCCATCTGCGCGTAGAACGCCGCCACCAGCGGATCGATCTCGGGATCGGCATCCGCCAGGCTGTAGGTCCAGGCGGCGAATACCGCGCCCGGCCGCGCGACCCGCCGCACCTCCGCATAGAAGCGCTCCAGGTCGAGCCAGTGCAGGGCCTGCGCCACGGTCACCAGGTCGGCCGCGTGATCGTCCAGGCCGCAGGCCTCGGCCGGGGCCACCGCGTAGCGCACCCGGGGATGCGCGACGGCGTGCCCGATCTGCGCGCTGCTGGCGTCGGTGGCGATGACCCGGTTGAAGCGCCTTGCGAGGGCGACCGCGGCCTGCCCGGTGCCCGTGGCGCAGTCCCAGGCAAGCCCGGGCGATGGCGCGATGCCCGCGAGGAAATCGATCAGCCCGGCGGGGTAGCGGGGCCGGAAGCGGTCGTATTCATGGGCCGTAACGGAGAAATGGTCCTTGAAGCCGGCGACGGGCATGCCCGGTCAATGCCAGCTAGTCATCGCCGTCATGCGTCATGCCGACTCAGAAGCGCCGCGTATCGGTACGCTGCGCGAGCAAGAAAGCGATGATGAACAGGGCCACCTCCAGCACCATGACCAACGGCACGATCCCCGTGGGCGTGCCATCTTCCAGCAGCGCGACGACCCGGCCGCCGAAAAAGCCGATGTTCATCAGGAACACCAGCCACAGGCCGTGGCGGAACCAGGCCCGGTTGCCCGCGGCCCAGAGCAGGAACAGGCCCAGGGCGACATTCAGGCCGCCGTGGCTGCCCCGCAGCTCGGACATCGTATTCACGACGGACAGGTCAACGCCGAGGTAGGCGAGGCTGGTGGTGGGCGAGAGCAGCACCCAGAGGCCGTAACCGAGGTAGAGCACGCCGCAGAAGTACAGAAACGCGCGATTCATCACAGGCTCCGGGCGATGTTGGCAAACCAGTTTCGACTATAGCCGCGTCGCCGGCCGGGCGCATCCGTTCATGTCCCGATGCCGCTCAGCCGATGGCGCGCTTCCACTGGGTCAGCCCCAGCGTGTTGCCTTCCGTGTCATTGAAGAAGGCCAGCCAGAACTTGTGGGTGTCCTCGCTGTGCGCGACGAAGGGCTCGCGCTTGACCGTCACGCCGAGCGCCTTGAGCGCCGCGAAGTCCGCCTCAATGTTGCGGCTGTCGAAATACAGGATTGAACCGGATCGGTCCGGCTCGGTCGGGGGTGGCACGACCAGCATGATGCGCACCGATCCGGCAAGGATGAACGCCATGTTCTCGTGCTCCGACAGCACGCCGAGGCCGAGTATGTCGCGGTAGAACGCGACCGCGCGCGGCAGGTCCAGGGCCCGCATCGACACTTGGGAAATGCCGGACAGCGCCGGCTTGGGCTTCTTGGCTGAAGTCATCTCTCGTCGTTGCTCCGCGGAATCCCTTCCCGGGTGGGAAGTTTACCTTGCCGGGCCGTGTTTGGGGCAGCTTCAGGGCGTGACTGCGGCGATCCGGAGGATCACTTCAAGGCTACGCTCGACATCGTCTGCCGTCGTGGCCCAGGACGAAACGCTGATGCGCATGGCCGACTGCCCCTGCCACACGGTGCCGCTGCACCAGCAGGTCCCTTCAGCCTGGACGGCCGCGATGATTCGCTGCGTCCGCCCGGCGTCGCCGAAGGATACCAGCACCTGGTTCAGCACCACCTCGTTGAGCACCGTGTGACCCGCCTCCGAAAGACCGGTCGCAAACCGTCGCGCGTGGGCGCAGCAGCGCTCGATCATGGCGGCGAGGCCGTCGCGCCCCAGGTGCTTCAGCGCCGCCCAGACCTCGACGCCGCGCGCGCGGCGCGACAGTTCCGGTCCGAAGCGCGAGGGCTCCCGGCGGTCCTCGTCCGGCAGGTAGGCGGCGCGGATACCCATGGCGCCCTGCAGTGAGGCTGGATCCCTCACGAGCGCGACGCCGCAGTCGTACGGCACATTGAGCCACTTGTGCGCGTCTGTCGCCCACGAGTCCGCCAGCGCGATGCCGTCGACCAGCGACGCAAGGCGCGGCGAGGCCGCCGCCCGGCAGCATCGTCCATCAGGTCCATCGTCAGGCCTCCGGCTGAGTTGACCCGATTGTAGAGGCTCTTCGGTCCAGGTGTGGGCGTCGACAGGCCGCGTCTCAGAATGGGTCGTCGCCGGGCGCGGCGACTCGCAGGCGCGCCTCGGTGCCGCCGCCGGGGCGATCGAGCAGTTCGAGCTGCCAGCCGTTGCCCTCGGCGAGCTGGCGCGCGACCGCGAGGCCGAGGCCGCTGCCGCCGGTGGCGACGCTGCGGGACGGCTCCAGCCGGTAGAATGGCTGGAACACTTTCTCGCGCTCGCCCTCCGGGATTCCCGGACCGCGGTCGAGAATCGAGACCGTGGCACCGCCCGCCTCAGCTTCGATGACAATGTCGACCGGTGCGCCGGCGCCATAGCGGAGTGCGTTCTCGAGCAGGTTCACGACGATGCGATGCAGCGCCATGGGGTTGAGCCGGCAGGGCAGGCTGGCCGGTCCCTGGATGTCGATCGTGCCGCCGCCGCGGCGCGCGTCGCGGACGCAGTCAGCCACGAGCCGGCAGAGATCCACGTCCTCCTCGCGGTCGGTCTCGAGGCCCCGGCCGAGCTCCAGGAACTGCTTGATCAGCCGCGCCATCGCCTCGGTGTCGCGCGTCAGCCCCGCGAGCAGGGCAGGGTCGGTGGCGCCGGGCAGCATCTCGATGGCGAGCCGCATCCGCGCCAGCGGCGTGCGGAGGTCGTGGGAGATGCCCGCCAGCAGCGTCGTGCGATTGGCCAGCAGGGTCCTGACATCCTCGGCCATGCGGTTGAAGCGCCTGGCCAGCAACGCGAGCTCCCGCGGGCCAGTTTCCGGCACCGGCACCGGCGCCTCGCCGGATCCCAGGCGGGCGGCGGCCGCGGACAGGCCCTCCAGCGGCCGCGCGAGGCGGCGCGCCAGCACCAGGGCGGTCGCCAGGCTCAGCAACAGGATGACCAGCAGCAGCAACGTGACGGCCACGGGCGGTTCCACGCCCACTCGCTCATGGCCGAAACCGACGCGGATCAATTGCGCGCCGACCGGGATATCGACCCAGTGCCATTCGGGATCCAGCGTGCTGTGCAGGACGATGTCGGCGCCCGTGCGCGCTTCCAGGTTCTCGCTCAGCATCCGCAGGTAGGGTCGCGGGACCGCCGCCACGGGCAGGGCCTCGCGGGAGTCGCCGATGCGCAGCCCGTGGCTTGTCAGCAGTTCGTCCTCGAAGTCCTCGCGCGTCTCGGGCGGCAGCTCGATCCAGGTCTGGGCCGACAGGATCATCAATGCCGCGAGGTCCGAAATCGCCCGCTTGCCGAGCGGATAGGCCACCTGCCAGGTGATGATGGTGGCGGTGAGCAGCGACATCGCCGTCAGTGCAACCGCGAGGGTGAGCGCCATGCTCCGGAACAGCGATCCGGGGCGCCTCCGGCTCACCGCGCCCCGCCCTGGGGCGTGAACAGGTAACCTTCTCCGCGCACGGTCCGGATGTACAGCGGCGCCGCGGGATCGGCCTCGATTTTCCGCCGCAACCTCGCCACGCGCACATCGATAGTGCGATCGAAGGGCGTGCGCTCGTAGCCGTTGAGCCACTCGAGGAGCGTGTCGCGGGACAGCACGCGGTTGGGGTGCTCCGCGAAGGCGCGCAGCAGCGTGAACTCGCCCGTCGTCAGCGGGACCTCGACACCGTTCCGGCTCAGGGTGTGCGCCGCCAGGTCGATGCGGAAGGGGCCGAAGACGAAGCTCCGCGAGGGCTCCGCGGCCGGCTCGCCGGGGGCGCCGTGGCGGCGCAGCACCGCGCGGATCCGCGCCAGCAGTTCGCGCGGGTTGAAGGGCTTCGGCAGGTAATCGTCTGCGCCGACCTCGAGCCCTACGATCCGGTCGAGGTCCTCGCCCCGGGCCGACAGCATGATGATCGGCAGGTCGCCGCCAGCGCGCAGCCGGCGGGCGATCGACAGGCCGTCCTCGCCGGGCAGCATCAGGTCCAGGATCACCAGGTCGGGCCTGGCCGTGGCCAGGAAGCCGTCCAGCGCCTCGCCGCCGGCCACGGCGTCGACACAGAAGCCCTGCTCGCCCAGGTACCGGCAGAGCAGCTCGCGCAATGCCGCGTCATCGTCGACCACGAGGAGCCGGGCGCGTCCGTCGTTCATCGGGAACCCCCCGGCCTGTGCCGCCGTCCTTGCAACATTTCGTCACATTCCATTACGCGCCAGCAATCACCAGGCAACGTCGTGTCCCCACTATAGTCAACAGGAAGCCGATATGGCTCCCCTGAGACAAACCCCAGCAGGAATGATTCGGAGAGCAGACCAGATGAACGCCAGAAAGACATTAGCAATATTGGCAACGCTCGGCATGAGTGCGGCCTATCTCGCGCCGGCGATCGCCAGCGCGCAGGAAGTCGAGGACTTCAGCCGGCTCACCAACCAGGAGTTGGTGCAGACGCGCGCGCGGGTCGGCGAGATGAGCGAGGCGGAGCACGCGCGGTTCCGCGCCGAGATGCAGCAGCGTGCCAGGACCATGACCCAGGAAGAACGCGAGGCCTTGGGCATCGGCGGGACGCAGCGCCGCGCCGGCGGCCAGGACGGCGCCGGATTCGGCCAGGGCTACGAGCAGCGCGAGCAGCAGCAGGTGCAGATGCAGACACAAACCCGGGCCCGGACCCAGGCCCAGACTGAGGCCCAGACTGGGGCCCAGACCAAGGCGCAAAAGCAGACGCGCGCCGAGGAAGGCGCCGACCGCGGCCAGGGCGAGATGACGCGTGAGCGGCAGCGCCTCGAGTCGAGTCGCGAGCGCGGTTACGGCCGCGGCTTCGAGTCGCGTCGTGAAAGCGGCGGTCGTGAAGGCGGCGGCGGCAGGCGCCACGGCGGCTGAGGTGGCTGACGCAACAGCTCAACAGCTCAACCGGTAACAGTCACGGCGGCTGAAGCGCGGATGTAGCTTAGCCCCCCAGCAGCACCCGCATCGCAGCCTCCACCCCGGCCTCGGACACCAGCACGGTGTCCGAGGCCGATTTGCGTGCCCCGGGCGCGGACTCAGAAGGCGTTGACGCCCGTCAGCTCCCGCCCGACGACGAGCTCGTGGATCGTCTCCGTGCCCTCGTAGGTGATGACGCTCTCGAGATTCAGCATGTGGCGGATCGGGCAATACTCGGCGCTGATCCCTGCGCCGCCCAGGATGTCGCGCGCGTCGCGGGCGATGTCGAGCGCCATGCGGACGTTGTTCCACTTCGCCATCGAGACCTGCGAGGGCTGCATGCGTCCCGCGTCCTTCAGCCGGCCGAGCTGCAGCGACAGCAGCTGCCCGGTGGTGATGCGCCGCGACATGTCGGCGAGGCGCCGCTGGACGGTCTGGGTGTGCGAGACGGGCCGGTTGAACAGTTCGCGATCGTTGGCATAATCGAGCGCCTCCTTCAGGCAGGCCTGCGCAGCGCCGATGGCGCCCCAGGTGATGCCGTAGCGCGCCTGCGTGAGGCAGCCCAGCGGGCCCTTCAGGCCGACGACCCCCGGCAGCATGTTCTCCGCAGGGACGCGGACGTTGTCGAAGAACAGCGCCGACGTGACCGACGCGCGCAGCGAGAACTTGCGGTGGATCTCCGGCGCCTCGAAGCCCTTCGTGTCCTTCTCGACCAGGAAGCCGCGCAGGCCGTCCTCCGTCATCGCCCAGACGATGGCGATGTCGGCGATGCTGCCGTTGGTGATCCACATCTTGGCGCCGTTGATGACCCAGTCGTCGCCGTCGCGCTTCGCGTGCGTCTTCATGTTGCCCGGGTCGGAGCCGCCGTGCGGCTCGGTCAGGCCGAAGCAGCCGATCGCTTCGCCGCTCGCGAGCGCGGGCAGCCAGCGCTGCTTCTGGGCCTCGCTGCCGTAGGTGTAGATGGGCCACATCACCAGGCTCGACTGCACCGAGACGAAGCTGCGGATGCCGGAGTCGCCGCGCTCGAGTTCCTGGCAGATCAGGCCGTAGGACACGCCGTTCAGGCCCGCGCAGCCGTAACCTTCCAGCGAGGAGCCGAGCAGGCCGAGCCCGGCCAGTTCCGGCACCAGCTCGGCCGGGAAGCGGTGCTCCTCGAAACACTCGCGGATGACCGGCAACACCTTCTCGTCGGTGAAGCGGGCGACGGTGTCCTGCACCATCTGCTCGTCCTCGGTCAGGGCGCCGCGAACGTCGTAGAAGTCGTAAGGATTGACGGAACTCACGCAGGAATCTCCCGGCAGCGATGACCCGGGCGCGGGCCCGGGAAAGTCGCCCATTCTAGCCGATCTGCTTGATCAGCCGGACCGCGGGGCCGCGCCGCCACACGCCCGCTTCGCTCAGGAAACTTGGCAACTTCGCTCAGCGGGCATGTGACGTCCCGGTCCCGCTGCCGCGTCGATAGCCGCAACGCCTGAGGGCGCTGCCGCCTGCGTGTACGCAGCGGGCGGGGCATGGCAGGGCTTCCTGAGCGAGCTAAAGATTTCGCCGAGCGAAGGGAGCCCTGCCATGCCCCGGCCGCGGTCCCCACACCCGGGCACCGAGCGCGACAAGGCGTTTCCGGCAATAATGTCCGGCATGAAGATTCCCGAGATATTGCTGATCGAGTCGGAACGCCGGCCGGGCAGCCTGGCGAGCATCCTCGCCGTGATCGGCGAGCAAGGCCTGGTCGTCGAGCACCTGGCCTCGCTGCGGCGCGACCAGGACAAGACGACCTGGGAGGTCACGCTCGAGATGGATCCCGCCGCCGGGGTGCGCCTCGAGGAGCGCATCAACGCGCTGCCGAACGCACGCGTCGTGGGGCGCTCGGACCGCGTGTTCAACCGGCATCGTGGCGGCAAGATCCGCACGGTCAGCACCCTGGACATCGGCAGCCTGCAGATCCTGCGGGACGTCTACACGCCCGGCGTGGCGCGCGTCTGCCTCGCGATCCGCGACAACCCGGCGCTGGCCCGCGAGTACACCGCGATCGGCCGCACCGTGGCGATCGTGACCAACGGCACCGCTGTGCTCGGCCTCGGCGATATCGGCGCCCTCGCGGGGATGCCGGTGATGGAGGGCAAGGCCGCGCTGATGGCGTCCCTCGGCGGACTCTCGGCGGTCCCGATCCTGGTCGAGGAAAAAGACCCGGCGCGCCTGATCGAGATCGTGGCGGCCATTGCGCCATCGTTCGGCGCGATCCAGCTCGAAGATATTGCCGCGCCGGCCTGTTTCGAGGTCGAGGACGCGCTGCGGGCGCGCCTGTCGATCCCGGTGCTGCACGATGACCAGCACGGCACCGCGGTGGTCGCCCTCGCGGCCGTGCGTAACGCCGGCCGGCAGGCGGGGCGTCGGCTCTCGGTCAGCACCGTGGGCCAGGTGGGTCTCGGCGCGGCGGGGATCGGCATCGCCCGCCTGCTGCTGTCGCGGGGCACGAGGCGCATCCTCGGCGCCGACCTGAACACCGACGCGCTGAACCGTTTCGCCGCGCTCGGCGGCGAGCCCGCAACGTTGGCGCAGGTGATGGCCGAGGCGGACATCGTGATCGCGACCACGGGGGTGCCGGGCCTCATCCGGCCCGAGATGGTCCGGCCCGGCCAGGTGATCCTGGCGCTGTCCAATCCTGATCCCGAGATCGAGCCGCAGCTTGCGCTGGCGGCTGGCGCCGCCTTCGCCGCCGACGGCAAGAGCATTAACAACGTGCTGGGTTTCCCGGGCCTGTTCCGTGGCGCGCTGGAGGCCGGCGCAAAGCGCTTCACCGACGAGATGCTGGTGGCCGCCGCCGAGACGATCGCGGACCTGGCCGGGGAACATGAGCTGGTCCCCGAGCCGCTGGCCCCGGCGGTACACGATGCGGTGGCGCGGGCGGTGAAACGTGCCGCGGAGGCGTCGCAGGCCTGCTGACATGAGCCCGCAACCGGCCGCAACCGGAACTGGGTCACAATTTTGGGTCTGGCAGGCGGTTACCATGAGCCCATGAGGCGGCGCGTGGCGAGCGCTGACGCCCCGCCGGGAAAACTCGATCCATCGAGAGGAACCACTGATGAACAAGATGATGAAACGCATGGCTTTACTGACCGCAGCCGCAGTCCTGGCCGCGGGTTGCCAGACCCTCGACCCCTATACCGGCGAGCAGAAGACCTCCAGCGCCACCAAGGGCGCGGCGATCGGCGCTGCAACGGGCGCCGCGCTCGGCCTGCTGACCGGCGATGATTCCAAGGAGCGCCGCAAGCGCGCCCTGATCGGCGCGGGGGTCGGCGCGATTGCGGGCGGCGCGGTGGGATCCTACATGGACCAGCAGGAAGCGAAGTTGCGCGAGCAGTTGCAGGGCACCGGCGTCAGCGTGACCCGCGTCGGCGACGAGATCGTGCTGAACATGCCGGGCAACGTGACCTTCCAGACCAACAGCTCCGACCTGAATCCGCAATTCTTCGGCGTGCTGGACTCGGTGGCGCTGGTGCTCAAGGAATTCGACAAGACCGTCATCCAGGTCGTGGGCCACACGGACAGCACGGGCTCGGCCGAGTACAACCAGACCCTGTCCGAGCGGCGCGCCTCGACCGTGGCGACATACATCAACACGCGCGGCATCGACGCCCAGCGGATCCTGGCATTCGGCCGGGGGCTGACGCAGCCGATCGCGGATAACGCGACAGTCGAGGGGCGGGCAATTAACCGGCGGGTCGAGCTGACGTTGTCGCCGATTACCGGCTAGCGAGCCGCGGCGGAGGCCGCGTCGACAAGCTCAGGCTGCGCGGTCGAGCAGGCCGCGCAGCTTTTTCATCGCGGCGGCCTCGATCTGGCGGATGCGTTCGGCGGAGATGCCGTATTCATCGGCCAGGTCCTGCAGCGTGGCCTTGTCCTCGTTGAGCCAGCGGCGCCGGAGGATGTCGCGGCTGCGTTCGTCGAGCCCTGCGAGCGCGGCGCTGAGCGCCTCGAAGGAGTTCTGCTCCCAGTCCTCGTCGGCCACGAGCTCCGCGGGGTCCGCACCGGGCGCCGGCAGGTACGAAGCCGGCGCGCCCAGGCGCTCCTCGTCGTCGGACTCGGGCGCGGGATCGAGCGACAGGTCGCGCGACGCGAGGCGCCGCTCCATCTCGTTGACCTCCGCAGGCGTCACACCGAGATCGTCCGCCACGGCGCGCGTCTCCTCGGCGGATAGCCAGCCGAGCCGCTGCTTGGCCTTGCGCAGGTTGAAGAACAGCTTGCGCTGCGCCTTCGTCGTGGCGATCTTCACCAGGCGCCAGTTCTTCAGCACGAACTCGTGAATCTCGGCGCGGATCCAGTGCACGGCAAACGACACGAGGCGGACGCCGACACTGGGGTCGAAGCGCTTGACGGCCTTCATCAGGCCGATGTTGCCTTCCTGGACGAGGTCGCCGAGCTGCAGGCCGTAGCCGTTGTAGCCGCGGGCGATGTGCACCACGAAGCGCAGGTGGGAGAGCACGAGTTGCCGCGCCGCGTCGAGGTCGTTCTCGCGACGGAAACGCCACGCCAGTTCGCTCTCCTCGTCGGCGCTCAGCACCGGGATGGTGGCGACCGCATTGATGTACGCGTCGAGGTTGCCGACCGGCGCGGTCAGCATCAGCTCGTGGTGGCGGGCAGCGATCAGCGCTGTGCTCATTCAGTTCCTCCCTTCGGCACACGATTTTAGCACTCAAGCCCTTAGAGTGCTAAGGGCGATCCGGGTTCCGTGCGGTTTCGGCCGGAAAAGCCGAGGGGATTCAGGGTCTTCGGTCAAATGCCGGGTTCGATGCGGCGCAGGTGCCGGGTGGCCGAGATCCATGAGCCGAGCCAGCCGAGCCCGGCGCCGAGCAGCACCAGGACGAGCGCGCCGGCGGCGCCGAGCCCGGCCGGGCGGAAGCCGGAGCCGTAGAGGCCCGAGAGCCGCTCCACCGGTCCGGCGAGGGCGAACAGGCCGAGCTGGACGATGGCGAGCGCCGCCAGGCCGCCTCCCAGGCCATACCAGAAGCCGCTGTAGATCAACGGCCGGCGGATGAACCCGTCCGTGCCGCCGATCAGCTTGGTGACCTCGATCTCGTCCCGCCGGTTCTGGATATCCAGCCGGATGGTGTTGCCGACGATGACGAGCACGCCGACGGCCAGCAGGCCCGCCGCCAGGGTCGCGAGGCGCCGCGCGATCTGGAGCATGGCGAACAGCCGCCGCACCCAGTCCGAATCTGCCTGCACGATGTCCGCCTCCTCGAGCGCGCGCAGGCGCTGGGCGAGCGCCTCGATCGCGTCGGGATCGTCGCTGCCGGCCGCGGGCCGGACGCCGACCAGGTGCGGCAGCGGGTTGGTCTCCAGCGCGTCCACGGCATCGCCGAGGCCGGAGCCCTCGCGAAACCGCGCCAGCGCCTCGTCCGCGGTCACGAGATCGACGCCGCCCACCTCGGGCCAGCCATCGATCTGCTTCGCCAGGGCGACCGCGCGCGCCTCCGGCAGGCCGTGCTCCAGGTACAGCGACAACTCGATGCTGTCGTCCCAGTGCCCCGACAGGCCCTGCAGGTTGGTGACCAGCAGGTGCAGGCTCGCGGGCAGCGCGAGCGCGATCCCGATCACGGCCATGGTCATCGCGGTCGCCACCGGCTGGTTGGCGAGCCGGCCGAGCGAGCCGACCAGGGTCTGGACATGAAGCCGGAGCCAACTCCGCGCCAGGCCGAAAGCCTTCAGCCCCGGCCAGCGAAAACGCAGGGTCGGCCAGCGCAGGGCGGGCAGGCGCCAGCCGCGCCGGCGCGTGCCGCCCCGCCGCGGGGCGATGCCGGGCTTACGCCGGGGCGCCGGGGAACGCATGGTCCAGGTCCTCGATGAGGCGGCCGTCGCCGAGCGCGATGCGCCGGTAACCGAGCCGCTCAAGCAGGGCGAGATCGTGGCTGGCCACCAGCACCGTGACGCCCACGCGGTTGAGGCGCGCGAACAGGTACATGATCTCCAGCGAGAGGTCCGGGTCCAGGTTGCCGGTCGGCTCGTCCGCGATCAGCAACGGCGGGCGCGCCGCGACCGCGCGGGCGATGCCCACGCGCTGCTGCTCGCCCGTCGACAGCATGATCGGCGGCAGGTGTTCCTTGCCGAGCAGGCCCACCTGGTCGAGCGCCGCGCGCACGCGGCGCCCGGTCTCGCGGCTGCCGGTCCCGGCGATGACCAAGGGCAGGGCGACGTTGTCGAACACGGTGCGGTCGCCGAGCAGCTTGTGGTCCTGGAACACCATGCCGATCTGGCGCCGGAACGCCGGCACCTGGCGCCGAGAAATGCCGGCGGTGTTGCGCCCGCCGATCAGCACCTGGCCGCGCGTCGGGCGCTCGATGCAGGAAATCAGTTTCAGGAGCGTGCTCTTGCCGGCGCCGGAGTGCCCCGTCAGGAAGGCCATTTCGCCGGCCTGGATGCGGAAGCTCAGGTCGCGCAGGGCGTCCCGTCCGCCCGGGTAGCGCTTGCTGACCTGCTCGAAGCGGATCATCGCGTCACCGCGATCCGCCGGCGCCCGGCTCGGCGAGGAGCGCGTCCACGAACGGCCCGGCCTCGAACGGGGCCAGGTCCTCGATGCCCTCGCCGATGCCGATGAAGCGCACCGGGACGCCGAGCTCGCGCGCGATCGCGAGGACGATGCCGCCCCTGGCCGTACCGTCGAGCTTCGTGATCGCCACCCCGGTCAGGCCGACGGCCTCGTTGAAGCGGCGCGCCTGCAGCAGGGCGTTCTGGCCGCTGCCGCCGTCGAGCACGAGGAGCACCTCGTGCGGCGCCGCCGGATCGAGGCGCCCGAGCACGCGCTTGACCTTGCGCAGCTCGTCCATGAGGTTTTCCTGGGTGTGCAGCCGGCCCGCCGTGTCCGCAAGCAGCACATCCACGCCGCGGGCGCGCGCCGCCTCGAAGGCGTCGTAGACCACCGCGGCCGGGTCCGCGCCGGTGCCCTGCGAGATCACCGGGACCCCGTTGCGCTGGCCCCAGGTCTGCAGCTGCTCGACGGCCGCGGCGCGGAAGGTGTCGCCCGCCGCCAGCATCACCGAGAGCCCGTCTTCCCTCAGCTTGCGAGCGATCTTGCCGATGGTGGTGGTCTTGCCGGAGCCGTTCACCCCGACCACCAGCACCACGAAGGGGCGGATGTCCGGCGGGATGGCCAGCGGCGCCTCGCACGGGGCGAGGATCTTGAGCATCGCGCCGCGAATGGTCGCGAGGACGGCCTTGCTGTCGCCGAGCTCGTCGCGCCAGAGCTTCTTCTCGAGGCCCTCGACGATCTGCTGCGTGGCGTCCACGCCGACGTCGCCGGTCAGCAGGCGCGTCTCCATCTCCTCGATCAATTCCTCGCCGACCTTGCCGCCGGGCAGCAGGTGCGCGAGGTCATAGGTCAGCCAGCTCTCGCCCTGGTTGAGGCGCTCGCGGAGACGGCGCAGGAAACCCTTGCGCTTTTCGCCCCCAGGGGCGGATTCGGCGGCAGTGTTGTCGGGTCCGGATCGGGACATTGGGGCGCCAGGGGGAGTTTCGGGCAGGGGCCTATGCTACCGCCTCCGCCGCGGCGCCGGAAAGAAAGCGGGCGGCCCGGAGGCCGCCCGCTGGAGAAAGGTCCCCGTTGCCGAGGACTAGTTCGCGCCGGTATTCGCGCGCGGCCGGTTCGCGGCGTTGCAGTCTTCGTCGAAGTTGCCGTACACCGTCGGCGCCAGCGGGCTGCCCGACGCGCCGAAGATCAACGTCTGGCCGTTGGGCGGCAGCATGAAGGTCGGGTTGCCGGCGATGAACACGACCTGCTGGCCCTGCATCTCGCCGGTGGCCGTCGCCGATTCCGGCGTTGTGCCCGGATCCAGCTGCGACCCGTGCGAGGCACCGGTGGTGAAGCACACGCGCGCCTTGTGACCCGCCGGGTCGACGATCGGGGTCGGCGAGAAGGCGAAGTCCGTGAGGCCGGCCTTTTTCATTTCCGCCGCGAGGCGATTCGAAGCGCTGTTCGGCACGACGAGGTCGCCATCGGCTTGGAGGAAGTGGATCGCCGTGTTGCCTGCGGCCCGCGCCGCGTGGCTGATCGGGTCGCCGGAGTCCACCAGGCTCTGCAGGTCGCGGATGAAGTTGTTGTACAGGCTCGTGTTCGGCACCAGCCCGTTGCCGATCAGCCCCGCCTCGATCCGCGGACCGAAGGAGAAGCTGTCGAGCAGCAGGTCGGAGATCACGCCGCCACCCACGCCGAGCGAAGCCGTCGCCGCGGTGTCGTCCATCGCCAGGTAGGTGGTGCCCGTGATCGACCCGAGCGACTGGCCGATGAAATGGATCCGGCTGCCGTCGAAATCGGGCGTGCCGTCGCCGTCGAGGTCCATCGTCGGGATCGAGCGCGTCAGCGCCACGAGGTCCGCCGCGGCCTGGCGCAGGTTGTCGCGGCTCACCAGCCCGTTGCTCAGGTTGATGAAGTGCGCGCCGCTCGAGTCAATGATGCCGTCGGGCCCGGAGGCGCTCGTCGCGTTGTTCTGCAGGTCCAGGTCGAAGGTGCGCTCGGGCACACCCGGCACGCGGAACAGCGCCGTCGGATTCGCGGCCAGGATCGCGCCGAGTTCCTCCGGCGTGATGTTCTCGAAGTCGATCTCGGCCGCGGGGATACCATGCAGTGGCTGGTCGATGGCGATGACAGCGTAGCCGGCGTTATTCAGCGGCTCGGTCAACGCAAACATGTCGAGCCTGTTCCGGGTGATACCGTGGTTGAAGATCACTACCGGCCAGCCCGCAGGCGGCTTCGGCGCAAACTCGCCGCCGGTGGTCGCCAGCGCGTAGTCGGTGTTCGCGTTCGGGATGGTGATGACCACCGGGACGAACACTTCGGCGCGCAGCTGCGGCACGGGGTTGAACTTGTTCAGCACCAGGCTGGTGCCGTCGAGCGGGCTCGCGCTGGCCGCCACCCAGGGGGCAGTCAGCGGCGCCGTGCTCTGGGGACCGGTGGCCGGCGCGAGGTAATACGGTATCTGGACCGCGCCGGCATAGACGTCACCTTCGCCCGGAATGGCCGAGGCGTCTACGCCCTGCAGGCCGAGCACCATGGCCGTGGTCACTTGCGTCCCGGGGGTCGGGGCGACCGGCAACGGCACCGGCGTCACCATCGGCTGGATCTCCGATGCGCCGGCTTCGGCCATTTCGGCGACGGTCTCGAGGACCGTGGAAGTGTCCTGGGTCGTGAAGCTGGCGGTGACGACGATGTTCTCGACCACGAGGCCGAGGATGTTGGACACCTGCAGGTGCGCGGACACGAATAGCGCGAGCAGCTGCTCGGTGGTCAGTCCCGGCGGCAGCGGCGAGCCGGCCGGCGGCAGCTGGATCGCGCCGCTGGCAAAGCCGTCACGGATCTGGGCATAAGCGGTGTCCGCCTGCGCCCGGTTGCCTGCCGTGTCCGTGATGTTATTGGTCAGGATCAGCAGGTAGCCGTTCTCGGTGCCCGGCGTGAACTGGTTGGCCCGGTTGGAGTTCAGCGGTTTGAGCGGCTTGAGCTGGATGGTCTGGCCGCCCGCGTCGAGGTCCGGGGCCACGCCGACTTCGTAGTCGACGCCCTGGACGAGGAACGGATTGCCCGTCGGCGCGACGCCGATGAAGGCGCAGGCGGCAGCGGGCGCCAGCGCGACCTTGCACAGCGTCGTATCGGACAACCCGACGACGGCCTTGGTTGCCGGGCTCATCGCCACCTCGAGCAGGAATACCGAGCTGGCATTCAGCGAGGCCGGCGCTACGGCGCGGGTGAAGTTGGCCTGGATGCGCGCGTTGGTCGAGAAGCCGTCGAGCTGGTTGACCAGCGGGGCCAGCGGCTGCAGCGGCTGCGCGGGGAGGTTCAGCGTGCCGTCCGTGCCCGGGGCCGCCAGGAAGCCGAGAATGTCGTTCGGGTACGGCATGATCGCCTTCAGCGGATCGAACTGTGCCCTGAAGGTCGCGCCTGCGACCGGAATTTCAGGGACACCGTCACCGGTGCCGGGCGGCGGCCTATCAGGATCCTTCGCGTCCGACAGGCACCCGGACAGCGCCAGCGCGACGGCTGCAAGCGCCACCGAATAGAGGCTTCTCATTGTTCTGACTCCTAACCAACAGGCGTTATTTTTTATGGAATCTTATCGTCGTGGACGCACGCGCTATGCGCCCCGGCCTTCATGGCCTCGGCGGCGCGGGCGTCCCGTGAAGCGTACGCTGGTTGTCGCTGTCGTTTCAAGGCTTTAACGTGGCCGCATGACGAAAAGCGGCAAAGGAGCGATGGCGCGGTCGCGGGGCAAGCCGGAAGGCCGTTTCAGGATCATCGGCGGCGAGTGGCGCGGCCGTCGCCTGGCGGTGCCGATCGGGCCCGATGTACGGCCCACGCCAGACCGCGTACGCGAGACCCTGTTCAACTGGCTGGCGCCCGTCATCCAGGGCGCGCGCTGCCTCGATCTGTATGCCGGTAGCGGCGCGCTCGGCCTCGAGGCCCTGTCGCGCGGCGCGGCGCGCGTCGTGTTCGTGGATCGCGCGCCAGCCGTGCTGCGCCAGGTCGCCGTAAGCCTCGAACTGCTCAAGTCCGCAGGCGGCGAGACCGTGTGCATGGATGCGCTGAAGTATCTCGACGGCCCCGTGACGCCCTTCGACATGGTGTTCCTGGACCCGCCGTATCGCCAAGGCCTGGTCGCGCCCGCGATGGTGCGGCTGGTCGAGCGGGGCTGGCTGGCCCCCGGGGCCAGCGTGTACCTCGAGCACGAGGCGGACCTGGATCCGCTGCCGTTGCCGGCCGGGTGGCACTTCTTTCGCAGCGCCACGGCCGGGCGGGTGCGGTACCATCTGGCTCGCCCCGAACTTCGACCGGCAGGGAACCCATGAACATCTCGGCGCTGTATCCCGGCACCTTCGACCCGATCACGAACGGCCACCAGGACCTGATCCGGCGGGCCGCCACGATCTTCAACCGCGTCGTGGTGGCGATCGCCGCGAATCCGTCGAAGGCGCCGTTGTTCGACCTGGAGGAGCGCGTGGACCTCGCGCGGCGGGTGCTCGACGATATCCCGAACGTCGAGGTCCTGGGCTACAGCGGCCTGACGGTGAAGTTCGCCGAGGAGCACGGCCTGGCCGTCATGGTGCGCGGCCTGCGCGCCGTGTCGGACTTCGAGTTCGAATTCCAGCTGGCGACGATGAGCCGCCAGATCGCGGGCCAGGTCGAGACGGTGTTCCTGACGCCGACCGAGCAGTTCAGCTTCATTTCTTCGAGCATGGTCCGCGAGATCGCGCTGCTGGGCGGCGAGGTGTCGCGGTTCGTGCATCCCATCGTCGAGGACGCCCTGAAACAACGCGCGGCCGCGCGCGCCGCCGGCGGTTGAGCCGGGCATGCGCAGGCCGATGCAAGGACACCCCATGAGCCGGTTGTTGTTCGTCTTCCTGGCGCTCGCCTGGGCCTGGAGTCCCCTCCCGGCGTGGTCGGCCGGGCCCGGCGAGGCGGCGATCGCGAGCGCGCACCCGCTGGCGACGCGCGCCGGGATGGAGGTGCTGGAGGCCGGCGGCAATGCGTTCGACGCGGCGGTGGCCGTGAGCGCAGCGCTCGGGGTCGTCGAGCCGTTCTCCTCCGGTCTTGGCGGAGGCGGGTTCTGGCTGCTGCACTTCGCCGCGGATGGCCGCCAGGTCATGGTGGATGCGCGCGAGACCGCGCCGGGGGCGGCGCACGCGACGATGTACCTCGACGAGCAGGGCGAGCCCATCCCCGGCCTGTCGGTGAATGGCCCGCTGGCCGCCGGCATTCCCGGGACGCCCGCGGCGCTCGCGCACGTGGCCGAGCGCTACGGGAAGCTGCCGCTGGATCGCACTCTGGCGCCCGCGATCCGGCTCGCGCGCGAGGGCTACCCCGTGTATGAACGCATGCACCTGGGGCTGACGTTCAAGGCCGAGCAACTGGGCCGCTGGCCCGGCGGCGCCGTGTTCCTGCCCGGTGGCGAGATGCCGCCCCTGGGCGCCACGCAGCGCCTGCCCGGGCTCGCGCTGCTGATGGAACGCATGGCGCAAGAGGGCCGTGACGGCTTCTACCGGGGCGACATGGCGGCGGCAATGGTTGCGACCATGCGCGCCGCCGGCGGCATCTGGACGGCGGAGGACCTGGCCGGCTACCAGGTGATCGAGCGCGCACCGCTGGTCGCGGAATTCGACGGCGGACTGCGGCTGGTGTTGCCGCCGCCGCCGTCAGCGGGCGGCGTGGCCGTGATCCAGGCGCTGAACCTGCTGCAGCCCCAGGAGCTCGCGCGCCTCGACGCGACGGACCGTGCGCACCTCGTCATCGAGGCGCTGCGGCGGGCGTTCCGGGACCGGGGTTACCTCGGAGATCCCGATTTCGTGGCCATGCCGCTGGAGCGCCTGTTGCATCCCGCCTATGCGGCCGGGCTCAGGACCTCGATCCGCATGGACCGCGCGACGCCGAGCGAGGTGTTCGCGCCCTTGCACGGCGAAGCGGACGGCGAGCACACGAGCCATTTTTCGGTCATCGACGCCGCGGGCAACCGCGTCGCGGTGACGCAGACCATCAACGGGTGGTACGGCAGCAGTTTCGTGGTACCCGGGCTGGACCTGCTGCTGAACAACGAGATGGACGATTTCGCGGTCAAGCCGGGCGCGTCCAACCTGTACAACCTGGTCGGCGCGGGCGCAAACGAGATCGCGCCCGGCAAGCGGATGTTGTCGAGCATGACGCCGACGTTCCTCGAGTCGCCACGTGGGGTCGCGGTGCTCGGCACGCCGGGCGGCAGCCGGATCATCAGCATGGTGCTGCTGGGCACGCTGGCGTGGATCGAGGGTGCGGATGCCGAGACGATGGTGGCCCTGCCGCGCTACCACCACCAGTACCTGCCGGACGTCGTGCTGTACGAGCCGGAGGCGTTCAGCTGCGAAACGGCCGCGGCGCTCGAGGCGCGTGGGCATGTGTTGCAGGAGAGCAGGCGCCTGTACGGGAACATGAATGTCGTGACCTGGGACTACGAGAGCGACCGCGTCGAGTCCGCCTCGGATCCGCGCCAGAAGGTCGAGGGCTGGATGTACTGAGTGCGGCCTCGCTTGCGTGCCGGGCACAGGGCGGGCTAGGGTTTCGCGTATGAAAACATCAGCCATCGTAGCGAGCGTCCTCGCTTTCACCGTCCTGGCCGTGCTGGCCGGCTCCCCCCCGAACACGGTCCGGGCCGAAGACGCCGCGCCGCCGGCGGATGCCTTCATGGCCCGCCTCGCGTCGCACTGCGGCCAGGCCTTTGCCGGCCAGATCGTCACCAGCGAGCCCGCGCGGCCGAACGATCCGTTCGCCGGCAAGACACTCGTCATGCACGTGCGCGAGTGCGGCGCGAACGAGATCAAGGTGCCGTTTCATGTCGGCGACGACCACAGCCGGACCTGGGTGCTGACCCGCACGGATACCGGCCTGCGGCTGAAGCACGATCACCGCCACGAGGACGGCACCGAGGATGCGGTGACCCAGTACGGGGGCGACACCGCGACGCCCGGCACAGCGGTCCGCCAGGAGTTCCCGGTGGACGCGTATTCCGTCGCGATGTTCGAGCGCGAGGGCTACACCGCCTCCCTGCAGAATACGTGGGCGATGGAGATCGAGCCTGAGAAGCGGTTCCTTTACGAGCTCGCCACGCCGGACGGGCGGCTGTTCCGGGTGGAGTTCGACCTGGCGACGCCGGTGGCAGCACCGCCGACGCCCTGGGGACATCCGCACCTCGAGTAAGCGATGCGTCGTCACCTGAATTTTTCCTGAGTCCTGTTGCCGCTGGCGCTGCTGGCCCTGCTGTTGTCGGGGCCTGCGGCCGCCGAGGCGTATCGCTTCTCGACCGGCGAGCGAGTTGTGGCGGTCGGCGACATTCACGGCGCGCTCGACGAGTTCGTCGCGGTGCTGCAGGGCACCGGGCTGATCGACGAGGACCTGGCCTGGCGCGGCGGGGCGACGACGCTGGTCTCGGTCGGCGATCTCGTCGACCGCGGCGACTACGGCCGGCAGGTCATGGACCAGTCACGCGCATTCGGCAGCAGCACCGACATCGCTGCCACATTGCGTCGCTCGGGACTCAAGGTGACCCCGCAAATGGCCGAGGCCCTGGCCAGGGTCACGCCCGAGGCGGCGGCGTTCCTGTCGGAGTACCTGCATGATCGCCAGGTCCGGGCGCTCGTGGAGCGGGCGGCGCGGCTTCGGTCGCGGCAATGAAGCGGGGCACCGGATCGGCCCCGTAGTCGATCCGGAAGCCCGCCTGCACGCTCAGTCCCTCGAAGTCCGTCGCGGTCAGCACGACCGGGACGCTGCCCTCGCCGGTCCCGGGCGGGCGGACCGTGAAGGTCTGGTTGTGCCGGTCGAAGCGGATCCAGGGCGCCAGCGGCACGCCGTTGGCGGAATGCGCCTGGTAATTGAGCGTGTCGCCGGGATCCGGATCCATGAACGCGTCGTCCGGAATGCTGAACACCAGCATCTGCCCGGCCGGAACATAGACGTCGGGCAGGCGCGCGCTGACCACCGGCGGCAGGTTCTCGAGCTTGTGCCGGACCTCGCTGCGGTGAAACCTGCCGATGGCCAGGCCGAGCCCGAACAGGGCGACGGCGAGCGCCAGGTTGATCGCGATGGTCCAGCCGACCTCGAGTCCCAGCCACTGGGCCGTCAGCATGATCAGCGCTGCGTGCAGCAGGTCCCCGAAGCGCGCGATGAACGTGTCGATGGTCGTCTTGCCGAAGTACTTCTCCTCGCGCGTCACCGGCAGGTACAGCGTGTGGTTGGTGGTGCCCTGGATCGAGTAGTTGGTGGCGTTCTCGATGATCATCATCAGCCTTACCAGCGCGAACACCGGCAGGAACAGGATCAGCCCGTAGTTGATGATCATGACGACGGGCAGGACGAGGATCGCGCCGCGCACCCCGAACCAGCGGAAGATGCGCGATACGAGCAACAGCTGGATGAAGATCTGCAGCGCCGTGATCCAGGCGTAATAGTTGCCGAAGAAGCTCGCGAGTACCTCGCCCTTCGCGACCCGCCCTGCGCTCGCCGCCGCGGTTGCGCCCGCGTACTCGTTGACGAAAGTCGCGAGGATATAGCCGCCGTTCGAGTTGACCAGGTTCAGCAGCATGACGAACAGCGCGATGCGCAGCAGGTAGTCGCTGCGCGCCACGACGCTGAAGCCGCTCAGCAGCTGGGCGATGAAGCTCGCCGGAGGCTCGGCCGCCTCTTCGGTCCTTGCGCTCCGCGAGCCCTCGGGCACGATCCGTTCGGCGATGCGGCTGAGCGCCAGCACACAGCTGAACAGCGCGGCGGCCAGCAGCATCAGGTTGGTGACGCCGATGAGCGGATACAGCCGGCCCGCGACCTGGCTGCCGGTCAGCGCGCCGAGCGCCGCGCCGACCATGATGACCGCGAACAGGCGCTGGCCCGTGCGGATGTTGAACAGGTCAGCCGCGAACGCCCAGAACTGCGCGATGACCATGACGTTGAAGACGCCGACCCAGATATAGAAGGGCACGGCGATCGGGATCCCCAGCCACACCAGCAGCGCGAACAACATCAGGTTGGAGACGAAGAAGCCCCCACCCAGCGCAGCACGGCTGACTTGTTGCCGCCGCTCCTCAGGTAGTCGAACAGCAGCTTGTAGAGCGGAATGATAAAAATCAGGCTCAGCGCAATCGCGCCGGTCGAGTAGGCGCGGATCTCCGGCGATCCCTCCACGAGGATCAGGGTCTCGCGCACGAGGCGGATCAGGTAGTAGCCGTGCAGCAGGAGGAAGATCTGCGCCAGCATCACGAAGATGCTGCGGCCCTCGCCAGGGCGCACCGAGGTAAATAACGTGAGCAGGCGCTCGAACCACGTCAAGCGCGAAAATGTCGGATCCGCCAAGTTTCTTATCCTCCCCCGCCGGACGGCGCCGTGCGTGAACGGCGCGCCGCCCCGATGCTTCTTTGACCCAGAGCTTAGCTGTGTTCGGGAGCGCAAGGAAACCTA
>JBLRWH010000012.1:0-1378 GCA_047921395.1 Gammaproteobacteria bacterium
TGCGTGTGCCCGGAAGAAGACGTCTATCACGCGATGCAGATCGCGCTGCATGACCCCGAGGTCATCGTCGTCAGCTTCGGCGACATGCTGCGGGTCCCGGTCAATCTTCCGCTCAAGGAGACACGCAGCCTCGAGCAGGCCAAGGCGGCCGGTGGCGACGTCAGGCCGGTCGCCTCGCCGATGGAAGCCGTCGACATCGCGCTGCAGAACCCGGGCCGCCGCGTCGTCTTCTTCGCCGCCGGATTCGAGACGACCACGGCGCCGGTGGCGGCGATGCTCGCGGCAGAGCCGCCGCCGAACCTGATGGTGCTGCTGTCCGGACGGCGCACCTGGCCCGCGGTGGCTTTGCTGCTTGAATCGGAGGACCCCGGCTTCGACGCGCTGATCGCGCCCGGCCACGTCTCCACCATCATGGGTCCCGAGGAATGGCAGTTCGTCGTCGAGGACCATGGGTTGCCGGCGGCCGTCGCGGGCTTCCACCCGGAAAGCCTGCTGGCGGCCACCTACTCCGTGCTGCGCCAGGTCGTCGAGGGCAAGTGCTTCCTCGATAATTGCTACACGGAGGTCGCGCGCCCGCACGGCAATGCGACCGCGCGTCGTCTGCTCGAGGAGACCATGGATGTCGTGGATGCCTCCTGGCGCGGCATCGGCACCATCCCCGCCTCCGGCTACGGCCTGAAGCCGCACCTGGCGGCGCGGGACGCGCGCCTGCATTTCCCCGACTACGGCGCGCACGACCGCAAGCGCGCCGGGCTGATGCCGAAGGGCTGCGACTGCGCGCGCGTGGTGCTCGGCAAGATCTTCCCGAACCAGTGCCGCATCTATGGCTCCGCCTGCACGCCGCGCACCCCGATCGGTCCCTGCATGGTGTCCGACGAGGGCGCGTGCCGCATCTGGTGGTCGAACGGGATCCGGACACGGGAGGTGGCCTGAGTCCCGGCCGCCGGCTCTGGATCGTCGGGCAGGTCCAGGGGGTCGGCTTCCGCCCGTTCCTGTTCCGCCTGGCCCAACGCCACGGCCTGTCCGGCTGGGCGAGAAACACGGTCGGCGAGGTCGAGGTGCTGGTCTGCGGCCCGGCGCCCGCGCTGGATGTTTTTACCCATGAACTCGTCGCCGACGCGCCCGCCATCGCCGCGCCCCGAGTCCGCCGGGTCGAGGACTGGCACGGCGAAGCGCCGGAGCGGTTCACCATCCTCGCCAGCGAGGCCGGTGCGGAGCCAAGCATCTTCGTGCCGCCCGACTATTTCACCTGCGACGACTGCCTCGCCGAACTGGCGGACCCGGTCGATCGCCGCCACCGCTACCCGTTCATCAATTGCACGCAGTGCGGGCCCCGCTACACCATCATTCGTGCCCTGCCCTACGACCGTCCGAATAC
>JBLRWH010000012.1:1478-50125 GCA_047921395.1 Gammaproteobacteria bacterium
AGTGCGGGCCCCGCTACACCATCATTCGTGCCCTGCCCTACGACCGTCCGAATACGTCCATGGATGGCTTTCCCTTGTGCGCAGCCTGTCGCCGCGAGTACGAAGATCCCGCCGATCGCCGCTTCCACGCCGAACCGGTCGCCTGCCCGGACTGCGGACCGCAGCTGTCATGGACCGGGGCGGACCCAGGTGCTCGCCGCGCCGGTGAAGCCGCGCTGGCGGACTGTGTCGCGGCCCTCGCGGCCGGACGGCTGGTGGCGGTCAGGGGTATCGGCGGTTATCACCTCGTCTGCGATGCGGGCAACGAGACCGCCATCGCGAGACTGCGCCGCCTCAAGCCACGGCCGGCCAAGCCGCTCGCGGTGATGTTCCCGCTCGAGGGCCGCGATGGGCTCGACGCCGTTCGCCGGGCCGCAGATCCCACGACCGAGGAGGCCGCGCTGCTGCGGTCGCCACAGCGCCCGATCGTGCTGCTGCGCAAGCGCCCCGGCATGCTGCCCGAGGCCCTGGCGCCGGGCCTGGCCGAACTCGGCGTCATGCTCCCGTACAGCCCGCTGCACGCGCTGCTCCTGGCGGACCTGCGGCGCCCCCTGCTCGCGACCTCGGCGAATGTCAGCGGCGAGCCGGTGCTTACCGATCCCGGCGAAGTCGAGGCCCGGCTCGCGCACCTCGTCGAGGGTTGCCTGCATCACGACCGGCCGATCGTGCGCCCGGCGGACGACTCCGTGTGGCGCACCACGGGCGGCGCGCCGCGCCCCCTCCGCATCGGCCGTGGCTGCGCGCCGGTCGAACTGCAGCTCGCGGCCCCCGTGGCCCGCCCGGTGCTCGCGGTTGGCGCGCACATGAAAAACACCATCGCGCTGGCCTGGGGAGACCGGTGCGTCGTCTCTCCCCATATCGGCGATATGGGCTCCGAGCGCAGCATGCAGGTCTTCGAACAGGTTGCTGCCGACCTGCAGGCGCTCTACGGCGTGCGTGCCGAGGCCCTGGTGTGCGATGCCCATCCGGGCTACGCGACGACCCGCTGGGCGCGACGACGCGCGCTCCCGCTGAAGGCGGTCCTGCACCACCATGCCCACGCCGCCGCGCTGGCGGCCGAAATGGCGACGGAAGGGCCGCTGCTCATCTTTGCCTGGGATGGTGTCGGTTACGGAGGTGACGGCAGCCTGTGGGGCGGCGAGGCCTTCCTGGGTCGCCCCGGCGCCTGGCGGCGCGTCGCCAGTTTCCGGCCGTTCCGGCTGCCGGGCGGCGAGCGTGCGGGCCGCGAGCCCTGGCGAAGCGGCGCGGCGCTGTGCTGGGAATCGGGGCATGAATGGGCTGCCTGCCCCAACCCGGACGGGTTGGCTCGCGCCGCCTGGGAGCGCGGCCTGAATACGCCCTCCACCAGCGCCGTCGGCAGGCTGTTCGATGCCGCGGCCGCGCTCACGGGACTGTGCCTGCAGGCCAGCTACGAGGGCGAAGGCCCGATGCGTCTCGAGGCCGCATTGCTCGCCGGCGCGCCCGCCGACGCCGCGGCGCTGCCGCTGGCTGCCGGCGCCGACGGCGTGCTGCGTGCCGACTGGGCGCCGCTGCTCGCGCCGTTGCTGGATGCCTCGCGCCCTGTGGCCGAGCGCGCGGCCCTGTTTCACGAAAGCCTTGCACTGACCGCGCTGGCCGTGTTCGAGGTGCTGTTAGAACGCCACCCCATCGCGGGCGTCGGCGCGACCGGGGGCGTTCTGCAGAACCGTCGGCTCGCCGATCGCCTGCAGGTGCTGTTTGCTGCCACACACCAGCCGCTGGCGCTGCCCGTGCGGCTGCCCGCCAACGACGCGTGTATCGCGTTCGGCCAAGTGATCGAACAGGCCGCAGCGGATGCACAAGGCAGGTAGAATGGCGCGTCGGCACCCCGTAATTGAATGGCTTCCGGAAAGGAGACCCGCGCATGGCGCTTGACGAGGCACGCATCGGCCTGGCCCACGGAAACGGCGGCCGCTTCATGCGGGAACTCATCCTGGAAGTCTTCGCCCGCCATCTCGGCGGCGGGATCCTCGACACCGATCTGGATGCCTGCCCGTTGCCCACCATGCCGGAAGGCGAACTCGTGTTCACGACCGACGGCTTCACCGTCCAGCCGCTTGAGTTTCCGGGTGGCGATATCGGCTCGCTGGCGGTGCACGGCACGACCAACGACCTGGCCGTCGCGGGCGCGACGCCGCTGTACCTGTCGTTGAACGTGTTCATCGAGGAGGGTCTCGAGGTCGAGACGCTCGACCGGATCGTCGCAAGCCTGGCGCGGGCCGCGCGCGAGAGCGGCGTGCAGGTCGCCGCCGGCGATACGAAGGTGTTGCGGCGTGGTGAGGGCGGCGGACTGTATCTCGCAACCACAGGGATCGGCGTACGCCGCCACGGCTTGCGACTGAGCATGAAAGAGATCCGCCCCGGCGATCGCTTGCTCGTCAGCGGCAGCGTCGGCGATCACGGCATCTGCGTGATGCTGGCGCGCGAGCAGTTCGGTCTGAGCGGCGAACTCCTTTCGGATGCCGCCAGCGTGCTGCCGCTGACCCGCGCCCTGCTCGATTTCGAGGGGTTGCGCTTCATGCGCGACCCTACGCGCGGCGGCCTGGCGACGGTCGCCCATGAGATCGCGCGTGCGACCGGCTGCTCCGTCCGGCTGTCGGAACCGGCGATCCCGGTTCGCGATGCCGTGCGCAGCGTCTGCGAGATGCTGGGCTACGACCCCTACTACCTGGCCTGTGAGGGACGCGTCGTCGCGGTCCTCGCCCCGGAAGACGCCGAGCGCGCCCTGGCCACGTGGCGGGCCCTGCCGGGTGGCGAGGACGCGGCGATCATCGGCCAGGTGGATCCCGAGGGCCGCCCGGTGGTGATCGAGACTGAACTGGGCGGACGACGGATGCTTGAGGAGCTCGAGGACGATCCCCTCCCCCGGATTTGCTGATTGGCGAGTTGAACTTATGCCTTTCGCCCCGGCCGGGCTGATCACTCTGACCACCGACTTCGGCGCGGCGGAGCCGTTCGCCGGCATCGTCCGGGGCCGCATTCTGGGCCGCTTTCCGGCCGCACGCATCGTCGACCTGAGCCACGGCATCCCGCCTGGCCGCGCGGATCTAGCCGGCTTCTGGCTAGGTCATGCCTGGCTGGAATTTCCCCCGGGCACGGTGCACCTGGCCGTCGTCGACCCCGGCGTCGGGACGAGCCGCCGGGTGGTGCTCGCACATGCGGCCGGGCGCCTGCTCCTCGCCCCGGATAATGGCCTCCTGCCCGAGGCGCTGCGTGGACATATGGACGTTTGCTGGACGACGATGGACCCGGCATTGCCGGCCCGCCTCGCACTGCTCCCGCTGTCCAGCACCTTCCACGGCCGCGATCTGTTCGCGCCTCTCGCCGCGGCGCTCGCCTCCGGCGCCCTGACGCCGGCCGACTTCGGCATAGTCGCCGCGCCGCGCGATCCTGCGCCGCTGCCCGCCCCGCGACATGACGCGCGCGGCATTGCGGGGCGCGTGATCCTCGCCGATCGCTTCGGCAACCTGTTTACCAACGTCGGCGCGGAGCTCGTGGCCTCGTTCCCCCATCCGGTCATCAGCGCCGGCGGGCGGGAATGGCCGCTGCTGCCGACCTACGGCGATGCGCCCCCCGGGGCGCCGCTGGCGCTGATCAATGCTTTCGGACTGCTGGAGCTCGCCCTGAATGGCCGCAGCGCTGCCGAAGCCGTGGGCCTCGGAGAAGGCGCAGCGGTCCGGATCGGCGCAGAAATGACCGCCTGACAGGCCGCTTTTTTCTTATACTTGCCGCAGACACGGAAAGGTCCAAACCCATGAACAACGACAGAACTGATGCCATCCGCAATCTCGCCCTGATCGGCCCCGCAGGCGCCGGCAAGACGACCTTGGCCGACGCGCTGCTGCACGCCGCCGGAGCGATCAAGCAGCGGGGCCGCACGGACCGCGGCGATACGGTCTGCGATTTCGACCCGCGCGAGATTTCGATGGCGCACTCGCTCGATACCGCCGTCTGTCATTGCCGCTGGCAGGACACCGAGATCAACATTATCGATACGCCGGGATTCACCGACTTCCTGCCGCGCGCCGTCGCCGTCCTGCCCGCCGTCGAGTGCGCCGTACTCGTGCTCTCTGCCTCCGGCGGCCTCGAGACCGGGGTACGCCGGATGATGAAGGCCGCCGCTGATGCCCGGCTCGGCCGACTGATCATCGTGAACAAGATGGATACCGATCCGGACAAGCTCGACGTGCTGCTCGGAGAAATCCAGGACGCCTTCGGCGCACGCTGCCTGCCAGTGAACCTGCCGAGCGATCACGGTCGCAAGGTCGTCGACTGTTTCTTCCGCGAGAGCGGCGAGAGCACCGACTTCTCCAGCATCGGGGAAGCGCATACGAAGCTCATCGACCAGGTGGTCGAGGTAGACGAGGACCTCATGGAGGCCTACCTCGAGTCCGGCCATGACCTCGATCCGCAGCGCTTGCATGACGCGTTCGAGAAGGCGCTGCGCGAGCGGCACCTCATCCCGGTGATCTTCGTTTCGGCCGAAACCGGGGCGGGAATCGAGCAATTGCTGGACTATATCGTCAAGCTCCTGCCGAGCCCGCGCGAGGCCAACCCGCCGCCGTTCATGCGTGGCGAGGGCACGAGCGCCGAGCCCGTGGTGGTGACCTCCGAGCACGATCAGCACGTCATCGCGCACGTCTTCAAGGTCGTCGTCGATCCCTACGTCGGGCGCACCGCCGTGCTGCGCGTTCACCAGGGCACGATCAAGACCGGCGCCCAGCTGTTCGTCGGCGATTCCCGCAAGCCGATCAAGCTGAACCACCTGTACAGGTTACAGGGCAAGCAAAATGTCGAGATCGGTGCGGCTGGCCCGGGAGACATCGTCGCGGTGACCCGGATCGACAGCCTCGAGTTCAACGACGTCCTGCACGACTCGCACGACGAGGATCACTTCCACGTGCGCCTGCCGGAAATGGCGCCGCCCATGATGGGCATCGCAATTCTCCCCGCGCAACGCGGCAACGAGCAGAAGCTTTCCGATGCGCTCCACAAGCTGTGCGCCGAGGACCCTGCCCTGCGCGTCGAGCACCGGCCCGCCACCAACGAGACCGTCGTGTTGTGCAGCGGCGAGCTGCACCTGCGCCTGGTCGTCGAGGCGATGCAGGAGCGTTTCAACGTCGAGGTCGAGACGCATCCGCCAACGATCCCCTACCGCGAGACCATCACCCGCGCCGCTGAGGGGCATCATCGTCACAAAAAGCAGACCGGCGGCGCCGGGCAATTCGGTGAGGTGTACCTGCGCATCGCACCGCTGCCCCGCGGGTCCGGCTTCGAGTTCGCGAGCGAGGTCGTCGGCGGCTCGATCCCGCAGCAATTCATCCCCGCGGTAGAAAAGGGCGTGCGCCAGGCCCTCGAGGCCGGCGCTATCGCCGGCTTTCCCCTGCATGATATCCGCGTCGCCGTCTATGACGGCAAGACCCATCCGGTCGACTCCAAGGAGGTCGCATTCATCAGCGCCGGGCGCCGCGCCTTCCTGGAAGCGATCAAGAACGCGGGACCGATCGTGCTCGAACCCATCGTACAGCTGCACGTCACGGTGCCAATCGATGCACTCGGCACCGTCACCGGGCACCTGTCGTCACGTCGAGGTCGGGTCCTCGGTTCGACCTCTCTCTCCGGACAGCGGATCCAGGTCGATGCGGAAGCACCGCTCTCCGAGCTGCAGGATTATGCGAACCAGCTGAAATCCATGACCGGGGGATCCGGGGCCTGGGCGATGCAGCTGGATCGTTACGAGCCCGTGCCCCCGAAGGTGCAGCAGGACCTGATGAACGCGATGCGGGCGGAGGAATCCGACTGATGAGCCGGCTATCGACGGCGGCCTTGACACAGGTCAATGCATCGCGGCGCCACAGCGCCAATATGGAATCACACTGGATGGAAACCTGAAGCAATGCTGGATATCAGCGACATCATGACCCCGCGGCGGAGTCTGGTGATTATCAGCCCCGGGGCCACGGTCGAGGAGGCGCGTCGCGTCATGGCGGTCCACGCGATCCGACACCTGCCGGTGCTCGACGACGCGGGTGCGCTCGTTGGGCTGATTTCCCAGACCGACGTACTGGTGGCGGGAAACGGCGGAACTCGACCCGTGTGTGAAATCATGGTGCGTGACGTCGATACCGTCGACGAGCGCAGCAACGTGCGCCACGTGGCCCTGATGATGTTCAAGCGCAAGCGCAGCTGCCTGCCGGTGACCCGCGATGGCCTGCTCCAAGGGATCATCACGGACTCGGATTTTCTGGGCGTGGCCATCACGCTGATGGAACAGCTGGAGGCCGCGGAACCCGATCTCGAGGACGTGGCATTCCCGGATGAGGTCGTGTACTGACGGAGTCCGCCTGCGATTCAGCCTGGGCTCGGCACGACCATCGTCGCCCCGAAGTCGCCGGCCGCCGGCAGGTCGCGGGGTGGCCCGGAACCCTCGTTCAGAATGAGGCGGAACCGGCCGATCTGCACGACATCACCGTGATTCAGGCGCTGCTGCCGGACCCGCCGGTCATTGACGTGGACGCCGTTAGCGCTGTTCAGATCCACCACCGTCCAGTGCCCGGCCTCCCTGACCAGCATCGCATGGTGCCGGCTCACCGAATCGTAATCCAGCTGCACATCGTTCCATGGATGGCGGCCAATCAACAGGCGGGGCGACGTCAGCCGGATTCGCGCCCGAGGCTCATCCTCGAACAGGATGTCCATCGAGGCGACCGGCTTCGTCCCGCGCCGAGCCTTTCCGAGCGTGGCGCCGCTGACGGCTTCGACCCGGTTGCCCTGAACCGATGCCTCACCTGCTTCGGCCGCTGTCTCGAGCGCACCCAGCGCGATCTGGTTGATCCGCTGCGGCAGCCCACCCGAATGCGCGTGGATGCGCTCGACCGCCTCGGGTGCAAAGACCTTGCCCGGCCTGGGACAACCAGCGCACTCCAGCTGGAATTCCAGGTAATCGAGCGTTTCTGCCGGACCCAGTGCCTCCAGGCGATGCTGCCAGCGGATCATCTGCCGCAAGGCGTGCATCCGGGGTGCGGCCAATTGCCGTTCCAGTAACTCGGAGCCAAGCAATACGAGCTTGAGGCGCCCGAGCCGCACGGGCTCGAGCAGGGACAGCCAGCCCACTTCCTCGATCACACCACCGGATACCACCTCGGGCTCGTCGGCGACAATCACGGTGGTGACGCCCTTCTGGCGCTGATAGCCGAGGTACACGGTCAGGAGGCCACGCATTTCTTCGCGGCTGGCGCTGACGCCCTCGAAGCCGAAGCCCTTGAGCAGCGCCACCAGGAAGTCGTCCGGGCCAGTGGACAGGTTACCCAGGGTCGCCAACAGCGCACCCGGGAGGGTCTCCTTGAGCGCGCGCTCCATGGTCAGGCTCTTGCCCACGCCCGACTCGCCCGTCAGCGCCAACAACAGGTCGTTCGAATGCAGCGCGCGCTCCAGGAAGCTAAGCGCATCGCGATGCTGAGGGCCGGAATAAAACGCGCCACCCTGCTTGCCGGCGCCGAACGGCTGCCGCTGCAAGCCAAATGCCTCCAGCCCTTCCCTAGTAAGCATGCCGGAAATCAACCCTGGCCATGTATCCCTGCATGATTCATCGTTCCCCGTGTCGGGCGATCCGCCACCCTGCGATCAACGCCTCTCGGCGGCCCACAGGCGCCGGAAAAAATCGCCCGCCGTGTGCTGCTTGTAGTCGGTGAACTCTCCGGCGTCGAAGAACACGCCGTGGCAGGAGCCACATGACTCGTACCAAATGTGTGGCTGTTCGGGATCGACCATCCGGATCATGCCGCCACTGCAGCGTGGACAGTGTATCCGGTCGTCGCGATTGAAAACGGTACCGACGCAGGCATCACCCGCATCGATCACCTCCGCGCCCGGCATGGCCTTGAGCCGTTCATGCTCGAGCAAGTCGAACCACAAGCCCTTGCAGAGCGTGCACCGGTCCACCTCGATGTCGTTGAAAGAGACCGCCTCCATGGGGTGGCCGCACTTCGGACATTGCATCTTGAGTCTCCTGCAAGACGATTGAATCTCAGGCCGCAGCCGCGCCACCACAATACGCCCGGGATCAACAGGGCCGCTGCCGCGCTACCACTCGCCGGTATTCTGCATGCTCGCCCAGGGCTCGCGCGCTGGCAATGCCGGGCCTTTCTGCAACAGTTCGACCGAAATCCGGTCGGGCGAGCGCACAAACGCCATGCGTCCGTCCCTCGGCGGACGATTGATGACGACGCCCCCGTCCATCAGCCGCTGGCAGGTCGCGTAGATGTCGTCGACCTGGTAGGCCAGGTGGCCGAAATTTCGGGCACTGCCATAGTCCTCGGGATCCCAGTTCCAAGTGAGCTCGACCTTGGCGCTCTCGTCGTCCGGAGCCGCCAGGAACACCAGCGTGTAGCGTCCAGCCTCGTTAACGTGCCGCGAGAGTTCGACCAGGCCGAGCTTGCGGCAATAAAAATCAAGCGACGCTTCCAGGTCGCTGACCCGGACCATGGTGTGCAGGTATTTCATTCAATTTACTCCGGTTCCCATCATAGTCGTGCCCGCCTCCGGGACCTCGCCATGACCACGGTCAGGCGGGCGCCTCCGTTTGTCCATCTGGCGGCAGGGCCTCGCGCGGCCATGCGGTAAGGATCGACTGGATCACCGTGGCGAGGGGAATCGCAAAGAACACACCCCAGAAGCCCCAAAGGCCGCCAAAAATCAAGATGGCCGCAATGATCGCGACCGGGTGGAGATTGACGACTTCACTGAACAATATCGGAACCAGCACGTTGCCATCGAGGAACTGGATCACCCCGTAAGCCAGCATGACGTAATAGAAGGACGGCGCCAACCCGAACTGAAAATAGGCCACGAGCGCCACGGGCAGCGCCACGACAGTGGCGCCCACGTAGGGAATCACCACCGAGATGCCCGTGATGGCGGCGAGCAGCACCGCGTACTGCAGCCCGAGAAACCGGAACGCAACCCACGCCACGATCCCGACGATCAGGATCTCGACGAATTTGCCTTGCACATAATTGCCGATCTGCCGGTCGACCTCGACCCAGACTTCATGGGTGAGACGGCGATCCTTCGGCAGGAAACCGGCCATCCAGGCGATCAACAACTGCTTGTCCTTCAACAAGAAGAACACCAGGATCGGCACGAGCACCAGGTAAATGAGGATCGTAAGCAGCGTCATCAGCGATGCGACCGAGAAGCTCAGAAGCTGCTGGCCGAAACGCAGCAATTCGCTGTTGAAGCCCGAAAAGACTTCGCGGATCTGTCGCTCTGACACCAGCGCCGGGTACCTGTCGGGCAGCCGGAGCAGCGCCTGCTGAACCTCGGCCACCATGTACGGGATCTGCTGGAACAGCTGGGCCATCTGCCTCGTCAAGAGTGGCAAGAGCCAGAAGAAACAGACCCAGAAGATCGCCAGGAACAGCATGAACACGAGCGATACGGCCACGACGTGTGGCACGCCATGCCGGCGCATTTGCGTGGCGAGGCTGTCGAGGAGGTAGGCGATCACCAGGGACGCGAGCAGCGGCGCGAGCATCTGCCCGAAGAGCCACACGGACAGCGCGAGCAGGAGGACGATGAGCGTCAGGGCGACTATCTGTGGATCAGCAAGCTGCCGCCGAAGCCACGCGAGAATCGCGTTCATACCGGGCCCCCATAGGTTTCGCGCAAGGATATCAGGTCGTGAGGCAGAGGGGGCTCCGGGTTGTTCATTCGCCGGCAGTCTGTGAGAATCCCGGCTCTCGATTACCAGTCGACCCGGGAGCATTCAACCTTGCATTGGCTACGGCGAGAGGCGCTCGTACTCGCGGCGCTCGGAGGATTTGGCCTGCTGATCCTGCCGGCGCTGATCTACCTCGTCGGCCAGGAACTGCTCGGCGATTACCGCCCGGGGGCCACGGTAGGGACGTTCTATGCCGATCTCTACAGCCAGCTTGGAGCCTTCTCCCCCTGGGCCTGGGCCCTGGTGCTCGGTCCCTGGCTGGCGATTCAGCTGTTGCGGCTGCTCTGGCTGCCGCTCGGGCGGGCGACGCGCCGGGCGCCACGCGAGTCGGGGCAGGCACGCCCGGCCCCCCGGGTCGAGCCATCGATTTGACGCTACCCCGGTCGCGTCGTACTCTCCCGCTGCGCATGTCACAGAGCGGTAAAGCAATGTCTTTGAAGGTCACTTTCGAGCTCGCCGATACCGATCTCGACCATTTCCGCCGTGTCATGCGGAAGGCCCGGGAAGTCGCCAAGGACCTCGGCGCCGAGCAGGTCATGGCCGCGGCCGAGGGGCTGCTGGTGCGGATCAAGACCACCGAGATCCCCGAGTTCATCCGCGACCGCCTGGAGCGTATCAAGACGCTCACGGAAATGGTCCGGGATCCCGAGTGGAACCTGCCGGAGGCCGACAAGTCCCGGGTCCTGAACTCACTCGCTTATTTCTGCCAGCCCGACGACCTGATTCCCGACGACGTGCCGGGCCTTGGCTTCCTCGACGACGCCATCATGGTCGAACTCGTGGTCCGCGAATTGCGCCACGAAATCGAGGCCTACGAGGACTTCTGCGCCTACCGGGCGCAGCGAGATGCCGATGGCGACCATGGCGAAGATCCGGTGACCCGGGAAGAATGGCTGACTGCACGGCGCAAAGCCCTGCAGTCGCGGATGCGCAATCGGCGCAAGCGCGAGCGGGAGCGGCGCGCGAGTGCAAGCAGCAGCGGCAGCGGGCGGTCCCCGTTCAGGCTGTTCTGACGGGGAATAGAGCTACGCAGCGTCCGTCGGCCGGCCACGCCGGCTGACTTCCCATGCCACCCAGGAACTGGCGGGCGTCCCGGAATCGAGTTCCATGCGCGCCCTGGCCGCCCGCTGGGGAGGGAGCCCGGAGCCCGACATCGGTTGCGGGGTGAGCCAGCGTCGCGGCAGCAGATAACGCAGCCGCCGCCGCAGCGCCGCTATAAACGGCCCGACCTCGTGCATCGAATGCTCCCCAGTCCTCGAAAGCCTGTCAGGGCAGATAATACAGCACGATGAGGGCCAGCCCGGCCCACATTCCGGCCTGCGGCGCCCACCACCAACGCTGCTCTTTCAGCAGACTGATGAAACTGGCGGCGCAAATTGCTGTCATAGCGAGGAAGATCAGCGTGCTGATGCTCAAGGGGCCGATCTCCGCGGAGAGTTGCGGATGCTTGCCGGACAGCAGGAAGAACATGAGCATCACGACGGAAAGACCCGCCGCAATGGAAGCGGCTGAGCCGAGCAGGATGCCGGTCACGATGGTTAATGGATGCATTGAATAAAATTCCGCCTACGGGAACGCTTGCTTGGTGCGCCCGGGGCCTCTAGCCTAATCTGCAGGGTCACCCGATCGTTATCAGGCCTCTGCGGGTCACGGAGTGAAGATGCGTATTGTAATGACTTCGTACTGGTTCAAGGTAGTCGCGCTGCTGGCAGCCGCGCTGCTCGCGGCGGGCGCCGTGGCCGCGCCGACCCCTGCATCGGAGACTCTCGAGGCCTCCGATCGGCACGGCAAGATCAGCCGCCTCGTCACCACGCTGTTCGAGCGCTCCCATTATCGACGCATGCCCGTGGACGATGTGACCTCTTCGCGAATGCTCGATTCTTACCTGGACGCGCTGGATGGCAACCGCCAGTACTTCCTCGCGACGGATATCGATGCATTCGAAGCATGGCGGACGAATCTCGACGACGCGGTCAAGCGCGGGAGCCTCGAGCCTGTCTTCCAGATCTATACCAGGTACCTCGAACGGGCCCGCGCCCGGGTCAACTACGCACTGACCCAGCTGGACCAGGAGCAAGATTTCACGGTCGATGAGGAGTTCATATTCGACCGTACGGACAAGCCCTGGCCGGCCTCCACCGAGGAGCTGGACGAAATCTGGCGCCAGCGGGTCAAGAATGACGCACTCGGCCTGATGCTCACCGAAAAGACCTGGGAAGAAACCAGCGCGATCCTGCGCGGCCGTTACGAGCAGGTGCTCAAGCGACTGGAGCAGGTCAAGAGCGATGACGTCTTCGAGACGTTCATGAACGCCTTCGCCGAAACCATGGACCCCCACACGAGCTATTTCTCACCCCGGAACTCTGAAGAGTACCGGATCCAGATGAGCCTGAACTACGACGGCATCGGCGCAACGCTGCAGATCCAGGACGAGTACGTCGCGATCATCAATGTGATCGAGGGCGGTCCGGCGGCGCTGGACGGGACCCTCAAGCCGAAGGACCGGATCATTGGCGTCGGCCAGGACGAAGACGGCGAGATCGTCGATGTCGTGGGCTGGCGGCTCGACGAGGTCGTCGACCTGATTCGCGGACCCGGCGGGTCCACGGTCCGGCTGCAGATTCTCCCGGGCGGCGCGGCGCCCGGCAGCCCCCCGACGGTCCTCTCGCTGGTGCGCGACAAGGTCAAGCTGGAGGCCCAGGCCGCGCGCAAGCAGGTACTCGATATCGAGCGGGACGATCAGCTTCAGCGGATCGGCGTGATCACCGTGCCCTCCTTCTACCAGGACTACTCCGCCCGCGCCTCTGGCTCGCGCGAATACACCAGCACGACCGCGGATGTTCGTCGTCTCGCGCTCGAACTGGTCGAGGAAGGCGTCGACGGTATCGTGATCGACCTGCGCAACAACGGCGGCGGACACCTGTCCGAAGCCACCGCCATGACCGGTCTGTTCGTGCCTGGCGGCCCGATCGTGCAGCTTCGCGACACCAGCGGGCGCCTCGAGGTACTAGAAGAAAAGGCCGGTGGCCCCGTCTATGACGGTCCGCTCGCAGTGCTGGTCAACCGTTTCAGCGCCTCCGCGTCCGAGATTTTTGCGGCCGCAATACAAGATTACGGGCGGGGGGTCGTGATCGGCCAGCAGACCTACGGCAAGGGCACCGTGCAGAATCTTTATCCCCTGGATCGCTACGCCCCTGGCGCCGAGCCGAGATTCGGGCAGTTGACCCTGACCATAGGCAAGTACTACCGGGTGACCGGCGAAAGCACTCAGCATCGCGGCGTCATACCGGATATCGTCGTGCCCTCTCCCGTGGACACGCACCTGGTCGGCGAGAGCAGCCGCGAAACCGCCCTGCCCTGGGACCAGATCAGCGCGACCCGGTTCACGCCGCAGGGATACCTCGAAGAGGCGATCGAGCTGCTCGCGATCGAGCACGAGCGGCGCAGCGCGGCCGATCCGGACTTCCGTTTCATGCTGGGCGACATCGAGGCGATCGACGAGCGGCGCAGTCGCAAGACTGTGTCACTGAACCTCGAGGCCCGGCGCCAGGAGAGTGCCCTCTTTGAGGAACAGAGGCTCGCGCGGGAGAACGAGCGCCGCGCCGCCCTGGGACTCGAGCCCGTGGCCTCACTCGATGAGGTGGACTCCAACGAAGGAACCGACGTCGTGCTCCATGAAGCTGCAGCCGTGGTGGCCGACCTGTCGAAAGTGCCGGAGGCGGTTATCGCGCGGCGTCGCTAGGGCCTGTTCACACTTGGCTGGCCGCCGCGTCGGCATCAACGGGGCCTTGCACCCAGCCGATCCGGTGTTATACTTAACTACAACACCATTGTAGTGGACTATTGGTCCCTGTCGGGAGCCTTGCGATGACCCAGCCCTTTTTCCAGCCCGATCATTCCCGCGCCCGGTCGGCCAGCTGGACCGCGCTCATCCTTGTCGCGGCGCTCCTGGCCGGCTGCAAGGGCGCCAGTGACGGCGATCCTGCTTCCGCCAAGGATGCAGACAAGAGCGACACCCCGATCCCGGTGGAGGTCGCCACGCTCGAACGCGGCGACGTGTTTGCCGTGTATACCGGTACGGCATCGCTGGAAACCGATGCCGACGCCCTGGTCGTCGCCAAGGTCGGTGGCGAGGTCGTCAAGCTGCTCGCCGAGGAAGGCGATCTCGTCGAGGCCGGCCAGGTGCTGGCCAGGCTCGATGGGGATCGCCTCAGGCTCGACATGGAGCGCCAGCTCGCCAATCTCAGCAAGCAGGAGCAGGAATACAACCGCAGCGTCCAACTGTTCGAGCGCGGCCTGGTGAGCTCCGGGGCTTTCGAGGGTCTCAAGTACGAACTCGACGCCCTGCGCGCCATCTACCGCCTCGCGCAACTCGAATACAGCTACACGGAAATCCGCGCCCCGATCTCGGGCGTCGTGGCGCAGCGTCACATCCGGCTTGGCAACACGATCTCGGCCAACGAGCCGGCCTTCCGGGTGACCAAGCTCGATCCGCTGATCGCCTATATCCATATCCCGGAACGCGAGTTCCGGCGCCTCGAGCCGGGGCAGCCGGCCGAGCTGAGCCTGGATGCCATCCCCGGCCAGCGCTTCGCAGCCCGCGTGAAGCGCATCAGCCCGGTCGTCGACCCGGCCACCGGCACCTTCAAGGTCACGCTCGAGGTGCCCGAGCAGGGTCACCGGCTCAAGCCCGGCATGTTCGGTCGCTTCAACATCGTCTGGGACCAGCGCCGGAACGTGCTCCTCGTCCCGCGCGTCGCGATTGTCGATGACGACGTGTCCCAATCCGTTTTCGTGGTCACCGGCGGCCAGGCTGAGCGCCGGACGATCCGCACCGGCTATGTCAGTGGCAACAAGGTTGAGGTCGTCGACGGCCTCAGCGGCGATGAGGAAATCGTCGTCATCGGCCAATCGGGCCTGAGGGAAGGCGCCCGGGTCGAGATCGTGCGCCGCGCCGCGTCCCGCGTCGCGCGCGACGGCGCCTGACCCCGCGCGACGAGGAACGCGCGATGAAGCTGATCGATATCGCCACTGAGCGCAGGGTCACGATCGCGATGTTTACGATCGCCATCGTGTTGTTCGGCTTCGTCTCCCTGGCACGGCTGAAGGTCAACCTGTTGCCCGACCTGTCCTACCCGACCTTGACGGTGCGTACGGAGTTGACCGGCACGGCACCGCTGGAGGTCGAAAACCTGCTGACCAAGCCGATCGAAGAGGTGGTCAGCGTCATCAAGAACGTGCGCCAGGTACGCTCGGTATCGCGACCCGGACAGTCGGACGTGACGATCGAGTTCCTCTGGGGCACGGACATGGATGTCGCGGGCGTCGAGGTGCGCGAAAAACTCGACGTGCTCGAGCTGCCATTGGAAGCGAGCCGGCCGCTGCTGCTGCGCTTCGATCCTTCCAATGAGCCGATCCAGCGCCTGGCGTTCATGGACCAGGAGGCCACAGGGCCTGCCGATGACCCGCAGCAGTTGCGGGCCTTGCGGCGTTTCGCCGAGGACCAGCTCAAGAACGACCTCGAGGCCGTCGAGGGTACGGCGGCGGTCAAGGTCAGCGGGGGCCTGGAGGATGAAATCCAGATTCTTGTCGACCAGGAAAAGATCGCGCAGCTCGGCCTCTCGATTCGCACCATCGCCGCGCGCCTGCGGGCCGAGAACGTCAACCTCTCGGGTGGCCGCCTCGAACAGGGCGCGCAGCGCTTCCTCGTGCGGACACTGAACGAGTTCACTTCCGTCGAGGAGATTGCGGACTCGATCGTCGCCACGCCCGCGGGCCGGCCCGTCTACCTGCGCGACGTCGCACGCGTGACACGAGGTTTCAAGGAGCGCGAGGCCATCACGCGCGTCAACGGCCGCGAAAGCGTGGAGCTCGCCGTTTACAAGGAAGGCGATGCCAATACCGTCCAGGTCGCGAAGCGTATCGTCGAGCGTGTTGAAAGGATGAAGGACCGCCTCCCGCCGAATACCGAGCTGATGCTGGTCTATGATCAGTCAGTATTCATCGCGGAAGCCATCGGCCAGGTGCGCAATGCCGCCCTCCTCGGCGGACTGTTGGCGATCCTCGTGCTGTACGCCTTCCTGCGTGATGGCCGGGCGACCTTCGTCATCGGCGTGGCGATTCCTGTCTCTGTTGTCGGCACGTTCTTGCTGATGTACATGGCGGACGTCAGCCTGAACATCATGTCGCTGGGCGGCATCGCCCTGGCGGTTGGGATGCTGGTGGACAACAGCATCGTGGTACTCGAAAACATCGTGCGCAAGAAGGAACAGGGTCTCGGGATCCTCGAATCGGCACGGGAGGGCGCGGGCGAGGTCGCGGGCGCCGTCACGGCCGCCACGCTGACGACCGTCGCGGTGTTCTTCCCGATGGTGTTCGTCACCGGGATTGCGGGGCAGTTGTTTCGCGACCAGGCGTTGACCGTCACGTTCGCCCTGCTGTTCTCGCTCCTGGTCGCGCTCACGCTGATTCCGATGCTGGCCTCCCGGGGCGCTCCGCGGCGCTACAGTGATGTCGAGGACCTGTCCCCGCCGGCGCGATTCACGCGGGTCGTGGCGGGTGCGGTGCGCCTCGTCGGCGCGGGGTTCGCCGCTCTCGCCTTGCTGGTCGGCAAGATCATGCTGCCGCTGGTGTGGCTGTTCCAGGGCTTTTACCGGCTCACCGCGCGGGTTTATGCGCCACTGCTTGTAGCGTCCCTGCGCCATCGCTGGCTGGTCCTCCTGGTGGCCGCGCTCGCCCTCGGCTCCAGCATCGCGCTTGTACCGCGCCTTGGATACGAGTTGCTGCCGCAGCTCGCCCAGGGCGAATTCGCCGTGCAGGTACGCCTGCCGGCGGGGGCGCCGCTCGCCGAAACCGACGCGGCCATCCGGCGGCTCCAGGCAGTCACCGCCGAACTCCCCGGTGTCGACCTGAGCTATTCGGTCGCCGGCACGGGCAACCGCATCGACGCGAGTCCGGTGGACGCCGGTGAACATACAGGCCAGCTGAACGTGAAACTGGTCGCGGGCGCGGGGCGCGTGGAAGAGGCAGAGACGATCGCATCGATGCGGGGCTCGCTCGAGAAGACGCCCGGCATCTCCTACGAATTCTCGCGTCCCGCCCTGTTCAGTTTCCGTACGCCGCTGGAAATCGAGATCGTCGGCTACGAACTCGAGAGCCTCGCCGAAGCAGCCGACCGGGTGCGCCAGGCGCTCGAGGCTTCGCCGCGCTTTGCGGACATCCGCAGCACCGTCGAGGACGGTAACCCCGAGATCCAGATCGTTTTCGACCAGGAGCGCGCAGCCCGCCTGGGCCTTGTGGTGCGCGACATCGCCGACACCGTTGTCGCCAAGGTACGCGGCGAGGTCGCGACGCGTTACACCTGGCGCGACAAGAAGATCGATGTCCTGGTCAGAAGCGTGGACACGCGGGACTCATCCCTGGCGCAGATCGAGAACCTCATCATCAACCCGGAGAGTGACCGGCCGGTACCACTAAACGCCGTCGCGGATGTCCGCCTTGCGGTCGGTCCCGCGGAAATCCGCCGTACCGACCAGGCGCGTGTCGCAATCGTCTCGGCCAACCTGGCCTACGGCGATCTCGCGTCCGCCACGGATGAAGTGCGACAAATCATCTCGGCCATCCCGCTGGCGCCCGGCGTCTTCGCCAGCATTTCCGGCCAGAGTGCCGAGATGCAGGCGTCTTTCAACTCGATGCTGTTCACGCTCGCGATGGCGGCGTTCCTCGTCTACCTGGTGATGGCGTCCCAGTTCGAATCGCTGCTGCACCCGTTCGTGATCATGTTCACCATTCCGCTGGCACTCGTCGGCGCCGTGTGGGCGCTTTGGCTGACGGGAACGACCGTGAGCGTCGTCGCCTTTATCGGACTGATCATGCTGGCAGGGATCGTCGTGAACAACGCGATCGTGCTGGTCGACCTGATCAACCAACTGAGGCGCGAGGGACTGGATCGCCACGCGGCGATCATTGAGGCCGGGCGCGCTCGCCTCCGGCCGATCCTGATGACGACGTTGACGACTGCGCTCGGCCTGCTGCCCATGGCCCTGGGCTTCGGCGAAGGCGCCGAGGTTCGCGCGCCGATGGCGATCGCGGTCATCGGGGGGCTCTCGATCTCCACCCTCCTCACCCTGGTCGTGATCCCGGTCGTGTACTCGCTGCTCGACCGCGGCTTCAGCGTACTCGGCCACGCGCAGCGCACCGCGGAGGCCGCGGGGTGATCCTGACGCGCGGCGCCATCGCGCGACCCGTCACCACCGTGATGGTCTTCGTGGCGCTCAGCCTGGTCGGCGTCGTGGCGACAATGCTCCTGCCGCTCGAGAAGTACCCCGACATCCAGTTCCCGGGGATTTTCATCAACGTGCCGTATCAGGGCTCGAGCCCGGAAGAAATCGAACGGCTGATCACCCGGCCGATCGAGGAAGCATTAGCCACCCTGAGCGGGGTGGAGCGAATGCAATCCACCTCGCGACAGGACAGAGCGGAGATCTTCCTGCAGTTCGGCTGGGACGAAGATGCCGCTACGCGCGGAATCGAGGCCCGCGCCAAGATCGACGCCATCCGGCACCAGCTGCCGAGCGATGTTCGGCGCGTGCTGGTGTTCACCGGCTCGCTCGGCGACCAGCCGATCCTGAACCTGCGCATCAGCAGCGAGCGGGATCTTTCGGACGCCTATGACCTGCTCGATCAGCAGCTGAGTCGCCGGATCGAGCGCGTCGCGGGAGTCTCTCGAGTCGAGCTTTATGGCGTCGCGCAGCGCGAGATCCGCATCCTGCTGAACGCCGATCGCGTCGCCGCGCACGGCGTGGATCTCAATGAGTTGCGCGCACTGCTCGAGCGGTCGAATTTCTCTGTCAGCGCGGGGCGCCTGACCGAGAGCAACCGCCGCTTCAGCGTGCGCCCGATCGGCGAGATGCAGTCCGTCGAGGACGTGCGCGGCATTCTGGTGCGCGAGAACCTGCGCCTCGGAGACATTGCGGACATCGAGTTGCGCAGTCCCGAACGAGTCAATGCGCGCCACCTGGATCGCCGCTATTCGATCGGCCTCGACGTCTACAAGCAACCCGGCGCCAACCTCGTCGACGTCGCCCGCCGCGTGAAGCAGGAAATCGAGGTGGTCTCTGATAATCCGCAGATGCGCGATGTCCGGGTCTACGCGCTTGGCGACCAGGCAGAAGGTGTCACCTCTTCGCTATCCGACCTGCTCACCGGGGGCGCCATCGGCGCGTTATTCGCATTTGCCGTGCTGTACCTGTTCCTCAGGCAGGCGGCCACGACCCTGATCGTGATCGCCTGCGTGCCGTTCTCGATCCTCATCACGCTCAGCGTGATGTACTTCCTCGGCATCAGCCTGAACATCCTGTCCATGATGGGCCTGATGCTCGCCATCGGCATGCTGGTCGATAATGCCGTGGTGGTCACGGAAAGCATTTTCCGGCAGCGTCAGCTCGATCCGGAAAGGCCGTTTGTCGCCACGCTGGCCGGCGTGCGCGAGGTCTCGCTCGCGGTGACCGCAGGAACGCTGACCTCCATCATCGTGTTCGTACCGATCCTGTTCGGCATCAAGACCGACATCACCGTCTTCCTGACGCACGTGGCGGTCAGCATCGTGGTCGCGATGCTGGCCTCCCTGCTCCTGGCCCAGACGCTCGTCCCGATGATTGCCTCGCGCATCCCGGCGCCCCCGCCGTCGGCCGCGGGTACCTGGATGCATCGTCTCACCGGACGCTACGCCGGCGCGCTTGCCTGGACGCTGCGGCGCCGCTGGTGGACCGCCCTGCTGGTCGTGCTGATCGTGGCCAGCGTCGCGATCCCGATCAAGTTCGTGAAGTTCGATACGTTCCCGCAGGAAGCCGGGCGCCAGTTGCTACTGGCTTACAACGTCAAGGACAAGTATCCGTTGCCGGTCATGAAGCGCGCGGTCGACCTGGTCGAGGACTACCTGTTCGAGAACCAGGAAGCGTTCGACATCCGCTCCGTGTACAGCTACTACGAAGAAGGCCGGGCTCAATCGGTCCTCCTGCTGCATGACCGCGGCGACGCTACGGTTCCGACAGGCGAGGTGATCGAGCGCGTGATGGCCAACCTGCCCGAGATCGTGATCGGCAAGCCGAATTTCGAGCTCAATGCCCAGGGCGGGGGCGAGGGCTTCACGATGCAAGTGGCGGGTGAATCCACGGAGGTACTGAGCCGACTTACGCCCGACATCGTACGCCTGCTCTCCACGATAGACGGCCTGCACGACGTCCGCGCGGATATCGGCTCCGGCGACCGCGAGGTGCGCGTTCACGTCGACCGGGATCGCGCCACCCAGCTGGGACTCAGCCCGCGGGATGTCGCCGCGGCCTTGTCGGTGGCCATGCGCGGTGAACAACTGCGTGACTTCCGCAGCGGCGACGGCGAGATCGGCGTGCGGATCGCATTCCGCGAGGACGACCGCCAGAGCATCGAGCAGCTTGCCGACCTGCCGCTGCAGACTCCCGACGGCCGCCGTGTCCCCCTGGGCGCGGTGGCCGACTTCCACGTGACGCGGGCGCACCAGGAGATTCGTCGCATCGACCGTTCGACAGCGGTCGTCATCAACGCGAATCTGAACGGCAGCTCGCTCGACGAACTCCGTCCGGCGGTGACGGCGCTGATGGATTCATACCAGCTCCCACCCGGCTACACGTGGCAGTTCGGGCGGGGCTTCCAGCAGACGGACCAGACGCAGCAGATCATGGCCCAGAATATCCTGCTGGCGATCGCGCTGATCTTCCTGGTCATGGCCGCGCTGTTCGAATCGACGGTGTACCCGTTATCGATCATCACCTCGATAGGCTTCTCGGTCATTGGCGTGTTCTGGTTCTTCATGCTCACCGGCACGACATTTTCGTTCATGGCCACGATCGGCATCATGATCCTGGTCGGCGTGGTCGTGAATAACGGCATCGTGCTGGTGGACCATGTCAATAACCTGCGCCGCGACGGCATGCCGCGCGACCAGGCATTGATCCAGGCCGGGCGCGACCGGCTGCGCCCCATCCTCATGACCGTGGCTACGACCATCCTGGGGCTCTTGCCGCTCGCCCTAAGCGCGACCAAGGTCGGCGGCGACGACATTGGCGCCCCGCCGTATTTCCCCATGGCCCGCGCGATCATCGGCGGCCTCGCTTTTTCCACGATCACGTCGCTGCTGCTGGTGCCATGGACCTACGCGCTGCTGGATGACCTCGGGCGCTGGGGGCGCAAGGTGGCTGCCGTCGCGCGTCGGAGGGGCGTCGCAGAACGCGGCGGCGGCGCGGCGGCGGGCGCACCCGCCGGACCGGTCAGGGAATGAGAACGTCGTAGATATCCCAGTATTCGTCGGCCAGGACGTTCACTTCCAGGGGAACGCGCCGCACCGGCCCATGTTCCGGCGGCCGGACCGGGAGATCGATGCGAGCCACCGATGACGCCATTGGCACGGTCTCGCGCTCGCTCCGAAACTGCGCCTGTTTCCCGACCAGTTCGGTCCGCACCGCGAGATCCGCGGGCGACGGATGACCCGGACCCAGTGAATTGACGGCGCGGCGGATCTTGCCGATGAGCGCCTTGCACTCGTCCTCGGAGCCGTAGCGCATTTCCTGGATCGCGCTCACTTGCGCATCGCGCGCCTTGCGCGCCAGTTCGTCCGTCGAGAAATGCAGGTACAGCTCCTGCGCCGCCGCGATGATCGTCACGTTGATATCGCGCTTGGTGGCCAGGTCGAGCCCCATAAACTCCGGCCAGGGCTCGGCGTTCACGCCGGCGCGGCGGTCCTGCAACTCCGCCAGGCGGAGGCGCGATGCCTCCAGTTCGACGCGCCGGTGCTGGAGGAGCTCGTTGAGCTTGCGCCGGCGCGTAAACCCGAACAGGCCCTGGGCGCCTTCCATCTCCGCCCGCACGGCATCCCGCCGGGTGAGGCGTTCCGCGAGTTCATCCTTGGCCTGCGCGATCTGTTGGTCGATCGCCCCGAGCTCGCGCTGCTTCTCCTGGTTGAAGCGCATCAACTGCTCGCGCCGCTGGCGCTCCTCGTGAACGCCACGCAAGTTGTCTGCGATCCCCTGCAGTCGATCATGGCAGGCCCGCCAGAGCGCCCGCAGCTGGAAGTAGACCAGCGCGGTATAGCCGGTACCGGGCTGTGCCAGCAGTTGTTCAATGGCCTGGAAGCGCTCCTCCGCGCGGCGTGTGGCCGCCTCCTGGCTCGCCAGTCGTTCTTCCGCGAGCCGCAGCGACTTCTGGAGGTCCGAGAACGCCTTCTTCAGCTCCGCCCGGTTGCGAAACAGGTTCAGCAGGCGCTCGTCTTCGCTCTCCTCCTCGCCGGCCACCAGCTTGGCCGTCCGCTTCTTAAGACCTTCGGATTGATCCGTCACGCGCCACCCCCGACTTGCCCCCCGACAGGACGACTCAGCACACGCCCGCCGAACACGTGCCGCGACCCTGGAACCGGTGTCCATGGTCGTAGCAATACTCGAGCCACTTGTTGAGCATGCTGTTCCTGGCCCAGCGGCGATTCAATTCGTCGCCGGGCGCCGTATCGAACTGGCGCAGAGCATGGTGCAGATGCTTTCGCCGGCACGCCATCGCCTCGGCGAGGCCGGCATCATGGTAGACGCGGATCATCAGGTCGGGATCCGCGACGCGACCACGATCATCCAAGAAGAAATAGGTGAGCCGGATCGTGGTCGTGTAACGACTGCGCTCAAGCACCTCGAGGTACAGGGGCAGGTCGGCCGCGACCCGTGAACACTGGACTTCGGAGAGCGTCCTGACATCCTCGAGCAGCCAGCGCAGCCGCACGTAATTACTCTCGTAAAGATGCATGAGCGCAGTGAAACTGCCTGGCTGCGTCGGGCGCGGCAGCGCGAGGGAACTGTCTGCTATCATGCGCGGCAATATAGCACAGGGAATTTGTGCCACCGACGCGACGGAGGGCAACCCATGGCCATGCGCAAAATCCCCACCAGTCCCTACGATGACCAGCGTCCGGGCACCGCCGGTCTGCGAAAAAAGGTTCGTGTATTTCGCCAGCCGAACTACCTGGAGAACTTCCTCCAGGCCGTGTTCGATGCGGCCGGCGACTTCTCGGGTGCGACGATCGTCGCGGGGGGCGATGGGCGCTTCTGGAACCGGGAGGCCCTCGGCGCATTGTTCCGCATCGCAGCAGGCAACGGCGTCGCGCGAGTGATCGTAGGACGTGGTGGATTGCTGTCGACACCGGCCGCGTCGCACCTGATCCGCCTGCACGGCGCCGCCGGCGGATTCCTGCTAACTGCGAGCCACAACCCTGGCGGACCCGACGGCGACTTCGGTGTCAAGTTCGACACCGCCAGCGGCGGCCAGGCGCCCGAGTCGCTCACCGAGGCCATCTGGCGCGCCTCCATGGCCTTGACCGAGTACCGGGTGGCCGACATCCCCGCGCCGGATCTCGACCGCGTCGGGCTGCAACACGCCGGCGCCCTGCAGATCGAGGTCATCGACCCGGTCGCCGATTACGCGGCGCTGATGGAGCAGCTGTTCGACTTCGAACGGATCCGCACCCTGCTGACCGGTGGGGACTTCCGCATGCGCTTCGACGGGATGCACGCCATCACCGGCCCGTACGCCATCGAGATCCTCGAGCGCCGCCTCGGCGCGCCGCCCGGCAGCGTCGTCAATGCCGTGCCGTTGCCCGACTTCGGCGGCCTGCACCCCGATCCGAATCCAGTCGATGCCGCACACCTGGTCGAGTGGATGGCGGGCACCGACGCGGGCGACCTGGCGGCTGCCTCAGACGGCGACGGTGACCGCAACATGATCGTCGGCCGGGGGATGGTCGTCACGCCGGGCGACAGCCTGGCGGTACTGGCCGAGCATGCCCATAAGGTGCCCGGCTACCGCGATGGTCTCGCCGGCGTGGCGCGCTCGATGCCGACCAGCCGCGCGGTCGACCGGGTCGCCGAGGCCCTCGGCATCCCGTGTTACGAGACGCCGACCGGGTGGCGCTATTTCTGCAACCTCCTCGACGCGGGCCGCGTGGACCTGTGTGGCGAAGAAAGCTTCGGGACGAGCTCCAGCCATGCGCGCGAGAAGGATGGGCTGTGGGCGGTGCTGTTCTGGCTCAACCTGGTCGCGGTCACGGGGCGCCCGGTCAGCGGCCTGGTCGAGGACCACTGGCGCCGCTTCGGCCGCCATGCCTTCGCGCGGCACGACTGGTTCATCGCGGACGGCGCCCGGGCCGGCGAGGTCATGACGTCGCTAGAGGCGCGTGTCGATGCCCTCGCTGGGATCGAGGTGGCGGACACGCGGATCGAGCGGGCCGACAGCTTCACTTACCGGGACCCCGTGGACAACAGCGTGTCGGCGCGCCAGGGCCTCAGGGTGTTCCTGGCCGACGGCTCACGCCTGGTCTACCGCTTGTCCGGCACTGGCACAGAGGGCGCGACACTGCGCATTTACCTGGAGCGTTACCTGCCCGCGGAGGCGGATCACCGCGGCACGGGCCCGGAACTCACCGCCGCGCTGGGTCGCGCCGCCGCCCAACTCGCACGCGTCGCGGACCTGACTGGCGTCGATGCCCCCTCCGGGATCATCTAGGGCCTGTTCACACTTGGCGGGCCCTAATCGATCACGACGTCCTGCAGCCGGTTCAGCAGGCCGGTGCGATCGAGCACCGTGCTGGCGATCTCCTCCACCGAGCACTCCGTCGTATCGATGAACCCGATGCCGTAACGTGTGAACAACGCCTCGGCGGAGCGCAGCTCGAAACTCACCTGGCGGGCGGAGGCATAGTTGCTCTCCGGGCGACGCTCGTGGCGGATCTGCTGCAGGCGCCTGGGCGCGATCGTGAGCCCGAACAGCCGCTCCCGGTGGCGCTCTAGGGGCGAGGGAATCTTGCCGCTCTCGAACTCTTCCTCGGTCAGCGGGTAATTCGCCGCGTACACACCGTAGCGCAAGGCCATGTACAGGCAGGTCGGCGTCTTGCCGGAGCGGGACACGCCCACCAGGATGATGTCTGCCTTGCTATAGTCGCGGGTAGTCGCACCGTCATCGTGCTCGAGCGCGTAGTTCATCGCGTCGATCCGGCGCGTGTAGGAACGCTGGTCCGCAACGCCGTGGGCCTTGCCCGTTGCGTGGCTCGACACAATCCCGAGCTCGCGCTCCATCGGACCTATGAAAGCACCGAAGAAATCGAGCACAAGTCCATGACTTTTAGAAATAATATCTCGGAGATCATCCTGCACCATGGTGGCGAACACGATCGGTCGCGAGCCCTCCACCTCGGCGGTCAGGTTGATGCGGCGTACGCATTCTTTCGCCTTGTCACGGGTGTTAATAAATGGCACAGTCACGCCGCGAAATTTCAACCCGTCGAACTGCGTCAGCAGGCTGTGTCCGAGGGTCTCTGCTGTAACGCCGGTCTGGTCGGACACGAAGAAAACGGTTCGATGATTCATTCGCTCACCTGTTCGACGGGACAGCGCGCATTGTCCGTTCCCTGCTAAGGGAAACTCAAGGGGACCAAGGTGGAACAGTACATCCTGAAGCTAGATGAACTCCGCATGGGCGACGTTGAGCGCGTGGGGGGCAAGAATGCCTCGCTCGGCGAGATGCTCGCCAACCTGGAAGCCCTGGGAGTGACCGTACCGAGCGGTTTCGCCACCACCGCGGCGGCCTACCGGGACTTCATGGCGCAGGAGGGGCTCGCCGACCGGATCCGGGACGTGCTCGCCGACCTCGACGTCGACGACGTGGAAAAGCTGGTCTCCACCGGCGCAGCGATCCGGGGCTGGATCAAGAACACCCCACTGCAACCCAGGCTGCACGAAGAAATCCGCCGGGCCTGGGACGAGATGGCCGAGGGGCGCGACATCGCGGTGGCGGTGCGCTCGTCTGCGACTGCCGAGGACCTGCCCGAGGCCAGCTTCGCCGGCCAGCAGGAGACCTTCCTGAACGTGCGCGGCATCGACCAGGTGATCGAGCGGATTCACGACGTGTTCGCCTCCCTGTTCAACGATCGCGCGATCGCCTACCGGGTGCACCACGAATTCGACCACAACCAGGTCGCCCTGTCGGCCGGGATCCAGCACATGGTGCGCAGCGACACCGGCGCCAGCGGCGTGCTGTTCACGCTCGATACCGAGTCCGGCTTCCGCGATGTCGTCTTCATCACAGCCTCGTGGGGCCTCGGTGAAATGGTCGTCCAGGGCGCCGTCAACCCTGACGAATTCTACGTCTTCAAGCCCTCACTCAAGGCCGGCAAGCATGCCATCCTGCGCAAGACGCTCGGTAGCAAGGCCATCAAGATGGTGCACGGTGACGACGGCCACGGCACCCGCACGCTGGAAGTGCCGGCCGCCGACCGGGCGCGCTTCTGTCTCAGCGACGAGGATATCCAGACGCTCGCGCGGCACGCGGTAGAGATCGAGAAGCACTACGGGTGCCCGATGGACATCGAGTGGGGCAAGGACGGCATGGATGGCAAGCTTTACATCCTGCAGGCGCGCCCCGAGACCGTGCAGAGCCGGCAGGGACGCTCCATCCTGCGCTTCAAGCTGAAGGACCGCTCGACGATCATCGCCACCGGTCGCAGCATCGGCCAGCGCATCGGCGCCGGCACGGCGCGCATCATCCGCGACGTGAAGGAAATGCACCGCGTGCAGCCCGGCGACGTGCTGATCGCCGACATGACCGACCCGGACTGGGAACCGGTCATGAAGCGGGCCGCGGCGATCGTCACGAACCGCGGCGGGCGCACGTGCCACGCCGCCATCATCGCCCGGGAACTCGGCATTCCCGCGGTCGTCGGCTGCGGGGACGCGACGAAGACGGTGCCCGACGGCCAGCCAGTCACCGTGTCCTGCGCCGAGGGCGATACCGGCTTCATCTTCGAGGGCCGGCTCGACTACGAAGAACAGACCATCGAGCTCGACCGCATGCCGGAGATCCCGGTCAAGATCATGATGAACGTCGGCAATCCCGATCGGGCCTTCGATTTCGCCGGGATTCCGCATCGCGGCGTCGGCCTGGCCCGGCTCGAGTTCATCATCAACCGCATGATCGGCGTCCACCCCCGCGCGTTGCTGGAGTTCGATTCGCTGGCCGAAGACCTGCAGCACACCATCCGGCAGCAGATGGCCGGCTACGACGACCCGGTGGAGTTTTTCGTCGACAAGCTGGCCGAGGGCATCAGCACGATCGGCGCGGCGTTCGCGCCCCAGCCGGTCATCGTGCGGCTGTCGGACTTCAAGTCGAACGAGTACGCCAACCTGATCGGTGGCCGGGAGTACGAACCCCACGAGGAAAACCCGATGCTTGGCTTCCGTGGCGCCTCGCGCTACGTCTCCGAGACCTTCCGGCCGTGCTTCGAGCTCGAGTGCCGGGCGCTCAAGCGGGTACGCGAAGACATGGGCCTGGAGAACGTGCAGGTCATGGTGCCCTTCGTGCGCACCGTCGCCGAAGGCCGCAAGGTGGTCGAGCTGCTCGCGGAGAACGGGCTGAAACGCGGCGAACACGGCCTGAAGCTGATCATGATGTGCGAGATCCCGTCGAACGCGCTGCTCGCCGAAGAATTCCTGGAGCACTTCGACGGCATGTCCATCGGCTCGAACGACATGACCCAGCTCACGCTCGGGCTGGACCGTGATTCGAGCATCATCGCGGAGCTGTTCGACGAGCGCGATGCCGCCGTCAAGTCACTGCTGCACATGGCGATCTCGGCCTGTCGCAAGCAGGGCAAGTACATCGGCATCTGTGGCCAGGGGCCTTCGGATCATCCCGACTTTGCGCGCTGGCTGCTCGACGAGGGCATCGAGAGCATCTCTCTCAATCCCGACACCGTCGTCGAGACCTGGATGTTTCTCGCCGGGAAGAAAGTCGGCTAGGGCCTGTTCACACCGGCCCGGGGGCGCCTAGAGGTCGCCCCATCCGGAGCGGCGCCGGACCCGCAGGCGCGGCAGGATCAGGCCGAGCACCAGCCCCGCGATCAACACGCCCGCGCCGGCCAGGAACCAGTCGCGCTGCGTATTACGCTTGAGCTCCGACAGGTCGGCGCGCAGGCCGTCGCCGGACTGTTCGGCCGCGGCCAGGCGAGTGCGCAGTTCGCGGTTGGCCTTGTCGAGTTCCACCGCGGACGCGGATACGCGCCGGATACGCTCCAGCTCGGCGGCGACCTCCTCCAGTTCCGCGCGCAGCCCGTCGCGCTCCGTCTGGAGGGAGTCCCGTTCCTCGCTGAGGGCAGCCACCTGCGCCGTCAGCTCCGCCTCGCGGGCGTTGAGGTTCTCCACGCGGTTGATGGCGGCCGCCACCCGGTCACGCGCCGCCGGCTGGTCCATCAGGTAACGGGTGAGCACCCAGCCTTCGACGCCGTCCGCCGTGCGGACGCGTGAGTAACCTGCAGCGGCGTCCGTCTCCAGTACTTCCAGCCTTGCGCCGCTTGGCAGCATGCGCACGATGGAGTGCTGGGTTGAGGTGCCGCTGCGCAGCGTGATCTCGAGCCGATCGGAGACATAGCGCGTCTGGGCGTCCGCGACGGTCGCCGTGAACGCGAGGAGGCACAGGACGAGGAGTCTGCCAGTCATGTCTGAAGTTCGTTTTCTGCCATGGCGGGGCGAGCATGATAACCGAAACCGGGGGACTCAGCCTGCCCTCCACAAACGGGTACAATACGCGTCCTCGTTGCCAGTTGCCCGACTCGTGAACCTGACAAAACCAGCGCTCGGCAATCCCGTGGCCGTCATCGTGGCGGTCCTGCTGGTGTTGCTTTTCGGCACCATCTCCCTGCTGCGCATGCCGGTGCAGATGATCCCTAACGTCGAGCGGCCGATCATCGAGATCACGACGAGCTGGCGAGCCGCCGCGCCCGAGGAAGTCGAGGCGGAGATCGTGGAGCCTCAGGAGGACGCGCTGCGCGGCCTGTCCGGGCTCCAGGAAATGGTATCCAGCGCCAGCCGTGGCCGCGGCTCGGTCAACCTGACCTTCGACGTCAACACGCAGCTTGAGCGCGCGCTGATCGAGGTCATGAACCGCCTCAACCGGGTCCCGAGCTACCCGGTCGACGCGGACCAGCCCATCGTCTTTGCCGGCCGCGGCCAGTTCGGCTCGGCGATTGCGTGGTTTGCCATTCGCACGCTGCCCGGCAACGAGCGAGACATCGCCAGCTACCAGGACTTCGTCGAGGAAGTCATCCAGTCGCGCCTGGAGCGCGTGGCCGGCGTGGCGAACGCGGACGTCTACGGCGGGCGCAGTCGCGAGGTCCGCATCACCTTCGATCCCTATCGCGCCGCCGCGCTGGGCGTCGACGTGCCTATGCTGGCCCGGATGACCGCGGGCAACGACGACGTCTCCGGCGGCTTCAAGGACGTCGGCCGCCGCCAGTACACCATTCGCTTTTCGGGCAAGTACGATCTCGAGCAGCTGGGGGACATGGTGCTCACGTGGCGGGACGGGCAACCGGTTCACCTGCACGACGTGGCGGAACTGTCCATCGAGATGCAGGATATCGCGGGATCACTAAACCAGAACGGCGGCCCGTCCATCGCCGTCAACGCCCAGCCGGAACAGAACGTCAACGTGCTGGAGGTGATGACCGATCTCAAGGCCGTGATCGCCGACCTCAACGAGGGTGCCGCCAAGCGCGCGGGGCTGTTCATCACGCAGGACTACGACGAGACCCTGTACATCACCGACTCGATCACCATGCTGCGCAACAACCTGCTGCTCGGCATCATGCTGGCCACGGCGGTGTTGTGGTGGTTCCTCCGCCGCTGGCGCGCGACGATGATGGTAGCGATGGCGATCCCCATTTCGCTGTTCGTCGCGTTCATCGTGCTGAACGCGACCGGGCGCACGATCAACATCATCAGCCTCGCGGGCCTCGCGTTCGCGGTCGGCATGGTGCTCGACTCCGCCATCGTGGTGCTCGAGAACATCGTCCGCCTGCGGGAAAGTGGCAAGGCCAGCGACGACGCGGCACTCATCGGCGCCACCCAGGTCCAGGCCGCGCTGATCGCCTCGACGGCGACGACGGTGGCGATTTTCCTGCCGATCGTGTTCCTGCGCGACATCGCCGGCCAGCTGTTCGCCGATCTTGCCCTCGCGATCGCGATTGCGGTGATCGCCGCCCTCTTCGTCGCGATCACCGTCATCCCGACCGCCGCCAACAACTGGTTGCGCAACATTCACCTGACGGACATTCACAGCGCCTGGTGGGACCGGGGCACGACCCTGATCATGCGAATGACCGACACGCGCGCGCGGCGTACCGGCATCATCGTCGGCCTGACCGTCGCGGCGGTCGGCCTCACGGTACTGCTGCTGCCCAAGACGGACTACCTGCCGGAGGGACGCCAGAACTTCATTTTCGGCTTCATCCTCCCCCCCCCGGGGGTCAGCGTCCCTGCCGCGCAGGAGGAGTTCACCGAAGTCGTCAACGAGCGGATGCAGGGCCACCTCGATGGCACCCGGGACCCGCCCATCGAAAGCTATTTCCTCGGCATATTCGGCAACAGCGGTTTCATGGGCGCGCGAGCGGCGGATCGCAACGACGTGGATGAACTCGTGCAGGTCCTCAACCGCGATATCCTGAGCGGATTTCCCGACACGATCGCCTTCGCGAACCGGGCATCGCTGTTCGGCCGGCTCGGTGGCGGAAGGTCCATCAACGTCAACATCCAGAGCCGCGACATCGACGCCCTGCTCGGCGCGGCGACCGTCGGCATGGGCGCCGTCGCCCAGTACCTCCCCGGTGCACGCACCCGTCCCGTGCCCGGGCTGGAACTGGCCCAGCCAGAGCTGAGGCTGGTGCCCGAAGAGCGACGGCTTGCCGAAGTGGGCTGGGACCGGCCGACGATGGCAAGGATCGTGCGCGCCCTCGGCGACGGCCTCTATGTCGGCGACTACTTCGACGGCGAGCAGCGCCTCGACATGATCCTGAGGGCCAAAGCCTGGGATACGCCCGAGGAACTGGCCTCGCTGCCCATAGCGACTCCCGACGGCGCTACGCGTTCGCTCGGCGAGTTCGTGTCGCTCGAGCGGACCGCCGGGCCGGACCAGATCCGGCGTGTCGACCGGCGCCGGACGATTACCCTGATCATTACGCCGCCGCCCGACATGCCCCTCGGCACGGCGATCGACACGATCCGGGAGCAGATCGATCCGGTGATTCGCGCGCAGTTGCCCGAAGACGGCGACATCAGTTACCGGGGCACGGCGGACGACAAGGATCGTGCCATCTCCAACATGGCGCGCAGCCTCGCGCTCGCGGTCGTGATCCTCTACCTGCTGATGAGTGCGCTGTTCCGCTCCTTCCTCGACAGCTTGCTCGTGATCGTCGCGTTGCCTCTCGCGATGGTCGGCGGCGTGGTCACACTGCGCATCACGGGCCTGCTGACGTTCCAGCCCATGGACCTGCTGACCATGATCGGGTTCATCACGCTGATGGGCCTCGTAGTCAATAACGCGATCTTGCTGGTGGCCCAGACCCGCGCGGCGGAACGCGAGGGCATGGCCCGGACCGCCGCTGTCGAGCAGGCGGTGCGCTATCGCCTGCGGCCGATCCTGATGAGCACGCTCACCAGCCTGTTCGGCATGTTGCCGTTGCTGCTGATGCCAGGTGCAGGCACGGAACTCTACCGGGGCCTTGCTGCTGTCATCGTAGGCGGCCTCTCGGTCAGTACCATTTTCACTCTCGTCCTGCTGCCCAGCCTGCTCCGCATCGGCGAGGGCGCGCCCGAGCCGGCCGTGGCGGGCTCGGGCGGGCTGAAACCGAGTTACGCGAGTCCGGAGCGACCCGCTTGAACACTGCAGGACCCACCGGAGTACGCATGTCGAACACTGCCCTTCTTGCGAGGCTGTCTATTTGCCTGGTCTCGCTCCTGCCGGCGGTCGCGGGCGCCCAGGGCGGCCCGCCGCCGACGAACGTACGCGTCGCCGAGGTGCAGATGAGAGACGTCGCGCCCAGCATCCAGATCCCGGGCACAGTCGTCAGCCGCAACGACGCCCGGATTGCAGCGGAAGTGGGCGGACGCCTGACCCGGGTGGCGGAGATCGGCACCTTGATCGCCGCCGGCGAACGCGTAGCGAAGATCGACGATGCGGAACTCCTGTTGCAGCGCGACGAGTTCCGCGGCGTACTGGCCTCCCAGGAGAGCCGGCGCGGGTTCCTGGGGCGCGAGGCCGACCGCCTGCGGCGGCTCGCGGCGGAGAACAACGCCGCGAAGAGTCGCCTCGACGAGGTCGAGTCCGAGCTGGACGGCGCGACCAACGACATTTCGGTGGCGCGCGCCCGCCTCGCCCAGATCGAGCTGCAGCTCGCGCGCACCGAGGTACGGGCACCGTTCGCAGGCCTGGTCACCGAGCGGCTGCGGACGCCGGGCGAGCATACCAGCACGGGCGACGAAATCGTGCGCCTGGTGGATCCGGACAACCTCGAGGTTGTCGCGCGTGCGCCCCTGTCATCGCTGGCCTTCGTGAACGCCGGCACCGAGATGCAGTTTCACAGCGAGCGCCATGCAGACACCGGCACGATCCGCACGCTCGTGCCGTTCGGCGACAGCCGCTCCCACATGTTCGAGCTCAGGCTGAGTATTCCCTCGTCGCCGTGGCGGGTCGGAGAAAACGTTCGCCTGTCGGTGCCGACCGGGTCGCCGACCGAGGTGCTCACTGTGCCACGGGATGCGCTGGTGCTGCGGCGGGAAGGTGCGACGGTGTTCCGCATCGCCGAGGATGGCACGGCCGAACAGGTGGCTGTCCTGCCGGGCGTCGGGTCCGGCGACCTGATGGCCGTCACGGGGCGGCTTGCCGCCGGCGACCGCGTCGTGATTCGCGGCGCCGAACGCCTGCGCTCCGGTCAGCCGGTCAACATCATCAGCGACCGGGCCGGTGTAACCAGTCCCTAGGCGCCCGCCGCAAACAGCGCTGGCAAATCGTCCAGGTCAAGGTTCCCCCCGGAGAATACAACTCCCACGCGCAGCCCATCCACCTGCAGCCGGCCGGACGCAACAGCGGCCAGCGGCACTGCGGCGGAGGGCTCGATCACGATCTTCAGCCGCTCCCAGGCGAGTCGCATCGCGCTGACGATCTCCATCTCCTCGACGCGCACGACCTCGTCGACATGGTCCGAGATCAGGGCCCAGTTGCGCCCCCCGATGGATGCGCGCAGTCCGTCGGCCACCGTCTTCACCTGCTCCAAGCGCACGCGCTCGCCGGCCTGCATCGATTGCCAGCAATCATCCGCGCCCGCCGGCTCCGCGGCGACGACGCGCAGCCCCGGGCAGCTGGCCCGTCCCGCGAGCGCACAGCCGGATATGAGGCCGCCGCCGCCGACCGGGGCGAGCAGCACGTCGAGCATCCCGGCCTGCTCGACCAGCTCCAGCGCTGTCGTCCCCTGCCCCGCGATGACCGCCGCGTCGTCATAAGGATGCACGAGCGTCGCTCCACACTCGGCGACCCACTCGGCGAGGCGAGCTTCCCGTTGCGCAAGCCCGGGCGCGCAGTCCACGACCTGCGCCCCGTAACGCGCGATGGCATCGCGCTTGAAACCCGAGGCATCCGTCGGCACGACCACCCACGCCGGAATGCCGCGCCGCGCCGCGGCGAGCGCCAGCGCCGCGCCATGGTTGCCGGAGGAATGGGTTGCAACACCCTTCGCCGCACTCGCGGGATCCAGCGACAGCACGGCATTGAATGCGCCGCGCGCCTTGAACGCGCCACTGACCTGGAAGTTCTCGCACTTGAAGAAAAGGCGCGCTCCAAACTGCGCATCGAGTCCCCTCGAGGTCAGCACCGGCGTGCGATGTATGAAGGGCGCGATCCTGGCTGCCGCCGCGAAGACGTCGGCTGGTCCCGGCAGGTCGATCATGTCCGGCGCCATAGCAACAGCCGGTTATTCGCCGGCATTGGCTCGGCGCCCTCGAGCTCGAAGCCGGCCAGAGCCGCAAACTGTAATAGCCAGCCGAGGTCGCGCACACCCATGCCATGGCCCTGCAGGCGCAATTCCTCATCGAATCGCTGGTTGCTCTCGCTGGTGTGCCGGCCTTGTTCCATGAAGGGTCCGTACAGGCAGAAGGGCGCGCCGGCCGGCAGCCGGGCGCCGAGGCCCTCGAACATAGCCACCACTGCCGGCTCCGGCATGATATGGGCCGTGTTCGCACTGAACGCCGCGTCGGTTGCGCCGAGTTCAGGCCAGGATTGCCGGAGCGTGTCCAGCGCCAACGGCCCCTCGATATTGGTGGCGCCGCTGGCCTCGGCCCAGCCCCGAATGGCATCGTGGTTGCCGGGCAGGTCGGTCGTCACCCAGGCCAGGTGGGGTAGCCGCGGTGCAAACCAGGCGGCGTGCTGGCCGGTGCCGCTGCCGATCTCGACCACGCGCCGCGCTCCCGCGAGGACGGGGGCGATACACGCGAGGATCGGCTCACGGTTACGCTCGCAGGCAGGCGAAACGGGCAGCGCCCTCATGGCAGCCTGAACAGGTGTTCGCGGTAGTGCCGCAGCTCCTCGATGGAATCGCGGATGTCGTCGAGGGCCAGGTGCTTCGATTCCTTGCGGAAGCCATCCGCGACCGCGGGGGCCCAGCGGCGCGCGAGTTCCTTCAGGGTGCTGACGTCGAGGTTGCGATAGTGGAAGAAGCGCTCCAGTTCCGGCATGCAGCGCGCCAGGAAACGCCTGTCCTGGCAGATGCTGTTGCCGCACATGGGCGACGCGCCCGGCTCCGCGTAGCGCAGCAGGAAGGTCAGCGTGGCCAGCTCGGCCTCGTGCTCGGTCACGCGGCTGTGGCGCACCCGGTCGACCAGGCCGGACTGGCCATGCTGGCGCGTGTTCCATTCATCCATGGTCGCGAGTACGGCATCATCCTGGTGGATCGCGACGACCGGGCCCTCGGCCAGGATATTGAGTTGCTTGTCGGTAACCACGGTGGCAATCTCGATGACCCGATCCGAATCCGGATCCAGGCCGGTCATCTCTAGGTCGATCCAGACGAGGTTGTCGGCGTCTTTCATAAGCTCTGCAGGTGATTGTGTTGCGATCCGGGAATTCTAACAGAGCGGTGCACGCCAGCCCCGGCGAAGCGCTCGCGCAAGGGCGCGTGGTGGCGGCCTACGGTCACCGCGTGCTGGTCGAGGACGCCGAAGGGACGCGCCACCGGGCGTTCGTCGGCCGGCGAGGCCTGCGGCTCGTCTGTGGCGACCGCGTGCGCTGGCGCCCGTCTGACGAGAATGAGGATGTCGCGGTGCTCGAGGTCCTGCGGCGCGATACCGAGCTGACGCGTCCCGACTCGCGCGGGCGGATCGAGGTCCTGGCGGCGAACATCGACCAGGTCGTGATGGTCTGTGCGCCGCAGCCGGCCCTGGATCCGTTCATCATCGATCGCTACCTGGCGGCCGCGGAGTCGATGGGGGCCGCCGCGCTGGTCGCATGCAACAAGGCCGACCTGCCGGGCGCCGCGGGGCTCGAGGTGCTGGACGAGTTCCGCGCGGTCGGCTACCCGGTGCTCCGCGTGAGCGCGCTCGCCGGGGAGGGGCTGGACGCCCTGCGCGCCAGTCTCGCCGGCCACTGCAGCATCCTCGTCGGACAGTCTGGCGTGGGCAAGTCTTCGCTGTTGAACGCCCTGCTCCCCGGGATCGACGCAGCCACCGCCCAGGTCTCCGGCGCGACAGGCGAGGGACGGCATCGAACGACTGCGACGAGCCTGCACCCGCTGCCCGGGGGGGGCGACCTGCTCGATTCGCCGGGCGTGCGCGACTTTGCGCCCGCGCTCGTGGATTCGCGTCTCGCGGCGGCCGGCTTTCGCGAGATCGTCGCCGCCGCGGACCACTGTCGCTTCAGCAACTGCAGGCACATGCGCGAGCCCGGCTGCGCGGTCAAGGCGGGCGTGGAGGACGGGACGATCAGCGCGCGACGCTACGAGAGCTATCGTCGCCTGCTGCGGCTGACCGAGGACCTGCAGGGCAAGAGCGCCGCCCTGAACAGCCCCTAGACCTTCTGCCGGCCCGCGAACGCGTGCGACAAGGTGCCGCTGTCGACGTATTCGAGTTCGCCGCCGACCGGCACGCCGTGCGCGATGCGGGTCGCGCGGATCTCCCGCCGTGCGCACAACTCCGCGATGTAGTGCGCCGTGGCATCGCCCTCGACCGTCGGATTAGTGGCGAGGATCACCTCAGTGACGCCGTTCCCGTCCAGGATTTCCTCGAGCATGTCGAGGCCGAGTTCATCAGGGCCGATCCCGTCCAGGGGCGAGAGGTGACCCATGAGCACGAAATAGCGACCCGTGTAGCCCGAGCCGGTCTCGACCGCCACCACGTCGGCCGGGGTCTCCACGACGCACAGCAGCCCCGGGTCGCGCGACGGACCGCGGCAGATCTCGCACAGCTCGGTCTCGGTGAACATGCGGCAGCGCGCGCACCGGCCGACCTCCTCGAGCGCCGCTTCCACGGCAGCGGCAAGCGTAGCGGCGCCGTCGCGGTCCTTCTCCAGCAGGTAAAACGCCATGCGCTGTGCCGACCGCGGCCCCACGCCGGGCAGGCGCCGCAGCGCCTCGATCAGGCCCGCGAGCCGCGGCGGATATCGCATGGGCGGCTCAGAAGGGCAGCTTCATGCCGGGCGGCAGGCCGAGCCCGGCGGTCATGCCGGCATACCGGTCCTGCACGGTCCGCTCGACCTTGCGCAGCGCGTCGTTGACGGCCGCCGCGACCAGGTCCTCGAGCATCTCCCTGTCATCGCCGAGCAGCGCGGGATCGATGACGATGCCGCGCACCTCGTGCCGGCAGCTGATCGTCGCCTTCACCATGCCGCCGCCCGCCTCGCCGACGACTTCGAGCGCCGCAAGCTCCTGCTGGGCCTTGGCCATGTTCTCCTGCATCTGCTGCGCCTGGCGCATCAGCTGTCCGATCTGACCTTTCATTCCAGTGCTCCTCTCGCTGTTCAATCCGCCGGCTGGATGCTGTCGCGATCCACCGTGGCATCAAAAATCTTCTGCATTTCGCGCACGAGGGGATCTTCCTCGATGGCACTTTCGGCCTGCTTCTGGCGCTCCGCGGCGGCACGCTTTTCCTTTTCGGCCGGCGTTTCCGCCGTCGGCTTGCTGAACTCCAGCTGCAGGCGGACGGCCTCGCCGAAGTGGCTGGCGAGCGCCTCGCGCAAGCGCTCCTGTTGCGCGCTGGTCGCCAGAATCTCGTGTGCCGGGTCCATGACCAGGCGGACGACTCCGCCGGAATGCCCGGCGAAACTGCAGTGCCGCGCCAGCTGGCGCGTGGCGCCGCTGAGGCCCATCTGCTCCACGACCTGCTCCCAGTCGTCGGCGCCTGCATCCGGCCGGGCCGGCGGCCTTGCCGGCTTCGCCGTCCCGGGCACCGCACTTGTCGGCGCGGCCGCGGGCGACGGCGCAGCCTTCATAGGCGCCGGCGCGCCGCCCGTCCGGGTGGACGCGCGAGGTGCGGGTTCCGCCTGCATCGCCACCGGCGCCGCATAACGAAAGGCCAGCATCCGCAGCAGCACCATCTCGCATCCGGCGCGCGGCGACGGCGCCAGCGGCAGGTCGCGCCTTCCCGCCACTGCGACCTGGTACCACAGCTGAAGGTCCTCGGGCGTGGCGGTGTGCGCGAGCGGCCGCGCCCGATCGGTGAGGCCGTCTTCGTCGTCGTCGAGATCCGGCGCCGCCTGCAGCACGGCGGCGCGTTGCACCAGCGCCGCGATGGTGCCGAGGACGTCGTCATAGTCCGGCACGCGCTCGTCGAGGACCGCCATTTCCGCCAGCACGCGCGGCCCGTCCCCGGCCACGACCGCGTCAAGCAGGCGCACCGCGTGTTCGCGGTCCACCGTGCCCAGCATCGCCGCCACGTCCGTCTCGGTCAGCCGGCCGCCACCGTGGGACGCGGCCTGGTCCAGCAGGCTCAGCGCATCGCGCAGGCTGCCGTCGGCTGCCCGCGCCAGCATGTCCAGCGCCGGTCCCTCGAATTCGAGCGCCTCGCTGTCGGCCACCAGGCGCAAGCGCTCCCGGATCATCGAGATCGGCAGGCGCTTGAGGTTGAATTGCAGGCAGCGCGACAGCACCGTCACCGGCAGGTTCTGCGGATCGGTGGTCGCGAGCAGGAATTTCACGTGCGGCGGCGGCTCCTCCAGCGTCTTCAACAGGGCGTTGAAGGAATGCCGGGACAGCATGTGCACCTCGTCGATCAGGTAAACCTTGTAGCGGCCACGCGCCGGCGAGTACTGGACGTTGTCGAGCAGCTCGCGGGTGTCCTCGATCTTGGTGCGCGAGGCCGCATCGACCTCGATCAGGTCGACGAAACGCCCGGCATCGATGTCCAGGCACGAGCCACAAACGCCACAGGGCGTCGACGACACACCCGCCTCGCAGTTGAGCGCCTTGGCGAGGATCCGGGCGATGGTCGTTTTCCCCACCCCGCGGGTTCCGGTAAACAGGTAGGCATGGTGCAGGCGGTCGTTGTCCAGGGCATGCACTAGGGCCCGCAGGACATGCTCCTGGCCCACGAGGTCGGCAAAAAGTCGGGGTCGCCACTTGCGGGCAAGCGCTTGATAACTCATGGCTCTGGCGGATGAACCTGCATCGCTTCGGAAAGGCCGAAAGTGTAACACCCCCGCGCCCGTGACTCGCCCGGCCGACCCTCAGTGGGTCAACATGATCCGGTCGATTTCCTGCATCACGTCGGGGCTGAAGCAATCGATGAAATCCAGGGCACGCATGTTCTCGTGCACCTGCTGCACCCGGCTGGCACCCGTGATGACGCTGCTGACATGCGGGTTCTGCAGGCACCAGGCCAACGAGAACTGGGACAGGCTGGCGCCCATGGCGTCGGCGATCGGTTGCAGCGCCCGCACCTTCCGCAGCTTGTCGGCATCGGTGAACTGCCCGCTCAGCCACTCGAGACCGGGTAGCGCCCCCCGGCTGTCCGCGGGAATACCGCCATCGTACTTGCCCGTGAGCAGGCCCGAGGCCAACGGGCTCCACGTCGTCGATCCCAGGCCCCGATCGCGATAGACGGGCACATAGTCATGCGAGAAGCGGTGGCGCTCAAACAGGTTGTAGACCGGTTGTTCGACGACGGGCGTGTGCAGATGGTGCCGTTCGCAGGCTTCCAGGGCCGCGAGGATGCGCTCCGCCGACCATTCCGACGTGCCCCAGTACAGCGCCTGGCCCTTCTCGATGATGTTGTGCATTGCCCACGCGACCTCCTCGACCGGCGTGGTCTCGTCGTCGCGGTGGCAGTAAACGAGATCCACGTGGTCGAGCTGGAGGCGCTCCAGGCAGCCCTGCATGCTCTCGAGCAGGTACTTGCGATTCAGCGTGTTTTTTTCCAGCGGGCTGTCGTGGAGGCCCCAGTAGAGCTTGGTGGACACGAGGTAACTCCCGCGCCGCCAGCCGAGCTTCTTCAGGGCCGCGCCCATGATTTCCTCGGAAACGCCGCCGGCATAGGCCTGGGCATTGTCGAAGAAGTTGACGCCCGCGTCGTGGGCGGCGGCCATCATCTCGACCGAATCATCGACACCGACCTGGTTCTTGAAGGTGACCCAGGAACCGAGCGACAGGGCGCTGATCCTGATTCCGGTCTTGCCGAGTTGTCGGTATTGCATGCGGGTGGTCCTGCGGAAGCCAAGGGGCGAGAAATGGTGGCGGTCCGCGCCAGCCACACCCCGGCGCCCGGCGTTGCCGCTACCGTTGCTCCCTTCCGGGCCTGGCGGAGTTCACGGCTGGCCGTCGCGAGGGAACCGACGCGGACCACCATTGACTGTGCCCGGCGAGCGCCGGACCTGCCTATGTTAACCGGAAACCCTTGGCAGGCTGAAAGGTCGAATGAGCACGGGGCCTGATCCGGGGGCGGAACCAGCCCAAGTTCGTTGCCGTACGTTCAGCTTCCGGGTGCTAGCCTGTGACCGTGGTGAAAACCGGGAGCGAGCGATGAACAATACCCTTGGTATGCGCACGACACTGGCGCTGGGCCTGCTGGCCGTGGCAATCGCGACTGTCCCGGCCGGGGCCCAGGAGTATGTGGTTGAGCCGATCATCGATTCCGTCGCGACGCAGTCGCCTGACGAGCAGGGCTTCACCCAGGCCGAGCTGGACCAGATGCTGGCCCCTGTCGCGCTGTACCCCGATGCGCTGCTCTCGCAGGTCCTGATTGCCTCCACCTACCCGCTGGAGATCGTCGAGGCGGCGCGCTGGTCGCAACAGAACGCCCACCTCGAGGGCGAGGCCGCCGTGGAGGCGGTCGCGGACCGGGGCTGGGATCCCAGCGTGAAGGCGCTGGTCGCCTTCCCCGACCTGCTGGCGCAGATGAACGAGGACCTCGAGTGGACCCGCCGGCTCGGCGACGCGATGCTCTACCAGGAGCCGGCGGTCATGGACTCCATCCAGTTCCTGCGCGCCCGGGCGGATGCCGCAGGGAGCCTCGAATCGACAGAGCATGTCCGGGTCATCCGGGAAGAGAAAACCATCATCATCGAGCCCGCGGAGACTCGCGTGGTGTACGTGCCCTACTACGATCCCTACATCGTCTACGGCACCTGGTGGCGCCCGGCCTACCCGCCCGTGTACTGGGCCAGGCCTTCGTACTATTACCGGGGCGATCCGGGCTTCTACTGGGGCTCCGGGATCCACGTCTCCTCCGGATTCTTCTTCAGCAGCTTCTACTGGCCGCACAGCAGCATCGTGATCGTGAACACGCCACGCTATTACCAGCCTGCCCGCTACTACGGGCCGACGCACTACTACGCGCCGGGCCAGCGCTGGAAGCACAACCCGGTGCATCGCCGCGGCGTGGCCTATCGCCACCCCGAGGTGAAGCAGCGCTATGACTCGCCCCGCCTCAAGGCGGGACCGGTGACACGCTGGCCGCTTTCGGGCAGCACGGCGTCCCGCGCCGGTCAAAGCACGCCGGACCGCCGCCGCGCGGACGGTGCGCGGACGGAGCGGTCGTGGGATCGCAATACCGATACCGCCGCACGCAGCAGCCGCAACAGTGACCGCGCTGAAGTGAATCGTGATGGCAGGACCGCCAACGATTGGCGCGATCGCCCCGCGAGCACCGCGCGCGTACAGGGCCGCGTGCAGGCCGAGGAGCGCAGTTCGGCACGCGCATCCGGCACGACGCGTGCGTCGCCTGGAGTGAGGGCCGCGCGCCCGAGCGTCTCGTCCACCGAGGCCAGGCTCCGCGGCATCCGCGATACGGCAAGGGTGCAACCGTCGGCTGCCGCCAGGCCGCAGCCGGCCGCTTCGCGAACACAACCCCCCGTCTCACAGCGGCAACCGGTGACGTCGCCGCCGCAGCGCACGGCATCCGCGGCGACGCGTTTGGACCCCAGGGCTCAGCCGCCCAGTGTGCAGCGGCAGCGGCCACCGGCGTCCCGGGCGCCGCGCGCGACGAGTTCAGGGCGGCCCGAGAGGACCGCAGCGGCCGCGCCGGTGCCGCAGCCACGCGCCACCAGCCGTGGGAATGGCGGGGCCACGGATTCCCGCGCTGCACCCGGCAATCCGCAGCGCGAGGCCCGCTGGACGAGCGCGCAGAACACGCGCCGCGGCGAACCGGGCCAGAATGGCCGGCGCCGCGACTAGCATGCGGCCCCCGGCCGGCGCGAGCATGATGATGCGGATGCCGAGATCCACGATTCGCAGAAAGGCCCGGACGGGTGCCAGCTTCGGTCGTCAGCACCCTCAGCCGCGCATCCGCATGAGCGACAGGATGCCGGCCAGGAGCTGGCCGGGCGTTGGTGGGCAACCCGGAATCTGCAAGTCCACCGGGATGACCTTGTCGACTGCACCACAGCTCGCATAGCTTGCGCCGAATTCGCCGCCGCAGCTTGCGCAGTCGCCCGCGGCGATGACCCATTTCGGCTGAGGCGTGGCGGCCCAGGTACGGCGTAACGCGGCCTCCATGTGGCGCGACACCGGGCCGGTGACCAGCAGAATGTCGGCGTGGCGCGGCGACGCCACGAAGTGCACGCCGAAGCGCTCGATCGAGTAATAGGGATTGTTGAGCGCCTGGATCTCCAGTTCGCAGCCATTGCAGGACCCTGCGTCCACCTGACGGATGGCAATGCTGCCCCGGAACTGACGGTCCACCATGGCCTTGAGCGCCTTCCCGTCTGCCTCGAAAGCCGTGGCGTCGGGATCGCGCATTACAGCGGGTGACTCCGTCACGACGCCGACCTTCAGGATCTTGGCAAGCATTCTCAACATGCTAGAGGTCCTGTCCGGAGTAGGAGCCGTTGATCGACTTGTTGCATACCGGGAAGTCCGGCACGATGTTTCCCTGGATCAATAACTCGAGCGCCGGCCAGTTCAGCAAGCTGGGGTCACGGGGGTAGTACCGCGCTACACGCCCCTGCTCGTCGAGGGCCACGTAGCTCAGCAGTTCGCCACGCCAGGCCTCGACAATCCCCACGCCCTCGCCCGCGCCGGCCATATCAGGCCATTCACCCAGCACCCGGCCCTCCGGAAGGGCATCCAGCAGTTGCCCGATCAAGGCCAACGATGCCAGGGTTTCCTCGGCTCGCACGCGCGCCCGCGCGGCGACGTCGCCTGCGCGATAGACAGGCACGGTGATCGGAAAACGATCATAGGGGCTGTGCGGCGAGTGGGCCCGTACATCGTAGCCGTAGCCTGACGCCTTGCCGACATAGCCGAGCGCGCCCAGATGCCCGGCCAACTCGGGCGAAAGTCGTCCCGTCGTCATCAGCCGGTCTTCCAGCGACTCGGACGCCTCTAACTGCTCGATGATGCCGCGGAATTCACCCGCGAATTCGCGTGCCTGCGACGCCAGCGCAGCCACCTGGTGCGGAGATACGTCGGACGCCACCCCGCCGGGAACCACCTGGTCCATCATCAGCCGATGGCCAAAAACCGTGCCGCTGAGCCGCTGCCAGTCCTCGCGCATCCGCGCCAGCTGGTACTGGCCGAAGCTGAACCCGACGTCCGTGCAGATCCCGCCAATGTCACCGACGTGATTGGCGACCCGCTCGCGCTCCAGCAGCAAGGCTCGCAGGCAAATGGACCGCGCCGGCGGCTCAACACTTACGGCCCGTTCCAGCGCCATGCAGGCGGCCCAGGTGTGCGCTACCGTGGCGTCGCCCGACACCCGGCCGGCCAGCCGCGACAGGCCGGCCGGGTCACGACCGACCGCGATCTTTTCGATGCCCTTGTGAACATACCCCAACCGTTCCTCGAGGTTCAGCACCGTCTCCCCCACCGCGAGGAAGCGGAAGTGCCCCGGCTCGATGATGCCCGCATGCACCGGCCCGACCGGGATCTCCACAACCCCCGCGCCTTGCGCAACAAGGAAGGGATAATGCTCGTCCGGAGGCACGGGCCCGGGATCGTGCTGCACCGGAAACTCACGCCGCAACGGATACTCGTGCGCGGACCACGCCGCATGGCGCAACCAGCGGCGGCTGTCCGGCTGCTCCGCCAGCGACAGGCCGAGCAGGTCATGTGCATGCCGCTCGGGCCGGTCCGCCGCCGGGTACACGGACGCCAGCGAGAGCAGCTCGTGGCCCTCAGCTACCATGGCGCGAAGCACGACGTGACGTCCGTCTGCCTCCAGCACGCTGAAGACTTCCAGGCCGTCAGCCCGCTCGCTCGCCCAGAACGCACTGAACCTGAGCCCGATGGAGCGCGCCAGGGTCGCTGCATCCCGCCATCGAGAAACTCGTAACGGCACAAGCAGCGCCGGCGCCAGCGCGCCGGTATCCGGCGCCCCAGAGGCGATCTCGCCGGCCGCGCAGCCGTGCAGGAATCGATCCAGCATGGGCGTCTCACTCACAGCAACCCGCTCCCGGCGATAAGCCTTGTCGCTTCGTCAAACCAGCGCGCCAGGAACGCCGGGATCGCAAGCCCCAGCCACAGGACTATAGCCAGGTGCACTATCACCGGCGCCATGCTGACGCGGATCGGGGCATGTCCGGGGGGACTCTCGCCATAGACCATCGGCTGAAGGTGACGGAACAGGCCCGCGAATGCCACGGCCAGGCCCACCAGCAGAGGCACCGTCAGCCAGGGAAAGGACTGCATGGTGGCAGTCAGCACCAGGAATTCGCTGACAAACACCCCGAATGGCGGAAAGCCGGCGATCGCCAGCGCGCCGACCAACAGGCCCCAGCCAACGACGGGCTGGGTCCGGATCAGGCCGCGGATGGCATCGATGGACTGGCTGCCGGCGATCTGGCTGGCATGACCCACCGTGACGAAGATCGCCGACTTGGCGAGAGAATGCACGGTCATGTGCAGCAGCGCGCCGAAAGTGGCCAGCGCACCACCCAGTCCGAAAGCAAAAGTCATCAGGCCCATGTGCTCTATGGACGAGTAGCTGAACAACCGCTTGATGTCGCGCTGCCGGTGCAGAAACAGCCCTGCAACGATGAACGAAGCGAGGCCGAAACCCATCATCAGAAAGCCGGCAAGCCCCGGCTGGCCCGTCTCCACACCGAGCGCCGCATCGGTGAGCATCTTGACGCGCACGATGGCGTACAGCGCCACGTTGAGCAACAGACCGGAGAGCACCGCGGACATCGGCGTCGGACCTTCGGAATGCGCATCCGGCAGCCAGTTGTGCAACGGCACCAGGCCGACCTTGGTGCCGTAGCCCACCAGCAGGAAAATGAAGGCGATGCTCATCACCACCGGCTCGAGCTGGTCCGCATGCGCGTGAAGCACGCTCCACAGCATCGCCTGTTCCGGGTCGTCGATGACACGCGCGGCCGCCAGGTACACCAGTACGGTGCCGAACAGGGCCTGCGCAATGCCCACGCCACACAGGATGAAGTACTTCCAGGCTGCCTCCACGGACTCGGGAGTCCGGTAGAGGCTGACCAGCAAGACCGTGGCCAGGGTCGCCCCCTCAAGCGCCACCCACAGCACGCCGAGATTGTTCGTCGACAGGGCCAACAGCATGCTGAACAAGAATCCCTGGAAACTGGCGTGATAGAGCCGCATCCGGCGGCCCGTGACGCGGCCGATCTCGAGCTCGTGCCGCATGTAGGGACGTGAAAACAGCGTCGTGGTCAGGCCGATGAACGCCGTCAGGACGATCAGGTAGACATTGAAAGTATCGATGTAGAACTGTTCACCGCCGATCGCACCGAGTCGCAGCACTTCGACCGCAAGCCAGAGCGCAGCGGCCAGTCCGCTGGCCGAGGCGATGATGTTGAGCCACGCGCCGGCGCGGGGAGACGGCAGGAACGCCAGCACCAACCCGGCCACTACCGGTATCAGCAAGGTGAGCAGCAGCGGACTCATGGCTCGTTCTCGGACAGCCGGTTGAGCTGCTCAATGTCCAGCGACTCGATGCTGTCGCGGATATGGAAGAAGAAGATGCCGAAGATGATGGCTGCCACCAGTACGTCGAAGGCGATGCCCAGCTCCACGATCATTGGCATGCCGCGCGTCGCGGTGATGGCCGCGAAGAACATGCCGTTCTCCAACGCCATGAATGCGATCACCTGGGTAAGCGCCTTGCGGCGAGTCACCAGCATCAGCATGGACAGCATCACGACCGCAAGGCTCAATGCGATGGCGTCACGGGTGGTGCCCTCGGCATAGGCGCCGAGCGGCTGCGCGACGCCGTAGCAGAAAATCACCAGGGCACCGCCGGCGAGCAGCGTGACGCCCGGGCGCATCACCGCGTCGAACTCCTTGAGGATGCCGAGTCGTCGCGCCTGGCGCACCAGCAGCCAGGGGATGAATGCCGTCTTGAGCATCAGCGTGAGCGCCGCTGACAGGTACAGGTGAGTCTCACCTGTGCTCCACGCCACCAGCACGGAGCCGGTCGCCAGCAGCACGCCCTGCCACGCAAAAATATGGATAGTGGCCACCACGCGCGACTGCGCCAGCAGCGCAAAACTGCTCACCAGCACCAGGGCGGCCACCGTGAGGATAGCCTGCTCGACCAGCGGCAGATCCAGGTAGGGGCTCACGCGCCGCCCTCCAGGATCAGGGCGCTGAGCATGCCGACCAGCGCAATGATGAACGCAGCCGCCAGGAAGGTCGGCACCTTGAACAGGCGCATCTTGGCGACAGCGGTCTCCGCCACCGCCAGGCCAATGCCGAGCAGGGCCAGCTTGCAGACCAGCAGGCCGGTCGCCAGCAACCAGGCTGCCGGCGTGTTCTCCACCGCAATGCCCCAAGGGAAGAAAAGGTTGGCGACCAGCACGGCGTAGATCATGAGCTTGAGCTGGGCGGCCAAGTCCATCATCGCCAGGTGACGGCCCGAATACTCCAGCACCATTGCCTCGTGGATCATGGTGAGTTCGAGGTGCGTCGCCGGGTTGTCGACCGGGATTCGCCCGGTCTCGGCCATCCCCACGAGGATGAGCGCAATGAACGCGAACAGCAACGACGGCCGCAGCGCCTGCGCCTCGACCAGCATATGGCCTACGACCGTGCTGAGATTGGTGCTGGCGGCGATCATTGCCAGTGTGAACACGACCATCAGCATGGCAGGTTCGGCCAGCGCCGAGACGGTCATCTCGCGCGACGACCCCATGCCGCCGAACGCTGTTCCCACGTCCAGTCCGGCGAGCGCCAGGAAGAAGCGCCCCAGCGCAATCAACGCGACCAGCACGATCGCGTCCGCCATGGCTGCCAGAGGCAAGGTGAGCGCCACCAGCGGCACCACGGATGCCGCCATGATGGTGGTGCCGCAGACAATGTAGGGCGCGACACGGAACACTGGCGAGGCAGTGTGCGCGAGCAGCACCCGCTTGGCGAAAAGCCGTCGAATGTCCCGCCAGGGCTGCAACAGGGACGGAGCGCGCCGATTCTGCAGCCGGCATTTCACCCGCTTCACCCAGGCGGCGAACACCGGCGCCGCCAGCACGAACATCAAGGTCTGCAGCAGCGCCAGCAGCCAGGCGACGGGATTCAGGTGATCAGCCATAGCAACAGCAACAGGGTGACGAAGGAGTAGATCAGGTAGTGCCGCAACTGCCCGGTCTGGATCCTGCCGACCAGTCGGGCGGCGCGTTGCACCGCGCGCTCGATCGGCCGGTAGAAAATCTTCCAGGCGCGATCTTCCGTATGCAGCAGGTAACGGATCCGCACAGGGCGCGTGAGGAGGCCCGGGTCCATTTCCCGCACCACCTGTTCCTGCAGCTCAAAAACAGGCTCAAAGACTTGCCGGATGGGCATTGAAAAAGCTGTTGCGGTGTACTGTGCGCGCGCCCCGGTGGCGCCGAAGCCGCAGTCCCACGCATCGCTCCGCGGCATGGGCGCGCCGCGGCGCTGTCGCCGCAGCACCAGGTATACAATCGCCCATACGGCCAGCGCGCCGCCCACCCCGAGGAAAACCAGCGGCGCGCTGTAGCTCGCCACTTCGGGCGCGACCGGCGTCAACCAGAGCCAGCCATGGTCGGTCGCGGACGCCAGCGAATAGCCGGTGAAGCCCTCCGCCACCCGACCCAGGCCCGCCACGGCAAAGGTCGGCAGGATGCCGAACAGCAGGCAGAGCATCGCCAGCAGTCCCTGCGCAGTCACCATGCCGCGTGACCCCTCGTGCGCGTGGCGCATGCGGCGAGTGCGCGCCTGACCAAGGAAGGCAATGCCGAAGACGCGCACGAAACAGGCCGCCGCCAGCGCGCCAGTCAAGGCGAGCATCGCGGCGGTCACAGGGATGATCGCCCTGAGGACCCCGCCATCGAGTGCCGTGGCCTGCAATGCGGTCTGGAAAATCAGCCACTCCGAGACGAAACCGTTGAATGGCGGCAGGGCCGCGCTGCCCAGGCACCCCACCAGGAAAAACATCGCTGTCCAGGGCATGCGCCAGATCAGCCCGCCCATCTGGTCGAGGCTGCCGGTGTGGCCGGTCTGCACCACCGCACCCGCGCCGAGGAACAACAGGCTCTTGAAGATCGCGTGACTCAAGCAGTGATACAGGGCCGCGACCAGCCCCAGGGCGGCGAGCGCCGGGTGGCCGGTGCCGACAAACGTGATGGCGAGGCCCAGCCCGATAAATATCACGCCGACGTTCTCGATGGACGAGTACGCCAGCACGCGCTTCAGCTCCTGCTGCATGATGGCATGCAGCACGCCATACAGCGCCGTGATGCTGCCCACCGACAGCACGATCACGCCCCAGCTCCAGTGCGGCGCGCCGAGCAGGTCGAAACTGAAGCGGATAAACCCGTAGATCGCCACTTTCAGCATGACGCCAGACATCAGGGCCGAGATATGCGCCGGCGCCGCTGGATGTGCCTCAGGCAGCCAGACGTGCAGCGGCACGAGTCCGGCCTTCATTCCGAAGCCAAGCAGCGCCAGCGCGAACGCGATCCCCGGCCAGGGCGCCTCAAGGGTCTTCTCCCTTAGCGCGTCGAACGTGAAGTCGCCCTCGAAACCGCTCAGCACGCCGAACGCCAGCAGGATCAGCAAGGCGCCGATCTGCGCCATGAGCAGGTAAATGAAGGCGGCCCGGCGATGTGCACTTTTCTCATGTTCATAGGCGACCAGCAGGTAGCTGGCTACCGACATCAGTTCCCACGCGGTCATGAACCCGAAGGCGTCACCGGCGAGCACCACGAACTGCATACCGGCCACGAACAGTCCCGTCGCCAGCCCCAGCACCCCGGGCGAGTGGCGCCGGCGCTGGTACTCCCGCGTGTAGCGCGGCGCGAACAGGCTGACCGCAATCGTTACCATGCCGATGAGGGCGAGGAACGTCCCGCCCAGCGCATCGAGTTCCAGATGCAGCCGCAGCCAAGGCAGCCCGATGGGCAACTCCATGCCGAAACCACTCGCACCGGACAGCACCAGCGCGCCCGCCACGGTCCCGGCCAGGCCGCCGGCTCCGAGGCTCGCGCAGGACAACACCTGCATCACAGGGCGCTTGCGCCCGATGAAGAGCCCTAGCCCGGATTATTCATGAAAGTCTGGTGAAGGGGTAAAAGAAAAGCCCCG
>JBLRWH010000013.1:0-47586 GCA_047921395.1 Gammaproteobacteria bacterium
CTCTGCGCGAAACTCTTCTCAGCGCGAAAATCTTCCTCCACCCCCAGGTCGCGGATCTTGCGCGCCAGGGTATTGCGCCCCCAGCCGAGCAGGCGGGCCGCGTCCTGCCGCTGGCCGCCCGACCGGGCAAGCGCTACCCGGATCAGCGTCCGCTCGAACTCCGGCACCGCCTCGTCGAGCAGCGGCCCGTCTCCCGCGTCTAGCTGCCGCTCCGCCCATTCGGCCAGGCTGTCCGCCCACCCCCGCACAGCGACCGCAGGCTCGCCGCCGCCGAGTTCCGCCGGCAGGTCCGATAGCCGGATCTCCCGGCCGGGCGCCACGACGGTGAGCCTGCGGCAGGTGTTGACCAGCTGGCGCACGTTGCCGGGCCAGTCGAATGCGCCCAGGCGAGCGAGCACCTCCGGCGAGATGATCTTCGCAGGCACCGTCAGTTCGTCCGCCGCCTTGCGCAGGTAATGCTCCAGCAACAACGGAATGTCCTCCCTGCGCTCGCGGAGCGGCGGGATCATGATTCGCATGACATTCAGGCGATGAAACAGGTCCTCCCGGAAGCGGCCCTGTTCGACGCCTTGGGCGAGATCCTGGTTGGTGGCAGCGATAACCCGGACATCAACGCGCACCGGCACCTGGCCACCGACACGGTAAAACTCGCCCTCCGCCAGGACGCGCAGCAACCGGGTCTGCAGGGCCGCCGACATGTCGCCGATTTCGTCGAGGAACAAAGTGCCGCGATCGGCCTGCTCGAAGCGCCCGGTGCGCCGCGACTCGGCGCCGGTGAAGGCGCCTTTCTCGTGCCCGAACAGCTCGGACTCAAGCAATTCTGCGGGGATGGCAGCCGTGTTCAGCGCCACGAACGGCTGCGCGGCGCGCGGACTGTGCTGGTGCAGGGCGCGCGCAACCAGCTCCTTGCCGGTGCCGGACTCGCCCGTGATCAGCACCGTCATGCTGGAGCCCGAGAGGCGTCCGATCGCCCGGAACACGTCCTGCATGGCGGTGGCCTGGCCGATCAGGCTCGGCAGTGCCGGGCGGGGCGGCTCGTCCTGGGCGCCCGCGCGGTCCGCGCCGGCGCGGCGCACCAGTTCGACCGCCTCGTCGATATCGAAGGGTTTCGGCAGGTACTCGAACGCGCCGCCCTGGTAGGCTGCGACGGCGCTGTCCAGATCGGAGTGCGCCGTGATGACGATCACCGGCAAGTCCGGCCAGTCGGATTTCAGCCGCGCGAGCAAGGCCAGGCCATCAGGACCCGGCATGCGGATGTCCGTGACCAGCACGTCGGGACGCCCGTGCGTGAGCGCATCCAGCGCCGGGGGCGCGCCGTCGAAGCCGCGGCAGGACAGTCCGGCCTGCTCCATGGCGCGCTCCAGGACCCAGCGGATCCCCGCGTCGTCATCGACGATCCAGACCTCGATCGGGTCACGGGTCACGACACTTCCTCGGTGATCGGGAACAGCATCCGGAACACTGTCCGACCTGCACTGCTCGAGTATTCGATCAGGCCATCGTGCCGGCTGACGAGTTCCTGCGCCACCGCCAGGCCGAGCCCGCTGCCGCCAGGGCGCCCGGTCACCAGGGGATAAAACAGGGTCTCGCGAAGTTCCTCGGGCACACCGGGACCATTGTCCTCGATCTCCACGCAGGCCAGCAGCCGGCAGCGCCGGTCGCCGATCGATTCGTTGGTCACGACGCGTGTCCGGAAGATGATGCGGCCGCGCCCATTCAGGGCGCCGAGCGCATTGCGAGCGAGATTCAGCATGGCCTGGATGACCAGGTCGCGATCGAGCTGCGTGGCCGGCAGGCTGGGATCATAGTCCCTCTCCACCATGACGTCGGCGCCACCTTCAGCCAGGACCAGCTGGCGCACGTGCTCCAGCAGCTCGTGGATGTTCAGCAGCTTCATCACCGGCGCGCGCGCAGGGCCGAGCAAGGCGGCCGCCAGGCCGACCAGCCGGTCCGCCTCGCGGATGATGAGCGTCGTGTAGTCCTTCTGCGCGGGCGATTCGAGCTGGCGCTCGAGCAGCTGCGCGGCGCCGCGGATGCCGCCCAGCGGGTTGCGCAGTTCGTGGGCCAGCTGCCGTACCATGCTGCGGCTCGCCTCGAGCTGCGCCAGCAGCGCCTTCTCCCGGTCCATCCGCAGCCGTCGACTGGCGTCGCTCATCTCGAGCAGCAGCCCGGACGCCCCCGTCGTATCCTCGAAGGTCGACAGCGCACAGTCGAGCGCCAGACCCAGCTCTCCGCCGGGGGACGCGGCGACCAGCACTTCGCGGCGCGAGAAATCCTGGCCGGTATCCCGGACGCGTTCCAGCAGGGGCCTGAGCACCTCGAGTCCCGGCACCAGTTCCAGCAGGGCGCGCCCGGCGAGCTGCTGCCGGCTGACCCCCAGCAGCTGCTCCGCGGCCGGGTTCGCATAGCGAACCTCCAGGCCGGCGCCCAACAGGATGACGCCGGTCGTGAGGTTTTCGAGAATTTCGCCGCGCGCGGGCGTGACCGCGGTCTCAGCCGCCGCCCGTGGGACGCGGACGGTTGCGGGCGGGGTTCTGTATTGAGGTCTGCTGGACATAGAAAGTAATCGCCTCGCTCGACGCGAGCTCGCGGCCCCCCGAGTCAAAGATCGCCGCACGCAGCGTGTGCTCGCCGCGGAACACTTCGCCGATAGTGAATTGGACCGGGCCCTGCGGCACGCCCTGAACCCGGTTCCCATCGAGGAACATCCGCAGTTCGTGCCCCCTGATAAGCTGCGGCTCGAGCGCCAATTGCACCGTGAGCTGGCCGCCTATATTCCAGAACATCTCGCCGGCCTCCGGCGAGACGATGGTCACGCGGGAATAGGGCGACGCCGGTTCGGCGGCCGCCCTGGGCGCCGGCTGGCGCGGCGGCGGCAACGCCGGCGCGGTGAACGTCTGGGCAGGCGCCAGGTCCACCTGCTCCGCACCGGGATGCGGCCGGTCGGAGAAGTGCGTCTCGCCGTTCTCGTCGACCCAGCGCCACACTTCGGCGGCGACCGCGCCGGCGGAACATATCAACAGCAACAACACCGTCATCCAGCGCATGTGAGGCTCCTCCCGCGAGGGAACAGGGTCAGGGCCTGTTCACACTAGGCAGATCGCCGCGACGGAGGTCGTTTTTCCACCAGCCAAGGCGCAGCGAGTGCAGTGTAGTCGTTCTACACAAGCGAGCTGCAACGCCGGCTGGTGGAAAAATGGCCCCGTCCCTCCGGGTTGTGCCCCTAAGCGCGCCCTGCAGCGTTACTCGTCGTTCGTTTGGAGTCACCAAACTTCTCTCCTCGTGCCTTGCCTGGCGCGCTTAGGGGCAACAACGCGGCGACCTGCCAAGTGTGAACAGGCCCTAGCATAGCGGCGGGAGAGCCTGGCTGACAAAAAGCAGGCGGCGGGAATAACCCCGCCGCCCGAAACGCGTCCTCCAGACTCGTCAGACGCTGTAGTACATGTCGAACTCGACGGGATGCGTCGTCATGCGCAGCCGCGTCACGTCGTTCATCTTCAGCTTGATGTAGGTATCGATCAGGTCGTCGGTGAACACGCCGCCGGCGGTCAGGAAGGCGCGGTCCGTATCGAGGGCATTGAGCGCCTCCTCGAGCGAATAGCAGACCTCGGGAATGCTCTTCGACTCTTCGGCAGGCAGGTCGTAGAGATCCTTGTCCATCGGGTCGCCCGGATGAATCCGGTTCTGGATGCCGTCGAGGCCGGCCATCATCAACGCCGCGAACGCAAAGTAGGGGTTCGCCGTCGAGTCGGGGAAACGCACCTCGATGCGGCGGGCCTTCGGGTTCGGGATGTAGGGAATCCGGATGGATGCCGAGCGGTTACGGGCCGAGTAGGCCAGCTTCACCGGGGCCTCGAATCCCGGCACCAGGCGCTTGTAGCTGTTGGTCGATGGATTGGTGAAGGCATTCAGAGCGCGCGCATGCTTGATGATGCCGCCGATGTAATAGAGGGCCGTCTCGGACAGGCCGCCGTACTCCTCGCCGGTGAACAGGTTCTTGCCGTCCTTGCCCAGCGACATGTGCACGTGCATGCCGTTACCGTTGTCCCCGACCAGCGGCTTGGGCATGAAGGTCGCGGTCTTGCCGTATCCCTGGGCGACGTTCCAGACGACATACTTGAGCTTCTGGACCTCGTCGGCTTTCTTGACCAGAGAATTGAATCCGACGCCGATCTCGCACTGGCCCGCGGTCGCGACCTCGTGGTGATGAACCTCCGGGTCGAGACCCATCTCCGCCAGCACCAGGCACATCGCGGAACGGATATCGTGCAGGGAATCCACCGGCGGCACCGGGAAGTAACCGCCCTTGATGGTCGGCCGATGGCCGAAGTTGCCATCCGGGTAGATCTTTTCCGAGTTCCAGCCGGCCTCGGATGAGTCGATCTGGTACGAAACGCCCTTCATCTCCGAGCTCCAGCGGACATCGTCGAAGATGAAGAACTCGTTCTCCGGACCGAAGTACGCCACGTCGGCGACCCCGGTCGATTTCAGGTACGCCTCGGCGCGGTGCGCGAGCGAGCGCGGGTCGCGCTCGTAGCCCTGCATCGTCGACGGTTCCACGACGTCGCAGGTGACGACGAGGGTGGTGTCTTCCGAGAACGGGTCGATCACGGCCGTGGCGGTGTCCGGCATCAGGATCATGTCGGACTCGTTGATGCTCTTCCATCCCGCGATGGACGAGCCGTCGAACATCTTGCCTTCCTCGAACAGGTCCTCGTCGACCTTGCTCGCGGGAAGGGTCACATGCTGCTCCTTGCCCTTGGTGTCGGTGAACCGCAGGTCCACGAAGGCGACCTCCTTTTCACTCATGAGCTCGAGCACGTCTTTTGCTTTCATCGGGTCATTCCTCCGAGTCTGGATGCGATGGGGCCCGTCTCCCCGGACTGGCTGCCAGGGTTCGGCGGGCAAGGAAAAAGCGAACGCCATGTTGCAATGCAGGAACCATGCCAGCGGCGCCAGTGCCGCGGCAGCACGAAAAACCAAGGGTCCTGGTAGGCATGCACTCTGCCGGCAGATCGAGTCCTGCACCGACATGGTGCGCGCGGCCGTCTCCTTGCACCAGAATAGCCCGCCGCGATGCATCGCGGGGCTGAGTTATACTTGCGCGCCCTTCCAGCACGGTAACCGCTATGCGTTCCGCAGACATCGGCCCGGCGCCGGCGACCTTCCAGGACCTGTTGCTCACGCTGCAACGCTACTGGGCCTCGGCCGGCTGCGTCCTCATGCAGCCGCTCGATCTTGAGATCGGCGCGGGGACTTTTCATCCGGCGACCTTTCTCAGGGCGATCGGCCCGGAACCATGGAGCGCGGCCTACGTGCAGCCCTGCCGCCGGCCGACGGACGGCCGCTACGGCGACAACCCGTTCCGGCTCCAGCACTATTACCAGTTCCAGGTGGTGATCAAGCCTTCGCCGCTGGACATCCAGGAACTTTACCTCGATTCGCTGCGCGTCGTCGGCATCGACCCGCGCGTGCATGACATCCGCTTCGTCGAGGACAACTGGGAGTCCCCCACGCTCGGCGCCTGGGGGCTCGGCTGGGAGGTATGGCTGAACGGGATGGAAATCACCCAGTTCACCTATTTCCAGCAGGTCGGCGGGCTCGATTGCCGCCCGGTCACTGGCGAAATCACCTACGGCCTCGAGCGGATCGCGATGTACCTGCAGGGCGTCGACAGCGTGTTCGACCTCTGCTGGGCCAACGGACCGCTCGGCCGGGTGAGTTACGGCGACGTCTATCACCAGAACGAGGTGGAGATGTCGACCTACAACTTCGAGCAGGCCGACGTCGCCGTGATGTTCCGGCACTTCGACGAGCACGAGACGGCCTGCGCAAGCCTGCTCGACGCGGGGCTGGCCCTCCCGGCCTACGAGCAGGTGCTGAAGGCGTCGCACGTGTTCAACCTGCTCGACGCGCGCAAGGCGATCTCGGTGACCGAGCGTCAGCGCTTCATTCTCCGGGTGCGCACGATGGCACGCGGCGTTGCCGAGGCCTACTTCGCGAGCCGCGAGGCGCTCGGGTTCCCGATGGTGCAGCAGGCCGCGGAGGCAGCCCAATGAGCGAGCGTGCCGACTTCCTGGTCGAACTCGGGACCGAAGAACTGCCGCCGAAAGCCCTCCCCGCGCTGGCGGCCGCGTTCCGCGACGGCCTCATCGCGCGCCTCGCCGAAGCCCGGCTCGGCCATGGCGAGGTTGAATCCTTCGCGACGCCGCGTCGGCTGGCCGTGAAAGTCCGGCGGCTCGAAACGCGCCAGGCGGACCAGGCGGTGGTATTGCGCGGGCCGCCCGCCAGCATCGCGCGGGTCGACGGCGCCTGGACGAAGGCCGCGGAGAAGTTTGCCGCTTCTGCCGGGGTGCCGCTCAAGGCACTGGTGGAGCAGCCCGAGGGCAAGGGCGTATACGTGTTCGCGCACAAGAACGAGGCGGGGGCCGCCGCGGCGACGCTGTTGCCCGGCCTGGTCGGCGGCGCGCTCGCGGCGCTGCCCGTGCCGCGCCGCATGCGCTGGGGCGCGGCCGAAGCCGAGTTCGTCCGCCCGGTGCATTGGCTGGTGATGCTGCTCGGGGCCGAGGTCGTGCCCTGCGAGCTCCTCGGCGTGAACGCCGGCCGGACGAGCCGGGGACACCGCTTCATGGCGCCGAGCCCGGTCGAGTTGGCGTCCCCTGCCGACTACCCGGAGCGGCTCGAGAAGGAAGGTTTCGTGATCGCGGCGTTCGAGGCGCGCCGCGAGCGGATCCGCGCCCAGGCCGAGACCGCGGCGAGCGAACAGGGCGGGCGGCTGGTCCTGGATCCCGGCCTGCTCGACGAGGTGACGGCGCTGGTCGAGTGGCCCGTGCCAGTCGCCGGGGCGTTCGAGAGCCGCTTTCTCGAGCTTCCCGAGGAAGTCCTGATCGCGACGCTGCAGGATCACCAGCGTTACTTCCCGATTCGCGATCCCGACGGCCGCCTGGCGGCGCGCTTCATCACCATCAGCAATATCGACAGCCCCAACCCTGACGCGATTCGCAGTGGCAACGAGCGCGTCGTCCGGCCGCGCCTGGCCGACGCCGCGTTCTTCTGGGAACAGGACCGGCGCGCGCCCCTGGCGGCGCGCGCGGCTTCGCTGGACGAGGTGGTGTTCCAGAAAAAGCTGGGCAGCGTCGGTGCGAAGAGCCGACGCGTGGCCGCGCTGGCCGCGCGGATCGCGGCGCTGCTGGGCGTCGAGGCCGCGAGCGCCGAGCAGGCCGCCTTGCTCGCCAAGTGCGATCTCGTCAGCGCGATGGTGGGCGAATTTCCCGAGCTGCAGGGGATCATGGGCCGGTACTACGCCCTCGCCGACGGCGTGCCCGCGGAAATCGCCGCGGCCATCGAGGAGCAATACCTGCCGCGCTTCGCCGGCGACCGCTTGCCCTCGACCCGGACCGGGCAGGTCCTCGCGCTGGCGGACAAGCTCGACACCATCGCGGGCACTTTCGTCATCGGCCAGCGGCCTACGGGCAACCGCGATCCTTTCGGCATTCGGCGGGCCGCGCTGGGCGTGATCAGGACGCTCGTGGAGTGCGAACTCGACCTGGACCTGCCCATGCTGGTCGCCGAGGCGGTCGCCCAGCAGCCGCTCGAGGGTCCGGCCGGGACCAGCGGCGAGATCGTGGAGTTCCTGCTGGAGCGGCTGCGGGGCTATTACCTCGAAGGCGTAGGCGGGGTGCTTGCCCGGCATGACGTGTTCGAGTCCGTGCTGGCGCGCCAGCCGGCTTCGCTGGTGGACTTCCACCAGCGCCTCGTGGCCGTGCTCGAGTTCGAGCGCCTGGATGCGTCGACCGCCTTGGCCGCCGCCAACAAGCGCATCGCCAACATCCTGCGCCAGGCGGATACAGAGCGACTCGGGGATGTCGATGTCGACATGTTGCGCGAAGCTGCCGAGCGCGCCTTGCATGACCGGGTACAGTCCCTTGCGAAGGACGTGGGCCCGCTCGTCGAGGGGCGGCACTATCGCGAGGCGCTTGAGCGGCTCGCCACTCTGCGGGAGGCCGTGGACCGCTTCTTCGACGAGGTCCTGGTGATGGATCCCGATGCGGCAGTGCGCGGCAACCGGCTCGCGCTGCTCGCCAGCCTGCGGGATTTATTCATGGGAATCGCGGATGTGTCGAGGCTCGGTGCGACCGCGTCCTGATCCGGAGCATGTCCATTGATCTGGCTGCGATCGCTGCTTTACACGACCCTGCTGTTCCTGTCAGTGGCCGTGTTTGCCAGCGGCGTCGTGCTGCTGGGGCCCTTCGGCCATCGCGTCTATTACCGCAGCGCGGTCGGCTGGGCGAGGACCAACCTCTGGCTGCTCGATAAGCTCTGCGGCCTGCGTTACGTGGTAGAAGGCACGGAAAACATTCCGGCCGAGCCCTGCGTGCTGTACTGGAAGCACGAGTCCGTGTTCGAGACCATGGCCGGGGCAGTCGCATTCCCGCCCCAGACCTGGGTCGTGAAACGCGAGCTGATGTGGCTGCCGTTCTTCGGCTGGGGCATGGCGCTGTTACGACCGATCGCGATCGATCGCAGCGCCGGCCGCTCCGCCGTCAAGCAGGTGATCACGCAGGGCCAGGACCGGCTTGCCAACGGACTGTTCGTAGTGATTTACCCGGAGGGCACGCGGGTGCTACCCGGACATGAACGCCGGTTCGGCGTCAGCGGCGCCGCGCTGGCCAAGGCGGCCGGGCGGCCGATCCTGCCGGTAGCGCATAACGCCGGAGACTTCTGGCCGCGGCGCAGCTTCCTGAAGCGCCCGGGGACGATCCGCGTGGTGATCGGCCCGCCCATCGACACGGCGGAAATCAGCCACGAGGAAATCACCCGGCAGGGCCGCAAGTGGATCGCGCTGACGGTGGACCAGATCAGCCCGGGTCGGACACGAACCTAGTTCCGGCCTGCTCTCAAGCGGCTTGTCGTATGCAAAATACTGCATGCCAGCGTGTCTTGGCTGTTGCTCATGCGGGAATTTCTCGGGTGCAGGCGAATCGAATCCTCGGGTTGCCGCGCAGGTTCCCTTGTGAACGTTCAGTCATGTCATGCGTGGGATTTGCTGCCTTGCCGCAGCAGCCAATAGGTGATGCCCAGCGCGACGGTAGTGGCCGCGATGCCGAGCAGGTACATGGGTGTCAGCGTATTGAAGTCCAACACGATGACCTTGTGGGCGATGGCCATCAGTGCGGTTGCGACCACCAACTGTACCGGGAATACATTTGTGCCGAGATAGAGCCGAATGTTGATAAAGATCTCCACGGCGATCAGTACCGCCATGAAGGCGCCGAAGGTGTACAAGATGTCGTTGATGTTCAGCAGGAACAGCGGCGCTACCAGCAGGCGCTCGTAGATGATGTAGATGACGTCGGCCACCCCCCAGAGGATCACGGCCACCATCAGCACGGCGAGAATACGGATTGCAAAGCGGATAAGCCGGTGCAGGCTTCGGAATAGCGGGTCCGGATGATCGATGGGCAGCTCCTGATGGCGTTCGTTCCGCTCGTCCGGCCCTGTCGCCGAAGCAGGCGCTTCGGTTCTATCGTTGCCCGCCATTGTGTTTCGCGTCCCACCCTGCAAAAAGTTGGAGTATAAAGCCCGGGAGCGCCGGACTGTCCTTGGTCGGGCCTGACGGGGAGCCGACGACAGGAACGATCACGTCGCACAAGCCAGACATGAAGGCTACACGAGATGCTTCAAACGTCGAGGTTTGAGACGGCCAGGGCATTCTTTTCGATGAATTCCCGCCGCGGTTCGACCTGGTCGCCCATGAGGGTCGTGAAGATATCGTCCGCCGCCACGGCATCCTCGATCCGCACCTGCATCAGGCGGCGTGTCTCCGGATTGACCGTCGTGTCCCAAAGCTGTGCCGGGTTCATTTCGCCGAGACCCTTGTAGCGCTGGATCGCCTGGCCCTTGCGGGCCTCTGCCATCAGCCACTCCACGGCCTCGCGGAAGGTCCGCACGGACTGCCTCTTCTCGCCGCGCACCACGAACGCACCTTCCCCGACCAGGTCGGCGAGTTCGACGCCGAGGCCGGCAATGCGGCGGTATTCCGCCGACTCAAAGAATTCCCGCTGCCAGGAACGCACCGTGTCCACCCCGTGGTGACGTCGGGCGATGCGGATCTCCCAGCCCGGCGTCTCCGCCTCGTGAACCAGCGACAGCGTATAACGTGGCGCCTCGGCCGCCCCGACGAGGCGACGCGCAAGCGTGGCCATCCACTCGTCCACGCGGCCCAGGTCGTCGAGATCCGCACCCGCCAGCGGGGCGCTGTACAGCAGCTGCTCCAGCACGCGCTCGTCGTAGCGCCGACCCAGCCGGGCAATGATCGCCATGACCTCGGTATATTTCCTCATCAAGGTCTCGAGCCCCGGGCCCTGGAGCGGAGGCGCTTCCGGGGTCAGGTAGAGCGCGGCACTATCGAGCGCCAGGCTCGAAAGATAGGTATTCAGCTCGGCATCATCCTTGACATAATGCTCCTGCTTGCCCTTCTTGATCTTGTACAGCGGCGGCTGCGCGATATAGATGTGGCCGCGCTCGATCAGCACCGGCATCTGCCGATAGAAAAAGGTCAACAGCAAGGTGCGGATGTGCGAGCCGTCCACGTCAGCATCGGTCATGATGATGATGCGGTGGTAGCGGAGCTTGTCGACATTGAATTCTTCGCGCCCGATCCCGCAACCCAGCGCGGTGATCAGCGTGCCGACCTCCGCCGATGACAGCATCTTGTCGAAGCGCGCCTTCTCGACATTCAGGATCTTGCCCTTCAGCGGCAAAATCGCCTGCGTGCGGCGATCCCGGCCCTGCTTGGCGGAGCCGCCGGCCGAGTCGCCCTCGACGAGAAACAACTCGGACAACGCGGGATCCTTTTCCTGGCAATCCGCCAGCTTCCCCGGCAGGCCGGCGATGTCCAGCGCGCCCTTGCGCCGCGTCATCTCGCGGGCCTTGCGCGCCGCTTCGCGGGCACGGGCAGCATCGACGATCTTGCCGACGATGGCCTTGGCATCGGCGGGCTGTTCCAGCAGGAACTCCTCCAGCTTCTCCGCCATCAGGGATTCCACGACGCCCTTGACCTCCGACGAGACCAGCTTGTCCTTGGTCTGGGACGAGAATTTCGGGTCCGGGACCTTGACCGACAGCACGGCCGTCATCCCCTCGCGCGCATCGTCGCCCGTCGTGCTCACCTTTTCCTTGCGCGCGATGTTCTCCCGCTCGATGTAGCTGTTCAGCGTGCGGGTCAACGCGCTGCGGAATCCGGCCAGGTGAGTGCCGCCGTCACGCTGCGGAATCGTGTTGGTGAAGCAAAACATGCTTTCCTGGTAGGAATCGTTCCACTGCATGGCGACTTCCACGAGGATTTTGTCGCGCTCGTGCTGGAAGTAGAAGACCTTGGGATGAACGGGCGTCTTGTTCCGGTTCAGGTGCTCGACGAAAGCACGGATGCCCCCCTCGTACTCGAACACGTCCTGCTGCCCGTCGCGCTCGTCCTGCAGCTCGATCCGCACGCCGGAATTCAGGAACGAAAGTTCCCGCAACCGCTTCGCGAGAATATCGTAGTGGAAATCGATGTTCGTGAAGATCTCCGCGCTAGGCCGGAAGCGGATCACCGTGCCGGTACGCGGGGTCTCGCCTGTAACCTTGAGATCGTAAAGCGGCTTGCCGAGCCGGTACTCCTGGCGATGAATCTGCCCGTCGCGATGGATAGTGAGATCCAGGTGCTCGGAAAGGGCATTCACGACCGAAACGCCCACCCCGTGCAGGCCGCCGGAAACCTTGTAGGAATTGTCGTCGAACTTCCCGCCGGCGTGCAGCACCGTCATGATAACTTCGGCCGCCGAGTGTCCCTCCTCCGGATGCATATCTACGGGGATGCCGCGACCGTCATCAGAAACCGTGACGGATTCGTCCGCGTGAATAATCACCTTGACCGTCGAGCAGTACCCGGCCAGTGCCTCATCGATCGAATTATCCACGACCTCGAACACCATGTGGTGCAGCCCCGTGCCGTCATCGGTGTCACCGATATACATCCCCGGGCGCTTGCGGACCGCATCCAAGCCCTTGAGAACCTTGATGTTTCTTGAGTCGTAAGTCCGGGTATCGGTCATGGTGGCTGCGGGTCCGGGTAAAATCGCGATTATACCACCTCGGTGACCCGGCCTTGTTCCACGTGGAACGTCCGAGCCGGCTCCAGCCCCGGCAGGCCGCGCGCATCAAGTGCGGTAATGAAAACCTGGAACGGCAACTCCGAGACCAGGGCGAGCAGTTTCTCGCATCGCTCCCGATCCAGTTCAGCCGCGGGATCATCGACCAGCAGGACGCCGAGGCTTCCCCAGAGCGGCGCAAGCAGCCGCGCCTGGCCGAGCACCATCGCCGCCGCGACCAGCTTTTGTTGGCCCCGCGACACCCAGCCCCGGGCCCGGTGTTCATCGAGTATCAACGACACGTCGGCACGGTGCGGCCCCACCTGGGTCATTCCCGCACGCAGATCCCGTTCACGGTGGGTCGCCAGCGCCTCCGCAAGGTCCTGGCCTGCCGCATGGCCCGGTCGATACTCCAGCCGGAGCTCAGCGCCGAGCAACTGCTGCGCGGCCAGATTAACGGGCCCCGCCAGCTCGGCCACGGTTTCCCGTCTCAGGCGGTCCAGCAGGCACCCATTTTCCGCCAGCGCCCGTTCCCAGGCCTCGATCGTGGCCAAGCCTCGCCTGGCCTTCAACGCGGCATTCCGCTGCCGCAAGGCCCGCTGGTAATTACGCCAGGCCTCGAGGAACCCTGGTTTCACGTGAAACGTCGCCCAGTCCAGGTATCGCCGCCTCTCCCCGGGACCTTCTTGCACCAGCCGGTGCACTTCCGGGTCCATCAACTGGACGGGCAGCAAGCCAGCCAGTTGGGCGAGTTGGGTGACCGGTTCTCCAGCGAGCCGGGCGGTCCAGCCTCCTCGCGTCACCTCGACGCCGAGTACCCGGGCATCCTCGAGACGGCCCACGACCCGCAGCTGCTCCACCCCTTCCCGGATCATTGCTTCCCGGCGCGCTGACCGGAACGAGCGCCCACGACCCAGCAAAAAAATCGCCTCGAGCAAGCTGGTCTTGCCCGAGGCGTTCTTTCCGGTCACCAGGTTCAACCCGGGCGCCGGCTCCAGTGCCGTGTTCTCGAAACAGCGAAGCCCGGTTACGGTCAGGCTGGTCAGCCCCATGCAGCAGACTACAGGCGCATCGGCATCACGACGTATTTGCAGTCCTTGCGCTCCGGATCCTGGATCAGGCAACTGCTGGCGGCATCGCGGAACTCGAGCCGCACGGTATCCGCATCCAGCGCCCGCAGGGCTGCGATGAGATACTCGACGTTGAAACCGATCTCCATCACCGCACCGTCGTACTGGACCTCGATTTCTTCCTCAGCCTCTTCCTGCTCGGGATTATGCGCCTGGACCGTGACGCTGCCGGGCTTCAGTTCAACGCGCACGCCCTTGTACTTCTCGTTGGCCAGGATCCTGATCCGGTTGAGGCCGTCGGCCAGCTCTACCCGGTCGGCCATCATCGGCGCTTCAGTGCCCTTCGGGATCACCCGCTCGTAATCCGGGAAGCGCCCGTCGATCAGCTTGGACGTCAACCGAATGCCGTCCAGCGTGGCGCGCAGATGATTCGTGCCAATTTCAAGCGCACAGTCTCCACCATCCCCGATCAGGCGCTGGAGTTCCAGCACGCCCTTGCGCGGCACGATGACTTGTTGGGGCGTCGAATCCGCACCGTCGATCGTCAGCTCACACAACGCCAACCGATGCCCGTCCGTCGCCACCGTGCGGATGATCGCCCCCGCGACTTCGAGCAGCATGCCGTTCAGGTAATAGCGAACATCCTGGTTGGCCATCGAGAACTGGGTCTTCTCGATCAGCCGGCGCAGCTGCGCCTGTGGAAGACTCACCCGCTGTTGGGACTTGATGTCCTCGACGGTCGGGAACTCCGCCGCGGGAAGGGTCGACAGGGTGAAACGACTCCGCCCTGAACGGACGGTGACTTTGTCGCCCGACAGGGTGACACTCACTGATGCCCCGTCGGGCAGGGCGCGACAGATATCCAGGAGTTTGCGGCCGGGGACGGTGATCTCCCCTCCGGTGTCGACCTGCACACTGACGGTCGCGACCAGTTCGACCTCGAGATCCGTCGCGGTCACCGAAAGGCCTTTATCCTCGCTCGCGTTGAGCAGGATATTGGCAAGCACCGGCATGGTCTGGCGACGTTCCACGACGCCGATCACGGCCTGGAGCGGCTCGAGCAAGGTTTCTCTGGGAGCGCTGAACTTCATCGTTCCACCTGTTAACGATTATTAATATAGAAAGTATATAGAGAACTGTTGTTGTTACTATTAAGCAACACACGATCTGTGGACAACATGATTTTTTCTTTATTATTCAATAATTTGCAATCTTTCAACACCTGTGCGTAGCCGCCCTGCGCAAACCCCTCCGGCCTGTGGATGTCCTGTGTACAAATTGCGGGCTAAAACTTATCCACAGCTTCTGCACATCAAGCCGTCAGGGTTCTCAACAGGTTTGCGTAGTCCTCGCGAACCCGGGTGTCAGTCTCCCGCAACTCCTTGATTCTCTTACATGCATGCAATACTGTCGTGTGGTCCTTGCCGCCGAACGCATCACCGATCTCGGGATAGCTACGCTCGGTCAATTCCTTCGCCAGTGACATGGCGATCTGCCTGGGCCGGGCCACCGCGCGATTACGGCGCTTCGACATCAGGTCGGCCACGCGGATCTTGTAATACTGGGCCACCGTTTTCTGGATATTCTCGATGGTGACCAGGCGGTCCTGCAGCGAAAGCAGGTCGCCGAGCGCTTTCTTGGCGAAATCCATCGTGATGTCCCGGTCCAGGAATCGCGACGTCGCGATCACGCGCCGGAGCGCCCCCTCGAGCTCCCGCACGTTCGACCGGATACGCTTCGCGATCAGGAAAGCGACCTCAGACGGCAAAGTTACACCCTCGAAACTGGCCTTCTTCATCAGGATCGCGACGCTGGTCTCCAGTTCGGGTGCCTCGATTGCGACGGTGAGGCCCCAGCCAAAACGCGTCTTCAGGCGGTCCTCCAGGCCGTCGACCTCCTTCGGGTAGCGGTCGCAGGACAGCACGATCTGCTGGCGTTCCTCGAACAGGGCATTGAAGGTGTGGAAGAACTCTTCCTGGGACCGATCTTTGCCGGCAAAGAACTGGATGTCGTCGATCAACAGGGCGTTCAGCGAGCGATAACTGCGCTTGAACTCGTCGATGCGGTTGTTCTGCAGGGCGCGCACCATGTCGCTGACGAAACGCTCGGAGTGCACGTAGGCCACCCGGGCGCCGGGATTCTTTTCCAGGATTCGATTACCGATGGCGTGCATGAGGTGCGTCTTGCCGAGGCCGACGCCGCCGTACAGGAACAGCGGATTGTAGGAGCCGCCCGGATTCTCGGCGACCTGGAAGGCGCCGGCGCGGGCGAGCTGGTTGCTCTTACCCTCGACAAAGCTGTCGAACGTGAAGTCCGGATTCAGGCGGGCACCGGCGACGAACTCGCTGCGCGGCGGCGACATCGCCCGCGCGGCGCCGTTGGAGGGCACCGGCGCGGTAATGGAAGGCGGGCCACCTGCAAGCGCGCGGGTGCCGACATCGATCGACACCTCCGCGGGACCCTGGCCGGTAACGCTGTCACGCGTCAGCTCACGGATGCGCTCCAGACAATGCTCTCGGAGCCAGGTGACGACATAGGGATTCGGTGCCAGCAGGCGCAGGGAATCACCTTCGCTGACCGCCTGCAAAGGCGCCACGTAAGTGTTGAACTGGTCCGGCGACAGTTCACTGCGAAGCTTGTTGAGGCATTGATGCCAGGCGGCCGCCACGGTGCGTCCTGCGTTGTAAGCAATCCGGGAGAAGGACCGCAGTCTATCTTGCCGGGCCCGAGTTATCCACAGGCGGAGCGCCAAGCGCCACCTGTGCGGGATCAGTTGACACCCGGATGAGCCGGGCGTACGATTTCCCGTCTTTTTTGGCCGGCCTCGCAAGGGTCGGCCTGCGGCACCCTTCGGACGGAAACAGTACGATGAAACGCACCTATCAACCGAGCAATCTGAAACGGAAGCGGACCCACGGTTTCCGGGCCCGCATGGCTACGAAGGGCGGCCGGCTGGTGTTGTCCCGTCGGCGCGCCAAGGGGCGTGCCCGACTCGCCGTCTGAAGTCGGGTTCGCGGGCACGGCCGTTACGAACGCACCGGCAGAGACGGCGCCTTCCCAGAGCTTCTCTCCGGCGCAACGCCTGCTGTCTCCCGCGGAATTCACGCGGGTATTCAGGATCGGCAGGCGCCATGGCGATCCATGGTTCACGGTCATCGCCGCCCCCGGTCCCGGTCCTTCAGCCCGTCTCGGCCTGGCCGTATCCCGCAAGGTCTCCAAGTCGGCCGTCCAGCGCAACCGGATCAAGCGCCTCGTGAGAGAATCCTTCCGCAAGCACAGCGCAGACCTGCCGGCCCTGGATATCGTCGTAATGGCACGACCCGGCGCCGCCGGATGCGATAATGCTCGCCTGGCCACCAGCATCGACGCACTGCTCGAACGGACGGCACGCTAATGCGACGCATCGCGATCTTCCTGATCCGCGGCTATCAACTGCTGCTGAGCCCGCTGCTCGGCAATAACTGCCGTTTTCATCCCACGTGCTCTGAGTACGCCATCGAGGCGCTCCGTGCGCACGGCGTCGTGCGCGGCCTGTGGCTGACGACGCGCCGCATCGGCCGCTGTCATCCCTGGGGCGGCGCCGGGCACGATCCCGTACCGCCGCGTCGACCGGTCGCCTGAGGAGCCCCCCGAACCCCATGGATAACCAGCGAGTATTTCTCTGGATCGGCCTGGCGCTGCTGGTCTGGCTCAACTACACCGCCTACCTGCAGTACCAGCGCGTGCCGGCGCCTCAGCCCGGGGTGGTGGACGAGCAAGCTGCCCCCCGCCTCCCCGCGGAGCGCGCCGTTCCGAACCTGCCAGCGGCCGCAGGCGACGACATCCCCGCCCCTCCGGGCCTGGGCGATGCGACACTCACTGCACCGGCCGAGCCGGCCCAGCCGAGCGAGCGCCGGTTCACCGTTTCGACCGACGTGCTGGAAATCGAAATCAGTCCGCGCGGCGGCGACCTGGTCAAGGCCCTGCTCAAGGACTACCCGGTCAACAAGAATCAGCCGGATGTCCGGGTCCAGTTGCTCGATCCGTCACCGGATGCCCTCCACGTCTTCCGCGCCGGGCTGACCGCAACCGTGCCGGAAGCATCGACGCGGCCGGACACGCTGTTCGCAGCCAGGGCAATGGCATTTCGTCTTGAGCCCGGCCAGGAGGTGCTTGAAGTGCCCTTGTCGGTGGAACTCGAGGGCGGCGTCAGCGTCACCAAGACCTATCGTTTCCGCCGCGGCAGTTATGCGGTGGAGCTTGAGCAAGAGGTCCGGAACGAGCACGAGACCCCGTGGACGGGGGCGAGCTACCTCCAGATCCGGCAGCTACATGAGGCTCCCGGGCGAAGCCTGACGAATGTAGAGAGCTATTCTTTCAGTGGCCCCGTGGTATTCAACGGCGAGAAATACGAGAAGCTCAACGTTGGCGATCTCGCCAAGAAGCGCTTCGAATTCACGACCGAGCGCGGCTGGATTGCCTCGATCCAGCACCATTTCCTGACCGCCGCCATCCCGGCAGGCCGCGCGCAGTTCACTGCCGCGGCCGACGCCGAAGGGATCTTCACGCTCACCGCGGTAGGTATGCCCACGGTCGTCGAGCCAGGCGCCTCGACAGTCTTCAGCGATCAGCTGTTCATCGGACCCAAGCTGCAGGACCAGCTCAAGGCCACCGCGCCGAAACTGCGCCTCACGGTCGATTACGGCTGGCTGACAATCATTTCTCAGCCGCTGTTCTGGGTGTTGTCGAAGATCTATGGCCTGGTCGGCAACTGGGGCTGGTCGATCATCCTGATGACGATCCTCATCAAGCTGATGTTCTACAAGTTGTCCGAGACCAGCGGCAAGTCGATGGCCAAGATGCGCAAGCTGCAGCCGCGCATGAAGGCCCTGCAGGAGCGCTACGCGGACGATCGCCAGAAGCTCTCGCAGGCCATGATGGAGCTGTACAAGAAAGAAAAGGTCAACCCGGCCGCGGGCTGCCTGCCGATCCTGGTGCAGATGCCGGTGTTCCTCGCGCTCTATTGGGTGTTGCTCGAGAGCGTCGAGATGCGCCAGGCGCCGTTCATGCTGTGGATCACAGACCTGTCCGTGCGCGACCCGTTCTTCATCCTGCCGCTGTTGATGGGCATCACGATGTTCATCCAGCAGAAGCTGAACCCCGCGCCGCCGGATCCCATCCAGGCGAAAATCATGCAGCTGCTGCCGGTCGTCTTCACCGTGTTCTTCGCGTTCTTTCCGGCCGGGCTGGTGTTGTACTGGTTCGTCAACAACCTGTTGGCCATCACGCAGCAATGGCACATCAACAAGCTCGTGGAGCGCGGCGCGATCTAGGCTCCCGCTGGATTGCGGGGCGCGGCTCTTTCCCGGAGCCGCGCCCTTTCACTCGGCCAGATCAGTCTCGATCCTGACCTCGGCGTTCAGCGTGCGGTGCACCGGGCACTTGTCGGCGATTTCCATCAGCCGCGCGCGCTGGTCCGGGGCCAGGTCACCGCCGACACGCAAGGTGCGGCGGAACCGATCCAGCTTGCCACTGCGGCTCTCGCACCCGGCACAGTCCTCGGCATGAATGCGGTCGTGCCGGACCGTGACCTCGATTTCCGTGGCCGGCCATTGTTTGCGCTTGAGATACATCTGCAGCGTCATGCCCGTGCAGGCGGCGAGGGCGGCCCCGAGCAGATCGTACGGCGAGGGACCCTCCCCTTTGCCGCCAACGGACGTCGGTTCGTCGGCGACGATCGGATGACCCGCCACGCGCAATTCAGTACGGAAGCCATCCATGAGGGTGTGGCCGTAGACTGCGGTGTCGGACGGCTCGGTGTTCTCATCCCCGGCGTTATCCGCCGCCAGTACCTCGGGCAAGTATCGCGAGGCCCACGCCGCGATCACCTCGGCGGCATAGCGCGCGTCCACCGCGTCGGACAGCAGGTGGTCGGCACGATCCAGGGTGATGAAGCTCTTCGGGTGCAGCGCGTGGCGGAACAGCTCGGCGGCGTTCTCGACATCCACGATCCTGTCGTGCGGCGAATGCAGCACGAGCAGCGCACGGCGCAGGTCCCGCACCGACTGCGGTAGCGCATGGCTGCGCACGTCCTCGACGAACTGGCGGCGGATGGTGAACGGGCGTCCGCCCAAGTCCACCGTCGCCTCCCCATCCCGCAGGATGGTGTCGCGATCCTCGCCAAGCAGGTGCTCCACGTGGTCCGCTCGCGCGGGCGCGCCGATGGTCGCCACCGCGACGCAATCCTCGATGCGCGGGGCGGCTTCCAACGCTGCGGTGCCTCCCAGGGAATGTCCGACCAGGATTCGCGTGGGGCCCGCGTTGTCGCGCAGCCAGTCTGCGGCCGCTATCAGGTCCTCGATGTTGCTGGAGAAGTTGGTATCGGCAAAGTCGCCCGCGCTTTCGCCGAGCCCCGTGAAGTCGAAGCGCAGGACCCCGAAGCCCCGTTCCGCGAGCGCGCGGGAAATCCGCGTGGCCGCCGCGATCCCCTTGCCGCAGGTGAAACAATGAGCGAACAGCGCCCAGGCCCGCGGGGCCGAGTCGGCCGGGCGGGTGATGCGGCCGACCAGCGCGTCCCCATTGGCCCCCGTGAAGCGAATGCGTTCCTCGTTCATCATGTCCTCCGTGGCGTTATCGTCGCGCTGTCTTCAACCTGACCCGGCATCACCCCATGAGATTACATGCTGACACCGATACTATCGCGGCGACTGCGACCCCGCCGGGTCGTGGCGGCGTATGCATCGTCAGGGTTTCCGGACCACGGGCCCTGGCGTTGGCCGCCACGGTGGCCGGCGCATTGCCGCCGGCCCGGGAGGCTGCGTTGCGTGCCCTGCACGGCCCATCCGGGGAGCTGATCGACCGCGGGCTGGTGCTGGTGTTCCCGGGACCGAACTCTTTCACCGGCGAGGACGTCGTGGAATTCCAGCTGCACGGCAGCCCGGTGGTGGCGGCACAGCTGCTGCGGCGCCTCGTGGCGCTCGGCGCGCGCGAGGCGGGGCCCGGCGAGTTCACGCGCCGCGCCTTCGTCAACGGGCGCATGGACCTCGCGCAGGCGGAGGCAGTCGCGGACCTGATCCAGAGCGTCTCGGAAGAAGCCGCCAGGGCGGCGATGCGTTCGCTGGAGGGCGAGTTCTCGGCCCGGGTCGAGGCCTTGAGCGACGCGCTCGTGGCACTCCGGGTGCGGCTGGAAGCGGGGATGGATTTCCCGGAGGAAGGCGTAGACGACTACAGCGATCCGGAGCTGGCTGCCCATGTGGCCGGGCTGCTCGAGCAGCTGGAAGCGCTGCGCAGCGCCGCCGCTCGGGGGCGGGTGCTGCGCGACGGGCTCACGCTGGTCATCGCAGGGGCACCGAACGCGGGCAAGTCGAGCCTGCTCAACCGGCTCGCCGGCTATGAGGCGGCCATCGTGACCGAGGAGGCAGGCACCACGCGTGACCTGGTGCGCGAGGACATCGTGATCGACGGCATGCCGGTGCGGGTAGTGGACACGGCCGGCCTGCGCGCGGCGGCAGACCGGATCGAGGCGGAAGGCATCCGGCGCGCGCGCCAGGCAATGGCGCAGGCCGACCTGCTGCTGCTCGTGCAGGATGCCGCCGTCGCGCCGGTGCGGCTGCCGGTGGAGGAGCTGCCCGCCGGCATTCCCGTGCTGCACGTGCTCAACAAGATCGACCTCGTCGGCGAGCCGCCGGGCGTGAGCATCGATGGCCGCGGCGCCACGGTGCTGCGGCTCTCGGCATTGAGCGGCGAGGGCATCGACTCGCTGCGCGCGTGGCTGAAGGAGTGCGCCGGGTACTCGGGCGAGGCTGGCGGCGCTTACTCGGCCCGCAAGCGGCACCTCGACGCGCTGGAACTCGCCGGACGGCACCTCGGCGCAGCGCGGGCCGGGCTCGCCGACAGCGCCGCCGTGGAACTGGCCGCCGAGGAGTTACGGCTCGCGCACCGGGCGCTCGGCGAGATCACCGGCGAATTCACCACCGAGGACCTGCTCGGAAAGATCTTTGGCGAGTTCTGCATCGGCAAGTGAGCCAGTCGGTCGGGATCTGCGCGACGGCGGTCCCACTCAGTGGTCGCCGGATTTCAGGTTGACCACGTTGTCGCCCGAACCGCGCTTTCGTGCCGGCTTCTCGTCGAGAACCCTGTCGCGGCCCGCGCGCTTGGCGCGATACAGGGCATCATCCGCGCGGCTGAGCGTTTGCTCGATGGTTTCCCCGTAACGGTAGACCGCGATCCCGGCCGAGAAGGTGACGCTGATGCCTGCGTCGAACCGCTCGGTGGCAACGGCTGCCTGCAGGCGCTCCGTGCAACGGCGGGCGCCGTCGAGGCCGGTCTCGGGGAGCAGGGCGATGAATTCCTCACCGCCGAATCGGCCGAACGCGTTCGCGCGCCGGCCGGGCGAGATCACGTCCGCGCCACGCAGCTCGCGGCGTGCGATGGCGGAAAAGCGGGTCAGCACGCGGTCGCCGATCATGTGGCCGTGGCGGTCGTTGATGAGCTTGAAGTGATCGAGATCGAAGATGACGATCGCAAACGGCGCGTGCCGGTGTTCGGAGCGGGCGCGTTCGTCCTCGAGAGCGCCCATGATGTAGCGCCTGTTGTAGGCCCAGGTCAGGTGATCGCGCTCCGCGATGCGCCTGGATTCCTTGATGTGCTGTTGCAGCGCTTCGTTCTGCTGCCGGAGCCGGGAACGCAGCTGCGCCACATGGGTGCCGAAGAAAGTGCACCACAGCAGGCACGAGGCCAGCACCAGGAACCGCACGGTCTCGTCGAAGAGCCGCACCTCGACGTCGCGGATCACGAGGTCGGTCGCCACGACGGCCGCGTATCCGAGCAGGGTGAGGAGCGTGAGTTTCAGGAAATCGTTTCGGTCCAGCCGGAAGATGCCGAACAGCATCACGACGATGTAGACGACCATCATCAGGCTGCGATCGGGATGCGATGCGCCGATGACCACCAGGATCCACAGCAGCGCCAGCGCGACTTGCTGGAACGTCAATGATGGGTCCGCGTACAAAAGGCTCCGCCCCGAACGAAGCAAGTACCAGAACCAGACATTGGACACGACGATGCCGCCCAGCGTGGCGGCGACCAGCCAGATGGGCATCACGATCAGCCCGCCCGCCCACGCAATCAGCGCGATGCTGACCCACAGGGCATACGAGGCCAGCGCCATGTGGAAGCGGCGCAACCGGATCGCCTGCTTGGCGTCCATGTCCGCCGCAGGGTCGGTGCGCTTGCGGTTCGGTAACGCATTTCCCAAGAAATCTGCTCCATCAGCCGGTCGGACAGGCGTTGACCGGGAGAATGAAGAGTGAGCCAGCAGCGGGGCGACCGCTGTGACTCGATTCTCAGAAAAAGAACCCCTTATGGTCGTGGCCGACCACTGAACTCTGCCGAGTATGGCGAGTATGATGGCTTTTTTGTGGATTATGCGCCGCGGATAACGGCAGAATAATTGCAATGCAGCACCCCGAAAATTTCGATGTCATCGTCGTCGGCGGCGGCCACGCCGGAACCGAGGCCGCGCTCGCGGCCGCGCGGATGGGCGCGCGCACGCTGCTCCTGACCCAGAACATCGAGACCATCGGCCAGATGAGCTGCAACCCGGCGATCGGCGGCATTGGCAAGGGTCACCTGGCGCGCGAAATCGATGCGCTCGGCGGCGTAATGGCGCGCGCCGCCGACGTTGCCGGGATCCATTTCCGGACCCTCAATGCCCGCAAGGGTCCCGCCGTGCGGGCCACGCGCGCCCAGGCCGACCGCGCCCTGTACCGGCGCGCCATCCGGCAGATCGTGGAAGCGCAGCCCGGACTCGAGCTGTTCCAGCAAGGGGTCGCGGACCTGCTGCTCGAGGGCGAGCGCGTCGTCGGCGTCGTCACCGCGATGGGGCTGGAATTTCGGGCCCACGCGGTGGTGCTCACCGTCGGCACCTTCCTCGGCGGGCGGATCCACGTCGGCGAGTCGAGCCACGAGGGCGGACGCGCGGGCGACCCGCCGTCGAACCGGCTCGCGGCGCGCCTCCGCGAGTTGCCGTTGCGGGTGGGACGCCTGAAGACCGGCACGCCGCCGCGCCTGGACGCCCGCAGCCTCGATTTCACGCGCCTCCGCGAACAGCCCGGCGATGACCCGCGGCCGGTGTTCAGCTTCATCGGCCGGCACGAGGATCATCCGCGCCAGGTGCCGTGCTGGATCACGGCGACCACCGAGCGCACCCACGACATCATTCGCGCCGGGCTGCACCGCTCGCCGATGTACAGCGGCGTCATCGAGGGCATCGGCCCGCGCTACTGTCCCTCGGTCGAGGACAAGGTCACGCGCTTCGCGGACAAGCTTTCGCACCAGGTGTTCGTGGAACCCGAGGGGCTCGATACACGCGAGGTCTATCCGAATGGCATCTCGACCAGCCTGCCCTTCGACGTGCAGCTCGAGCTCGTACGCAGCATTCCGGGCTTCGAGCGCGCGCACATCACGCGGCCCGGCTACGCGATCGAGTACGACTATTTCGATCCGCGCGACCTCAGGTCCAGCCTCGAAACGAGGCACTTCCGTGGCCTGTTTTTCGCCGGCCAGATCAACGGCACGACGGGCTACGAGGAAGCGGCGGCGCAGGGCATCCTCGCCGGCATCAATGCTGCGCTGGCCGTGCGCGACGCAGCGCCGTGGATTCCGGGGCGGCACGAGGCCTACATCGGTGTGCTGGTGGACGACCTGGTGACTCGCGGCACCGCCGAGCCTTACCGGATGTTCACCAGCCGCGCCGAGTACCGCCTGTTGCTGCGCGAGGACAATGCCGACGAGCGCCTGACGCCGCAGGGACGCGCGCTCGGGCTGGTCGACGATGCGCGCTGGAGCCGCTTCGAGCAGAAGCGCGAGGCCGTGGCGCGCGAAACGCAGCGCCTTGCCGGCTGCCTCGTGCGGCCCGCGGCGCTTACGCCCGAGGAGGCGGCCCGGTTCCCGGGCGGTGCGCTGTCGCGCGAGACGACGGCGCTGGAGCTGCTGCGTCGGCCAGAGGTCGGCTATGGCGATCTCGTCGCGCTCGGCTGCGTCGGCCACGACGGCGTCGCGCCGGAGATCGCGGCGCAGATCGAGGTCCGCACGCGCTACGATGGCTATATCCGGCGCCAGCAGCTCGAGATCGATCGCCAGCGCCGCCAGGAAGCCGCCCGGCTGCCGGACGATCTCGATTACGAGGGCGTCCGGGGGCTTTCGCACGAAGTGCGCCAGAAGCTGATCGCGGTGCGCCCCGCTACGCTGGGCCAGGCGGCGCGGTTGCCGGGCATGACGCCGGCCGCCATGTCGTTGCTGCTGGTGCACCTGAAGCGCCATCGCCGTCCCGACGGCGAGGTGGCCTGACGCCGTGCCCGGGCGAATCCCCAGGCGTTCGCAGGCGGCGCCCGCGATGCTGGCGCTCGCCGGGGCGCTGTGGCTCGTGCTGGCGCTGGCGGGCTGCAGCGAGCCGGCGGGGCCGGGCGGCGAGCCCCTCAAGCCCGGCGTGCAGGTGCTGAAGCGGGGCAATGGCGCCGAACCGCTAACGCTCGATCCGCACCGCGCGGTCTCGGTGCCTTCGACGAACATCCTGCGGGATCTGTTCGAGGGCCTGGTCGGCACGGCGCCCGACGGGACGCCGGTGCCGGGTGTCGCCGAGCGCTGGGACACCAGTTCGGACGGGCTGAGCTGGCACTTCACATTGCGCGACAACGCCCGGTGGTCGAACGGCGAGCCGGTCACGGCCGAGGACTTCGTCGCCGGCCTGCGGCGCGCCCTGGATCCGGCCACGGGATCCGCGGCGGCCGGGCTGCTGGCGCCGGTCCTGAACGCCCGCGGAGTCATGACCCGGCGAATGTCCCCGGAGGAGCTCGGCGTGGAGGCGCTGGACGAGCGCACCCTGCTCATCCGCCTCGCCGCACCGACGCCGTGGCTGCTCGAGCTGTTGACACACCCCGTCAGCTCGCCGATCTACCGTCCCGGCCTCCTGGAGCATGGCGACACCTTCGCGCGTCCCGGCCGGCTCGTGAGTAACGGACCCTTCTACCTGTCCGAATGGCAGGCGGACATGCACGTCGCGCTGGTGCGCAATCACAACTACTGGGACCGGCCGAACGTCGCGATCGACCGGGTCGTCTACTACGCGATCGAGGACCAGGACGTCGAGCTCAAGCGTTACCAGGCCGGCGAGCTGCACTGGACCGCCGATGTGCCGCATCACCAGTTGGGCTGGGTACGGCGTCGTCTCGGCGACGAGCTGGTCATTACGCCGCGCCTGGCGGTGACCTGGCTGGGCCTCAATGTCACGCGGCCGCCGTTCGATGGCGACCCGCGGCTGCGGCGCGCCCTGGCGATGGCGGTGGACCGGGACCTGATCGTGCGCTCGGTGACCGGTGCTGGTGAATTGCCCGCCTATACCTGGGTTCCACCGATGCCCGAGTACCCCGGCCGCGAGCCGGCATGGGCGGAGCTGCCGCGGCGCGAGCAGGTCGAGGAGGCGCGCCGGCTCTACGCCGCCGCCGGTTACAGCCGCGAGCGCCCGCTGGAGCTGGAGCTGCTCTACCCGGGTGGACTGAACAACCGGCGGCTCGCGATTGCGGTCGGCGCCATGTGGCGTGAAACCCTCGGGGCGCAGGTGCTCCTGCGCGAGGAGCCCTTCGCGGAATTTCTCGAGTCGCGTGCAGACCTGGGTACGACGATGGCGCACCGCTCGGGCTGGGCCGCGGACTTCCGGGACCCCTTCGCCTTCATGGGCCTGTTCGACTCCGAGACCGGTGCCAGCGCCACCGGCTGGCACAACGTAAACTACGATGAATTGCTGCAGGCCTCAATGCAGGCGCGCAATCCGCGCCGTCGCCTCGCGCTGCTGGCCGAGGCCGAGCAGCTGCTGCTCGAAGAGCAACCGATCATCCCGCTGTATTTCGATGTCCGGCGCAGACTGGTCAAGCCGGAGGTGCGGGGCTGGGCGCCCAACCCGATGGACCTGCATCCGAGCCGGCACTTCTACCTCGTGGCAGGCGACGCCGGAGCCCCCGAGTGACGCCAGGGCACCGGCGAGCCACCATACTGCTGGTGCTCGGCATGGCGCTTGCCGCAGCGGGCTGCTCGCCGGCCCCGGGGCCGGAAGCGCAGGATGCGGCAACCGAGGTCGTGTTCAGGCGCGGCAACGGCCCCGAGCCGGATACGCTGGATCCGCAGCGTGCGGAGGACGAGTCCAGCCGCGAGATCATTCGCGACCTGTTCGAGGGCCTCGTGGGCGAGACGCCGGAAGGGGAACTGGTGCCGGGCGCCGCGGAATCCTGGGAGATCTCGGCCGACGGGCTGACCTGGACCTTCACGCTCCGGCCGGACGGCCGCTGGTCGAATGGCGACCCGGTGGTCGCGGCCGATTTCGTCACTGGCCTGAGGCGCGCGGTGGATCCGGCGACGGCCAGCTCGAGCGCCTCCCTGCTGGCACCCTTCGCGGGCGCCGCGGAAATCGTCGCGGGGCGGCAACCGCCGGACACGCTCGGGGTGGAAGCGCCCGGCGAGTTCCGCCTGGCGCTGCGGCTACGGAGCCCCACGCCGTACCTGCTAGGGCTGCTGACCCACCCGATCACCTTCCCGGTTCACGGCCCGAGTCTCGAGGCGCACGGTGCGCGCTTCGCCCGGCCGGGGGCGCTGGTCTCCAACGGGGCGTATCGCCTCGACGCCTGGGAGGTCCAGAGCCACGTCCAGGTGGTGCGGAACCCGCATTTTCGCGACCCGCCGCAGATCGGCACGGTGCGCTTCTACTCGTTCGACGTGGCCGAGGCCGAGCTGAACCGTTACCGGGCCAGCGACCTCGATTTCGCGCTGCAGCTTCCATTATCGCGCTACCAGTGGGCGCGTGAGAATCTGACCGACGAGTTCCATGTCGCGCCCATTCTGTCGACGCAATTCTGGCTGTTCAACACGGCGCGCCCGCCGCTCGACGACCGGCGCGTTCGCCAGGCGCTGACCATGAGCATCGACCGGGAACGGCTCACCGGCAGTGTCACCGGGCTCGGCGATCATCCCGCGTACGGCCTGGTGCCACCCGGCGTCGCGAACTACGAAGCGCAAACATTCCCGTGGCGGGACGAGCCCATGGCGAATCGCATCGAGGCAGCGCGGGCCCTGCTGGCGGAGGCCGGCTACGGTCCCGAGCGACCGCTGCGGGTCGAGGTGCATTACAACACCAACGAGAACCTGCGCCGGGTCGCCGTGGCCGTGGCCGCCATGTGGCGCGAGAACCTTGGGGTCGAGGCCACCCTGCATAACGAGGAATTCCGCGTCCTGCTGGCGCGCCGCAAGGATCCCGGGCAGTGGCAGATCCTGCGCCTCTCCTGGACGGGTGACTACAACGATGCCTCCAACTTCCTCGAGATCCTGGCGACCGACGGCGCCGTGAACGACACCGGTTACGATGATCCGGAGTACGAGCGGCTGCTGGCGGCCGCGGCCATCGAGCCCGACCCGGCGCGGCGCAGGGCGCTGCTCGAGGCGGCGGAGCGCCGCATGCTCGAACACTACCCCGTCCTGCCCCTCTACCACGCAGTCGGCAAACGGCTGGTCAAGCCATGGGTGCGCGGGTTCCGCACGAATGTGCTGAACCGGACCTATTCGCGGCACCTTTCCATCGACGTCCCGCAACGAGGTTTCTGACATGCCCTCCCCCAGGCCCGCCTGGCTCGTCGCCGCCCTTGCACTCTTCTCGCTCATGGCGTGGCTGGTGTTGCGGCCTGCTGCCGTACCGCCGGGCGGCGGCGGCGCGGCGGTCGAGTTCGTACGCGGCAACAACACCGACCCGGAATCACTCGACCCGCTGCAGGCGCGTAGCGAGCCGGCGCTGAACGTGCTGCGCGACCTGCACGAGGGCCTGACGGGGCTGGATGCCGGAGGACAGGTGATTCCGGGCGCGGCCAGTGCCTGGCAAGTCTCCGCCGATGGCCTCGCGTGGACCTTCGAGCTCGATCCGGCAGCACGCTGGTCGGACGGCCGTGCGGTGCAGGCGACAGACTTCGAGCATGCCTTCCGCAGTCTCGCGGACCCAGCTGTGGCGTCCCCGCACGCGGCCCTGTTCGACGCCATCGCGGCCGTAGCCGCGGAGGCCGAGGACCGCCTGCGGATCTCGCTCACGCGCCCCGTGCCGTGGCTGCCGGAATTGCTGGCGCATCCCGCCGCGTCGCCGCGGCGCGCCGACGTGCCGGCCGACGGCCGGATCTCGAGCGGCGCCTTCCGCTTCGATTCGCAGCTGCCCGGCTCGCACTTGCTGGTGCTGCGCAATCCGGGATACCGGGCCGCGGGCACGGTCGCCGTGGACCAGGTGCGCTACCTGCCCATCGCCGACCACGCCAGCGAGCTGTCGCGCTATCGCGCCGGGGAACTCGACATTACGTACACCGTACCCGTGTCGCGCGTGCCCTGGCTCAAGGAAAATATGGCGGACCAGCTCCGCATCAGCCCCTATCTCGCGGTTTACTTCTATGGCTTCAATACCCGGCGCCCGCCGTTGGACGACGTGCGTGTGCGCCGGGCGCTATCGCTGTCGGCGGATCGCGAGCTGATCGCCAGCCGGATCGTGGGCGCCGGCGAACAGCCGGCCTGTTCCCTGGTGCCCCCCGGCCTGCATGGCTACGAGATGCCGAGCGACGAGGAGTGCGAGGCGCGCCGGCGCGACCGGGTCGAACTGGCCAGCCGGCTGCTCGCCGAGGCCGGCTACGGGCCCGACCAGCCGCTGGAGCTGGAGATTCGTTACAACACCGGCGAGCTGCACGACCGGATCGCCGTGGCGGTCAGCGCGCTGTGGAAGGAGGCGCTCGGCGTGGAGACCCGCCTGGTGCGGGAGGAATTCCGCGTGCTGCTCGGCAACGTGCGCGCCGGCGACGTGACCCAGGTGTACCGCGGCAGCTGGATCGCCGATTTCGCGGAGCCCGAGAGCTTTCTCGGCATCCTGGCCGCCGACAGCCCGGTCAACGGCACCGGCTGGGCCGACCCCGAATACGAGCGGATGCTGCAGGCTGCCGCACACCGGCCGGATCGCGCGTCGCGCCTGCGGCTGCTCGCGCAGGCGGAGTCGCGCGCGCTGGCGGCCGCGCCGCTGATGCCGCTGTATTTCTATGTCAGCAAGAAGCTCGTGAAACCGCACGTGCGCGGCATCGAGGACAACCCGCTCAACATTCACCCGAGCCGCTTCGTCAAGCTCTGTCGCGACCCCGGGCGGGAATGCTGAGAGCTGTCTAGGGAACGACCAGTTTGAAAGCGGCGGTGACCTGGGCCGTGATACGGATCAGCCCCGGCTGGTAGGTCTCCGCGCCGCCCATGGCGTCGGCCTCCGCGCTCACCATTGCCCGCATCATGGGACGCGGCGCCGAGGCGGCCCCCCCGGCATCGATCCGCACCGGAGCACCGATGCCGACGTCGAGTGCTTCGGCCATCACCTTCGCCCGCGCGCGCGCATCCCGAGCCGCGGCCGCAAGCGCCTCCGCCTCGAGTTCGACACGCCGCGCGGTGTCGAACGCCGCCGGCGAGGCCTCGGTGACCCCGAGCCCGAGCGCCTGCTCGGTCAATTCGCCGAGCTTGGCGAGGTCGGTCAGCTTGAGCGTCACCTGGCGGCTCACGACGTACCCCAGCAGGCGCCGCTGGCGGGTTTCCGGGTGCCAGTCGAACTCGGGGCTGACGCTGAGCGCGGCCGTCGCGATGTGTTCATCTCGCAGGCCGGTGTCGCGGGCCAGCGCGATCAGCCGCGCCACGCCGCGGGCGACCTCGTCACGCGCCTCCGCCACGGTGGGCTGCCGCGCGCTGATGCCGAAGCCGAGCCAGGCGAGATCGGGCGCGACCTCCACGCGGCCTTCGCCGGTGGCGGTGACGACGGCCGGCTCGCCGGCGCGGACCAGGGACGGCATGGCGAACAACGCGAGGATCGCGACCAGTACGAGAGTACGAGAGTGCAGCATCTTGGGTCTCCGTGGCGTGGGCCGGGCAATTGGCTTTTTCGATTTTCCCTGATTAACATACCGCGGCTTATCGGTGCCACCACGACCACTCGAAGGATGCTTGCCTGATGCGACCGCGAGCCGTAACGATCGGACTGGCCTTGGGCGCCCTGTTGGCCTCGACTGCCGCCCTGGCCAGCGAGCGCCCGCTGGCGGTGGAGACGTGTCTCGGCTGCCACGCGATCCCGGGCTACAAGAACGCCTATCCGACCTATCACGTGCCGAAGCTCGGCGGGCAGCATGCGCAGTACATCGGCGACGCCTTGCGCGCCTATGCGAGCGGCGACCGGCCCCATTCGACCATGCACGCCAATGCCGCGACGCTCACTGCGGAAGAGATCGAGGCGATCGCCAAGTGGTTCGAGGAGCAGGGACAGTGAGCATGCGCATGAATCTTTCCGGCCTGTCCGTATTCGCCGCCGTGCTGCTGCTGGCGGGGACGGCCCACGCAGGCGACCCTGCGCTCGGGCGCGCGAAGTCCGCGCCCTGCGCCGCCTGCCACGGCGGGGACGGCCGCGGCATTGCCCCGAATTTCCCGGTCCTGGCCGGCCAGTACGCCAGCTACCTGGTGCACGCGCTGAAGCAGTACCGCAGCGGCGAACGCAACAACGCGCTGATGGCGCCCATGGCGGCTAACCTGTCGGATGCGGATATCGAGGACTTGGCGGCATATTACGCCGCGATGCAGGCGCTCACCGTTCCCAAGCGCTAGGGCCACCGGGCCCCCGTTCGCGGGTCCTTTGCTCATCGCCGCACGAGGCGAGACAATCGGGGCAGCTGCGAACGGGGATATTCAATTGCGCAAACCCAGTCTGATCGATTTCGACGCCGGGATCACGGCCATCGACACCGAGTACGTGCGTCCCGGCCTGGATGCGAGCCACCTCATCGTCCACCGCGGCCGCGCGGCCTTCGTGGACACGGGCACGAGCCTCTCCGTGCCGCTGTTGCTGGCCGCGCTGGAGGCGAAGGGCCTTGAGCCCGAGCAGGTGGACTGGGTGTTCGTGACCCACGTGCACCTGGACCACGCGGGCGGTGCCGGCACTCTGTTGGCGGCGCTGCCCAACGCGACTGCGGTGCTGGATCCGCGCGGCGCGCGCCACATGATCGACCCGGGCCGGCTGATCGAGGGCTCGAAAACGGTCTACGGCGAGGAGGCGTTCAACGCCCTGTACGGCGAGATCCGGCCGATTCCCGCAGAGCGCGTGCGCACCGTTGAGGACGGCGAACGGCTGGCGCTCGCCGGCCGCGAGTTCGAATTCATCCACACCGAGGGCCACGCGAAGCACCATTACTGCATCATCGACCCGACCGCGGCCGCCGTGTTCACGGGCGACTGCTTTGGCATTTCCTATCGCGAACTCGATACGGCCGTGGGCCCGTTCATATTCCCGACGACCACGCCGGTGCAGTTCGATCCGGAGGCGGCCCACGCAACCATCCGGCGCCTGCTGTCCTACCGGCCGGAATGCGCCTTCCTGACGCACTTCAGCCGGGTCTCGGCGCCCGCGACGCTGGCACCCCAGCTGCACCGCGACCTCGACGCGTACGTGCAGATCGCGACCGCGCGGCGCGACGATGACGATCCGGAGGCGTCCATCCGGGCGGCGCTGCGCGACTGGATGTTCGCGCGCCTCGACGAGCACGGCGTCGATCCGGACCCGGCGCTGCGGGAGGAAATCGTCGGCATGGACTTGTCGCTGAACGCCCAGGGCCTCGCGGTCTGGCTGGCCGGCAAGGCAAAAGGAGATCGAGCATGACTTCATTCAGAGCATTCCGGATTCACCAGGCAGGCAAGGGCGTCGAGCCGCGCCTCGAGACCCTGACCCTCGATGATCTCGGGGAAGGCGAGGTGGTCATCCGCGGCCACTACTCCAGCATCAACTACAAGGACGCCCTGGCGGCGACCGGCAAGGGCCGGATCCTTAAGCGTTTCCCGCTGGTCGGCGGCATCGACGTGGCCGGCGAGGTCGTCAGCTCTTCCGATGCGCGCTACCAGCCGGGCGATGCGGTGCTCGTGACCGGCTGCGGCCTCAGCGAGGAACACGACGGCGGCTATGCAGAATACGCGCGCGTGCGCGGCGACTGGGTGATCCCGATCCCGGCCGGCCTGGACCCGCGCTCTGTCATGCAGCTGGGCACCGCGGGATTCACGGCGGGCCTGGCGATCCACCGCCTCGAGCACAATGGCCTCGCGCCGGACAATGGCCCGGTCATCGTGACGGGCGCCACGGGCGGCGTCGGCAGCCTGGCGGTCGACATGCTCGCCGGGCGCGGCTACCGGGTAACGGCGCTGACCGGCAAGGCGGAGGCCGCCGACGACCTGCGCGCGCTGGGGGCCGCCGAGGTGCTGGTGCGCGGCGAGTTCGAGATGGGCACGCGGCCGCTGGAGAAGGCCATGTGGGCGGGCGCCGTGGACAATCTCGGCGGCGAGACCCTGGCCTGGCTGACCCGCACGATGGACTGGTGGGGCTCGATCGCTTCCATCGGTCTCGCGCAGAGCCACGAGCTGCACACGACCGTCATGCCGTTCATCCTGCGCGGCGCGAACCTGCTCGGCGTGAACTCGGTCGCGACGCCACGGCCGCTGCGCATCGAGGTCTGGGATCGCTTGGCGACCAGCCTGAAGCCGCGCCATCTCGACCAGATCGCGCACAAAGCCGTCACATTAAGCGAACTTCATCGCGCTTTCGGCGAATATATCGACGGCCAGGTACGTGGCCGGACGATCGTCGACCTGCGGCGCTAGGCGCGGCCGGGCCCGGGGACAGCCCGGGCTGGCCTTTGGCCATCAGGGATTGCCGCAGAAACCGCTACAAGGCCGGCGCGCCTGCTAAAATAACGGGCTGCTCGAGCAATCGCACCCGCTATCCACAGGGAGTCGTTCATGCCTGAGACCCAGTCTGCCGGCGCCCGCTTCCGCGCCGCCCTTGAGTCCGAGCGCCCCTTGCAGGTCGTCGGCACCATCAACGCCTACAGCGCCCTGCTGGCCGAACGCGCCGGGTTCAAGGCCATCTACCTCTCGGGCGCCGGGGTCGCGAACGCCTCCTTCGGTTTGCCGGATCTCGGCATGACCAGCCTCAACGATGTCTGCGAGGACATCCGGCGCATCACGGGCGCTACGGACCTGCCGCTGCTGGTGGACGCCGACACCGGCTGGGGCGCGGCGTTCAATATCGCCCGCACCGTGCGCGAGATGATCCGCGCCGGCGCGGGCGCCCTGCACATCGAGGACCAGGTCTCGGCCAAGCGCTGCGGCCACCGGCCCGGCAAGGCGCTGGTCTCGAGCGAGGAGATGTGCGACCGGATTCGCGCCTGCGTGGACGGCCGGACCGACGACGCATTCGTGATCATGGCCCGGACGGACGCGCATGCCGTCGAGGGCCAGCCGCAGGCCATCGAGCGGGCCCTCGCCTACGTGGCGGCCGGCGCCGACATGATCTTCGCCGAGGCGCTGACGACCCTCGACGAATACCGGGAGTTCACCGCGGCTGTCGGCGTGCCGGTGCTCGCCAACATCACCGAGTTCGGCAAGACGCCGCTGTTCACGACCGGCGAACTCGCCGGCGCGGGGGCGCGCCTCGTGCTCTACCCGTTGTCGGCCTTCCGCGCGATGAGCGCCGCGGCCTTGGCCGTATACGAGACGCTGCGCCGCGAGGGCACGCAGCAGGCCGTGGTCGACACCATGCAGAGCCGCACCGAGCTCTACGAGGTGCTCGGCTACCACGATTACGAGCGCAAGCTCGACGCGCTGTTCTCGCAGGATGGCGCAACCACGAAGAGCCAGGGAGAAAAGCAATGAGCAGCAGCAAGGACAAGAAAGCCGGCGGGCTCGCAGGCGTCGCGGCCGGCGAAACCGCCATCTGTACCGTGGGCAAGGAAGGGGCCGGGCTGACTTACCGCGGCTACGACATCTACGACCTGGCGGAACACGCCCGGTTCGAGGAAGTCGCCTACTTGCTCCATTACGGCAAGCTGCCGACCCAGGCCGAGCTCGATGCTTACGTGCAGCGACTCAAGGGGATGCGCGCGTTGCCCGAGGCGCTGAAGTCGACGCTCGAGACCGTGCCGGCGAACGCCCACCCGATGGATGTGCTGCGCACCGCCTGTTCGCTGCTCGGCAACCTCGAGCCCGAGGGCGATTTCTCGAACCAGCTCGACGTGGCGGACCGCCTGCTGGCGGCATTCCCGTCGATGCTGCTCTACTGGTGGCGCTTCCATACGGACGGCATCCGCATCGACACGGTGACCGACGACGATAGCGTCGCTGGGCATTTCCTGCACCTGCTGCATGGCCAGCCGCCGTCGGAGGTCCACCGCCGCGTACTCGACGTCTCGCTGATCCTGTATGCCGAGCACGAGTTCAACGCGTCGACCTTCACCTCGCGGGTCATCGCCGCGACCTTGTCGGACTTCCATTCGGCCATCACGGGGGCGATCGGCGCGCTGCGCGGCCCGTTGCACGGTGGCGCCAACGAGGCCGCGATGGAGCTGATCGAGAAGTTCGACAGTGCCGAGGCGGCGGACCGCGGCGTGCGCGCCATGCTCGAGGCCAAGGACAAGATCATGGGCTTCGGCCATCGCGTGTACACGACCTCCGACCCGCGCAACAAGGTCATCAAGGCCTTCTCGCAGCAGCTCGCGAGCGAGTGCGGCGACAAGGTGGTGTTCCCGGTCTCCGAGGCCATCGAGAAGGTCATGTGGGACGAGAAGAAGCTGTTCCCGAACGCCGACTTCTATTCGGCGAGCGCCTACCGCTTCATGGGCATCCCCACCGCGCTGTTCACGCCGATCTTCGTCTGCTCGCGCACGACCGGCTGGGCGGCGCACATCATGGAGCAGCGCGCCAACAACCGGCTCATCAGGCCGGCGGCCGACTACACGGGGCCTGGCCTGCAGGCCTGGACGCCGATCGACCAGCGCGGCTGAGCGGGCGCGGCCCAGGGAGTCGTCATTTCCGGCCCGGACATCCGTTCCGCGAGGCGCCCCGACCCGGACAAGGTCCTGGTCGATATCGCCGACTACGTGCACGGGTACGAGATCGACAGCGCCACGGCGCTCGAGACCGCCCGCTACTGTCTCATGGATACCCTCGCCTGCGGGTTCCAGGCGCTCGACTATCCCGCCTGCACCAAGCTGCTCGGGCCGGTCGTGCCGGGGGCGACGCTGCCCGGCGGCGCCCGGGTGCCCGGCACCGGCTGGGAGCTCGACCCCGTCCAGGCCGCGTTCAACATCGGCGCGCTCGTGCGCTGGCTGGACTTCAACGACACGTGGCTGGCGGCCGAGTGGGGCCATCCCTCCGACAACCTCGGCGCCATCCTGGCGGTGGCCGATTACCTGTCCCGCAAGCAGGCCGCCGAGGGTGATGAGCCGCTCCGGATGCGCGCCGTGCTCGAGGCGATGATCAAGGCGCACGAGATCCAGGGCGTCATCGCGCTGGAGAACAGCTTCAACCGGGTCGGCCTCGACCACGTGCTGCTGGTGCGGATCGCCTCGACGGCCGTGGCGACCAAGATGCTCGGCGGCGGCCGCGACCAGATCATCAACGCCGTATCGAACGCCTGGCTCGACGGCGGCGCGCTACGCGCCTACCGGCACGCGCCCAACACGGGCTCGCGCAAGAGCTGGGCGGCCGGCGACGCGACCCGCCGCGGCGTGCGCCACGCCCTGATGGCCCTGGCCGGCGAGATGGGCTGCCCGTCGGCGCTGACCGCGCCGCGCTGGGGCTTCCAGGACGTGCTGTTCGGCGGCCGGGACCTGGTGCTCAACCAGGGGTACGGCAGCTACGTCATGGAGAACGTGCTGTTCAAGATCTCTTTTCCGGCCGAGTTCCATGCCCAGACGGCGGTCGAAGCCGCGATGACGCTGCACCCGGCGGTCCGCGGCCGGCTCGACGATATCAGGGAAATCGTCATCGAGACCCAGGAGTCCGGCGTGCGGATCATCGACAAGACCGGCCCGCTGGACAACCCGGCCGACCGCGATCACTGCATCCAGTACATGACGGCGATTCCGCTGCTGTTCGGCCGCCTGGTGGCAGCGGACTACGAGGATGCGGTCGCCCGTGATCCGCGGGTGGACGCGTTGCGGGACAGGATGACCGTGCGCGAGAACGAGGACTTCACGCGCGACTACTACGACCCGGAGAAGCGCCACATCGGCAACGCCGTGCAGGTGTTTTTCCACGACGGCACGGCGACCGAGCGCGTGGCAGTGGCCTACCCGATCGGGCATTACAAGCGCCGCGCCGAGGGCCTCCCGGCGCTGGTGCGCAAGTTCGAGCACAGCGTCAGGGGCCGGCTGTCGGAGCGGCAATTCGCGGCGCTGACCTCGCTGTGTGCCGACCAGTACCAGCTCGAAGAGACGCCGGTGGACGAGTTCATGGCGCTGTTGGTCAGCAACGGCGCGTAGGGCCGGGTCGAACCCGGCCACTGCGGCGCGGTCCAATCAAGCGTCCGGGTTCCGGTTGGCCCCGGGCAGGAAAACCTCATGGAGAATAGTATGAGAATCAGGAAGTTGATTTATGGTCTCGCGGCCGCCGCGCTCGTCTCGGTGGCCTTTCCGGCGCTGTCCGAGCCCCCGCCGCCGTATCACGGGATGTCGGAGGAAGAGCGCGAGGAAGTCCGCGAGCGCTGGGACGAGATGAGTCCCGAGGAGCGGGCCGAGGTGCGCCGCCGGGCCGATGCGTACTGGGCCGGGCTCAGCGAAGAGGAGCGGGCGGCGAAGCGCGAGGAGCTCCGCAAGTACCGGGGCGACGGCGCCCGGGGCGAAGCGCGCCAGCTCACTAACGAGGAACGCCAGGCGCACCGGGAAGAGATGCGCAAGCGCTGGGAGGCGATGACGCCCGAGGAGCGGCAGGCGCACCGGGGCATGATGCGCAGTCCCCAGGCGGCGGATCCGAAGGACGGCGCCTACGGCAAGCCCGAGGGCGATGCCGGGGCTGGCGACAAGAGCAAGGACAAGAACAAGGGCAAGGCGAAAGACTGAGGCCTCGACCCGACAGAGCCCGAGGGGGACACTGCCGATTTGGCCAAATCGGCAGTGTCCCCCTTATACTTCCGGGCCCACGACGAGGGGCCCAGGTGGAAATATCCCGAGTTCAGGAGCAGATCGAGGACGGGTTGTTGGCGCTGCATCTCGGCGATGCGCCGGAGCTCTCGAGGATGCTGTTGAATTACCTCGAGTTGCTGGTCAAGTGGAATCGGGTCTACAACCTCACGGCCGTGCGCGAACCGGAGGAAATGGTCTCGCGCCACCTGATGGACAGCCTGGTCGTGCTGCCGTTTGTCGGCGCGGGCCGCGTGCTCGACGTGGGCACGGGCGCGGGGTTGCCCGGGCTGGTGCTGGCGATGGCAAGACCCGGGCAGCAGTTCGTGCTGCTCGATTCGTCCGGCAAGAAGACGCGGTTCGTCGAGCATGCAGTCACCCGCCTGGGGCTCCATAATGTCCAGGTCATCAAGGCGCGCGCCGAGGATCATGAGGATGCAGAGGGCTTCGAAGTGGTGTTGAGCCGGGCGTTTTCCTCGCTCGCCGATTTCATTCGCGTCGCCGGACACCTGGCTCAGGACGGCGGGCGCCTGCTCGCCATGAAAGGCGCGTTCCCCGAGGCGGAGCTCGAGGCCCTGCCGGCCGGGTGGCAGCTCCACGCCGCCCACGAACTCTCCGTGCCGGGACTCACCGGCCGCCGCCACCTGCTGGAATTCTGCCGCGAGGACGCCGGGACGTGACGAGAATACTGGCGATCGCGAACCAGAAGGGCGGGGTCGGCAAGACCACGACCGCCGTCAACCTGGCGGCCTCACTGGCCGCGACCAAGCGCCGCGTGTTGCTGGTCGACCTGGACCCGCAGGGCAACGCGACCATGGGCTCCGGGGTCGACAAGCGCGAGATCGAGGTGTCGTCCTGCGACGTGCTGCTCGGCGAGGCAGCGGCCCGCGACGCCGTGGTACGGACGGAGCCCGGCGGCTTTGACTTGATCCCGGGCAACGATGACCTGACGACCGCCGAGGTCCGGCTGATCAACGAGTTCGGGCGCGAGACGCGCCTGCGGACCGCGCTGCAGGACATCGCGCAGGCCTACGACTACGTCCTCATCGACTGCCCGCCTTCGATCAACATGCTGACGGTCAATGCCCTGACGGCGGCCACCGGCGTGCTCATTCCCATGCAGTGCGAGTACTACGCCCTCGAAGGCCTCTCGGCGCTGGTGAACACGGTCGAACAGATCCGCGACGCCGTGAATCCCCAGCTGCAGATCGAGGGGCTGCTGCGGACGATGTTCGACCCGCGCAACAACCTCGCCAACGAGGTCTCGTCGCAGCTGATCATGCACTTCGGCGACAAGGTGTTCCGGACCGTCATTCCCCGGAACATCCGCCTCGCGGAGGCGCCGAGTTTCGGCATGCCCGCCCTGTTCCATGACAAGACCAGCCGTGGCGCCCTCGCCTACCTGGCGCTGGCCGGCGAGATGATCCGCCGCCAGGAAGCCGCCCGGAAGGAGACCCAGATCTGATGGCTGTCAAGAAACGCTCCCTCGGCCGGGGCCTGGACGCCCTGTTGTCATCCTCCACCCGGGCCCGGGTCGACGCCCCCGAAACCGCCGATACCGGCCAGTACCGCGAGATCGGCGTGGAACTGCTGAAGCGCGGCCGCTACCAGCCGCGCCTCGACATCCGCCAGGAAAGCCTCGCGGACCTCGCCGACTCCATCCGCGCCCAGGGCGTGGTGCAGCCGATCGTCATCCGTCCGATCCGGGACAGCGGTGACGGCGTGCGCTACGAGATCATCGCGGGCGAGCGGCGCTGGCGCGCCGCGCAGCTGGCCGAGCTGAAGAAAGTGCCTGTCATCATCCGCGACGTGCCCGACGAGGCCGCGGTCGCGATGGCCCTGATCGAGAACATCCAGCGCGAGGACCTGAACCCGCTCGAGGAGGCGCGCGCCCTGGATCGGCTCATCCGCGAATTCGAGATGACCCACCAGCAGGCCGCCGAGGCCGTCGGCCGCTCCCGCGCCGCGGTCAGCAACCTGCTGCGCCTGCTGGAGCTGTGTGAGGACGTCAAGGCCCTCGTCGAGCGCCGGGCCATCGAGATGGGTCATGCGCGGGCCCTGCTCGGCGTGGCCGAACCGAGGGCCCAGGCCGCGGCCGCCCGCGAGGTGGTGGCCAAGGGCCTGTCGGTCCGCGAGACGGAGCGCCTGGTCAAGCGGCTGCAGCACCCGGCGCCCGCCCCGGCGGCGGCCGGGCCGCGGGACCCGAATATCCGCCGCCTGGAGGCCGAGCTGGCCGACAAGCTCGGCGCGAAGGTCACGGTCCAGCACGCGGCCTCCGGCGGCGGCAAGCTGGTCGTCAGCTACAACAGCCTCGACGAGCTGGACGGGATCCTGGCGCACATCCGCTGAAGAGAAGATTTTCGCGCAGAGGGGCAGAGGGGCAGAGATACAAGAGGGTTTTTTGGGCTGTCGGGATCAGCGTGGCTCGCCCGCGATCCGGCCGGAGCGCCCCGCCCCGGACCTCATATTAGCAGTGTCCCAACGTGATCCGCCCCAACCCGTGCAATGAAATGGGCGAAGGCCATGACGCCGAACTGCTCGGCACAGGGCAACGTGCGAATCCGGTGGTTGCCTTGATATCGCTGCACGATGCGGTGGAAGGTGGTCCGAGGCAGGAAGTCCATGACCTGGGCGAACAATGTCTTGCCGGCGTACATCGGCGTGCCTCGGAGCCCTGGTTCCGCAACGGTCACCGACGAGGCAACTCATGTTCAAGTCGACGCCACCTCAAAATGGCCGTTTTTGGAAATCAAAACATGCGCTTGGGCGCAGGCTCGGCGCAGTTAACCGTACCGTACCGACCCCATACATAAAATCTCTTCTTTTCTCTGCCTCTCTGCGCCTCTGCGCGAGACTCTTTAAAATTGCCGCGACGCCGGAAAGGGGATATAATCCCGCGGCTTTTGGGGGCCGAGGCCGCTCGGCATGCGAAATCGCCTCGGTTCAGTACCCGGAAAGATCATCGCCGGTCAATCGGGCGTAACCCTGATGGCCGCCGCTTTATACGGGCTTATGATGGACGGCGAAGCCGCGCTCGGGGCCCTCGCGGGAGGCGGAATCAGCGTTGTGCTGAGCCTCTGGATGGCGCTGCGGGTGTTCTCGGTTCCGGCCGAAGCGGGCCCGGGGGCCGTGTTTTCAGCCTTCGTCAAGGCGGAGGCCATAAAGCTGGTGATGGCTGTCGCGCTGTTTTCGGCCGCAGCCATTTTTTTGAGCCACGTGTTTGTTCCGCTCGTGGTCACGTTCGTCGCCACGCTGGTCGTCAACTGGCTGGCGCTGATTTTTACGCGACGTGATCGACAGGGCTTTGGTGGATGACGGCTATGGCAGCTTCTCCGACCGAATATGTCTCTCATCACCTGCAGCACCTCGCCGTGGGCGAGGGGTTCTGGACGGTCCATATCGACACCCTGGTCGTGTCGTGGATCACCGGCCTGGTTTTCCTCGGCGTGTTCTGGGGCGCGGCCCGCGCGGTGACGTCCGGCGTGCCGGGCAAGATGCAGAACTTCGTCGAGATGATCCTCGAGTTCGTCGACAGGTCGGTCAGCGAAGCCTTTCATGGCCCCAAGGACCTGCTCGCGCCGCTCGCGCTCACCATTTTCGTCTGGGTGCTGCTCTGGAACCTGATGGACCTCATCCCGGTCGACCTGTTCCCGGTGATCGCGGCCTCGGTGGGCATCCCGTACCTGCGCATCGTGCCCTCGGCCGACATGAGCGCGACCTTCAGCCTGTCGCTGTCGGTGTTCGCGCTCATCATCTATTACGGCATCAAGGGCAAGGGCGCCGCCGGCTTCGGCAAGGAGTTCCTGTTTCACCCCTTCGGCAAGAATCCGCTGCTGGTGCCCTTCAACCTCATTCTGAACACCGTGGAGATGATCGCGAAGCCCGTCTCCCTGGCGTTGCGACTGTTCGGCAACCTGTATGCTGCGGAACTGATTTTCATCCTGATCGCCATGCTGCCGTTCTGGGCCCAGTGGCTGCCCGGCTCGGCGTGGGCGATTTTCCACATTCTCGTGATCCCGCTGCAGGCGTTCATCTTCATGACGCTGACCATCGTTTACATTGCGCTGGCCTACGAGAAGCATTGATTTTCACCCCAGTAGAAACCGCCTCCTACGGAGATTGACCATGGAAGCTATTGCATCAGTTCAGGCCTTCACCGCGCTGGCCGTCGGACTCATTTTCGCGTTCGCCGCGCTCGGCACCGGTATCGGTTTCGGCCTGCTCGGCGGCAAGTTCCTCGAAGGCGCCGCGCGCCAGCCCGAGATGGCGAACATGCTGCAGATCCGCATGTTCATCGTCGCCGGCCTGCTCGACGCGCTCGCCATCATCGGTGTCGCGTTCGCCGCGCTGCTGCTGTTCGCGAATCCGCTGCTCGCCGCGCTCGGGAGCTGACGGGACGCATGGCGTCTTTGAAAGCAAACGTACGCTGATCGGGAGTCGGAAACGTGGGCATTAACCTGACACTCTTCGGCCAGATGCTGACCTTCCTGGTCTTCGTCTGGTTCACCAGGAAGTTCGTCTGGCCGCCGGTCATGCAGGCGCTGGAGGAACGGCGTGCGCGCATCGCCGAGGGCCTCGCCGCCGCGGAACGCGGCCAGAAGGCGCTCGAGAACGCGGACGCCCAGGTCGCGGAGCGGCTGCGCGAGGCGCGGCAGCAGGCTTCGCAGATCATCGAGCAGGCGGAGCGCCGCGGCGCCGAGCTGGTCGAGGAGGCGAAAGAGAACGCCCAGGCCGCCGGCGAGCGGATGCTCGCCCAGGCACGCGCGGAGCTCGAGCAGGACACCAACCGGGCCCGCGAGGCGCTGCGTGGCGAAGTCGCCGCCATCGCGTTGTCGGGGGCGCGTCAACTCCTGGAAAAGGAGATCGACGCGAGCACCCACCGGGACCTGCTCGACCGCCTCGCCGGGCAGCTCTAGGCCGGCCCGCGGAGAGTCTGAGTCATGGCAGAGAAGATGACCGTCGCCAGGCCCTACGCAAGGGCGCTGTTCGAGATCGCCAGGGACGACGATGCCCTGGCGGCCTGGTCTGAGTTCCTCGAGCGGGGCAGCTTGGCGGTCGCCGACGCCCGCATCCAGGCGCTCATCGGCAATCCGGCGGTGACCCGCGCCGAGCTGGCCGACCTGTTCATCGAACTCTGCGGGGATGCCGCCGGCGCGCACGGCGCGAACTTCGTCAGGCTGCTGGCCGACAACGGCCGCGTGGCCTGGCTGCCCGAGATTGCCGCCGAGTACGAGCTGCTGCGCGCGGAGGCGGAGAATATCGTGGATGTGCAGCTCACATCCGCTGTGGAGCTCGACGAGGCCCAGCGCAACAGCTTCGCAAGCTCACTCAGGAAGCGCCTGGGTCGCGACGTGCGCCTGCACTGCGACACCGACGCCCAATTGCTCGGCGGCGCGATCATCCGCGCCGGTGACCTGGTCATCGATGGTTCCCTGTTCGGCCGCCTGGAAAGGCTCGCCGGCGCCGTCACGCACTAAAGGATTCTGGAAATGTCCATCAAGGCATCTGAAATCAGCGATCTGATCAAAGAGAAGATCCTCAAGTTCGAGTCCACGACCGTCGCCAGCAATGTCGGCACGGTGGTCTCGGTGACGGACGGCATCGTGCGCATTCACGGGCTGGCCAACGCCGCCTACGGTGAAATGCTCGAGTTCCCCGGCAACACCTTCGGCCTGGCGCTGAACCTCGAGCAGGACTCGGTCGGCGCGGTGGTGCTGGGTGACTACCTGCACATCTCCGAGGGCGACACGGTCAAGACGACCGGCAGGATCCTCGAGGTGCCGGTCGGCGAGGCGCTGCTCGGCCGGGTCGTCAATCCGCTCGGCCAGCCGATCGACGGCAAGGGCCCGATCAAGACGGAGTTCAGCTCGCCGATCGAGAAGGTCGCGCCGGGCGTCATCTGGCGCAAGTCGGTGGACCAGCCGTTGCAGACCGGCCTGAAGGCGATCGACGCCATGGTCCCGGTGGGCCGCGGCCAGCGCGAGTTGATCATCGGCGACCGCCAGACCGGCAAGACCGCGGTGGCGATCGATGCGATCATCAACCAGCGTGACACGGGCGTGAAGTGCATCTACGTCGCCATCGGCCAGAAGCAGTCATCGATTGCCGAAGTGGTCCGCAAGCTCGAAGAATTCGGCGCCATGGACCACACCATCGTGGTGGCATCGCCGGCCGCCGAGTCGGCCGCGCTGCAGTACATCGCGCCGTACGCCGGTTGCGCCATGGGCGAGTACTTCCGCGACAAGGGCGAAGACGCGCTGATCATCTATGACGATCTCACCAAGCAGGCCTGGGCCTATCGCCAGGTGTCGCTGCTGCTGCGCCGCCCACCGGGCCGCGAGGCCTACCCGGGTGACGTGTTCTACTTGCATTCGCGCCTCCTCGAGCGCGCGGCGCGCGTGAACACTGATTTCGTCGAGCGCGAGACCGGCGGCAAGGTCAAGGGCAAGACCGGCTCGCTCACCGCGCTGCCGATCATCGAGACCCAGGCCGGCGATGTGTCCGCGTTCGTGCCCACCAACGTGATCTCGATCACCGACGGCCAGATCTATCTCGAGTCCGACCTGTTCAACGCCGGGATCCGCCCGGCCATCAACGCCGGCCTCTCCGTATCGCGCGTCGGCGGCGCCGCTCAGACCAAGGTCATCAAGAAGCTCGGCGGCGGCATCCGCTTGGCGCTGGCGCAGTTCCGCGAACTGGCCGCGTTCGCGCAGTTCGCGTCCGACCTGGACGAGACGACCCGCAAGCAGCTCGACCGCGGCAAGCGCGTGACCGAGCTGCTGAAGCAGCTGCAGTACTCGCCGATGTCGGTGGCGCAGATGGCGGTGACGCTGTTCGCCGTCAACGAGGGCTTCGTCGACAAGGTGGAAATCGACAAGATCGGTGCCTTCGAGAAAGCGCTGCACGCCCACATGGATTCGGCACACTCAGACCTGATGAAGAAGATCGACGAGACCGGCGACTGGAACGACGAGCTGGCGGCCGAAATGAAGAAGGGCGTCGGCGACTTCGTCTCGACTGGCAGCTGGTAACGCGGAGCCCGGTATGGCCAACGCCAAAGAAATCCGCACGCAGATCAAGAGTATCCGCAACACGGCCAAGATTACCAAGGCCATGGAGATGGTCGCGGCTGCGAAAATGCGGAAGGCCCAGGACCGGATGGCGGCGTCGCGCCCCTATGCGGAAAAGATCCGCACCGTGATCGGCCACCTGATGCAGGCGCGCCCGGATTATCGCCATCCGTTCATGCAGGAGCGCGAGGTGAAGCGGGTCGGCTACATCATCGTGTCCACCGACCGCGGCCTGTGCGGCGGGCTGAACGCCAACCTGTTCCGGCACACGCTGCGCGAGATGCGCGCCTGGCAGGAAAAAGGCGTTGAGGTCGAGGTCTGCCTGATCGGCCGGAAGGCCGCGCAGTTCTTCCGCCGCCTGAACGTGGATGTCGTGGCCAGCCTGCAGGACCTCGGGGATGTCCCGCGCGTCCAGGACCTGATCGGCGCCATCCAGGTGATGCTGAACGCCTACAGCGACGGCAACCTCGACCGGCTGTTCCTGGTGCACAACGTGTTCGTGAACACGATGAGCCAGAAGCCGTCCGTGGTGACCCTGCTGCCGGCGCAGACCGAGGATTCGGACCAGCTCCAGAAGTACTGGGACTACATTTACGAGCCCAGCTCGATGGAGCTGGTCGAGGCTGTGCTGGCGCGCTACATCGAGTCGCAGGTCTACCGGGGCGCGGTAGAGAACGTGGCTTGCGAGATGGCTGCCCGGATGGTCGCGATGAAGAGCGCCACCGACAATGCCGGGAAACTGATCGACGGGCTGCAGCTGGCCTACAACAAGGCGAGACAGGCGGCAATCACCCAGGAACTCGCCGAGATCGTCGGCGGCGCAGCGGCCGTCTGACGGCGCCCGAGCGGAATCGAGACAGAGGAAACTGATCCATGAGCACTGGCAATATCGTTCAGGTCATCGGCGCCGTGGTGGACGTGAAGTTCCCGCGCGAGCACCTGCCGAAGGTCTACGAGGCCCTTAAGATCGAAGAAACCGGCGTGACCCTCGAGGTCCAGCAGCAGCTCGGCGACGGCGTCGTGCGCTGCATCGCGATGGGCGCCAGCGAGGGCCTCAAGCGTGGGCTCGGCGTCAAGAGCACCGGCGAGCCGATCAAGGTGCCAGTGGGCAAAGCGACCCTCGGCCGCATCATGGACGTGCTCGGCGAGCCGATCGACGAGGCCGGCCCGGTCGAGACCGACAGCTACATGCCGATCCACCGCGCGCCGCCGTCCTACGAGGACCAGGCGCCCGCGGTCGAGGTGCTCGAGACCGGCATCAAGGTCATCGATCTGATCATGCCGATTGCGAAGGGCGGCAAGATCGGCCTGTTCGGCGGCGCCGGCGTGGGCAAGACCGTCACCCTCATGGAGCTGATCCGCAACATCGCGATCGAGCACTCCGGCTACTCGGTGTTCGCCGGGGTCGGCGAGCGCACCCGCGAGGGCAACGACTTCTACCACGAGATGAAGGACTCCAACGTCCTCGATAAGGTGGCGCTGGTCTACGGCCAGATGAACGAGCCGCCGGGCAACCGCTTGCGCGTGGCGCTGACCGGCCTGACGATCGCCGAAAACTTCCGCGACGAGGGCCGCGACGTGCTGATGTTCATCGACAACATCTACCGCTACACGCTGGCCGGCACCGAGGTGTCCGCGCTGCTCGGGCGCATGCCGTCCGCCGTGGGTTACCAGCCGACGCTCGCCGCCGAAATGGGCATGCTGCAGGAGCGCATCACGTCCACCAAGACCGGCTCGATCACGTCCTTCCAGGCCGTGTACGTCCCGGCCGACGACCTGACCGACCCGTCCCCGGCGACGACCTTCGCCCACCTGGATGCGACCCTCGTGCTGTCGCGCCAGATCGCCGAGCTCGGCATCTACCCGGCCGTTGACCCGTTGGACTCCACCTCGCGCCTGCTCGATCCGCACGTCATCGGCCCCGAGCATTACGATTGCGCCCGGGCCGTGCAGGCGACCCTGCAGCGTTACAAGGAGCTGCAGGACATCATCGCCATTCTCGGCATGGACGAGCTGTCCGAGGACGACAAGCAGGTCGTGACTCGCGCCCGCAAGGTACAGCGTTTCCTGTCGCAGCCGTTCTTCGTCGCCGAGGCCTTCACCGGCGCGGCCGGCAAGTACGTCTCCCTGAAGGACACCATCCGCGGCTTCCGCGGCATCGTCGACGGCGAGTACGACTCGATTCCCGAGCAGGCCTTCTACATGGTCGGCACGATCGACGAGGCCGTCGAGAAAGCCAAGACGATGCAATAGGCGAACCAGATGAGCACGATCCACGTCGACATCGTCAGCGCCGAAGGAGAGATCTTTTCCGGTCCCGCCGCCATGGTCTACGCACCGGCGCAGCTCGGCGAGATCGGCATCGCGCCGAACCACGCGCCGCTGCTGACCGGGCTCAAGCCCGGCGGCGTGCGGGTGCAGACGCCCGAGGGCGAGGAGCTGTTCTTCTACGTCTCCGGGGGCATGATCGAGATCCAGCCCAAGGCCGTCACCGTGCTCGCCGACGCCGCCCTCCGGGCCCATGACCTCGACGAGGCCGCCGTGCTGCAGGCGCGCCAGCGCGCCCAGGATCTGCTCGAGAACCGCGAAAGCGCGGTGGACATCGCCACCGCCCAGGCCGAGCTCGCCCAGATCTCCGCACAGGTCGCGCTGCTGCAGAAGATCAAGAAGTCCGCCGGGCAGGGCTAGGCCGGCAGAGCCGTCGCGCCGCCTGATGGTGGTGACGGGCTTCAACTCCACGAGGCCGTGATCTCACGGGGCGACTCGCGCTATCCTGCGCTGACAGCCGCCCTGGCCGGGGCGTTGCTGGACTCCCGGTAACGGACGGCCAGATGCTTGAATCATTCCTCCCGGTGCTGCAAGGGCTGCTCACGGCGGCCAAGGCCATGGCGTCTTTCGACGCACTACGCAAGGGCCGCAAGGGGGACGTCCGGGCGCTGATCGAGGAGCTCAAGGAGAACACCCGGCTCTGCTTCCGGGTGCTCAATGACGGCGTCGATCCAGGGCTCGTAGTGCCACGCTTCTCTAGCGTCGAATTCGACTGCAATCATAGGTAACTCGACATGACCCCCACCCTTGCCGCCCTCACCGGATTCGTCGCCTGGTCATTGTTCCTGCTGGTGGTGATGGAACTGCTCCGAACCCGGCTTGTGCTCACCGGGGCCGTCCCTGCGAACGGGTTCACGCCCGACAACGCTGGGTTGTCGCCGTTCATGCAGCGCCTCGCGCGAGCGCATGCGAACTGCGTCGAGGGCCTGCCGATTTTCGGCGGCCTGATGCTGATCGCCGTGGTCAACGGCTGGTCCACCGTGAC